>DATETZ010000001.1:0-9052 GCA_035283385.1 Hyphomicrobiaceae bacterium
CGGCAACCATCCCCTTGTCGCTGTCGCTGGCCGCCGAGACGCGCCTCTTCAAGCCGGGCGACCGCATCCTCATGTGCGCCGCCGGCGCCGGCATGACCGCCGGCGCCGTCGTGTTTCGGTTGTAGTCGGGTTGACCCCGGCCTTGCGCCGGGGGAAACCCACCAGCCTCTGTTGCTTTGCAAGTGTTGGGTTTCGGCCGAACCAACCAGCGTCCCCAGTCAAAGGCGCCCAGACGGCCTCCGCCCAGCCTACGAATTGGGCTCATTCCGCCGCGGCAGGCACTCTTGCGGTGACTGCAGCACGCGAAGCCGATCACTTGAGCTTCGCCAGTGACGCCATGTGCAGCAGAACCGTGAGGGGCGTAAACTGGGACCACGAACAGCGGTAATGCGCTGAGCAGCACAAGCCACGCCTCGGTGTTGTGGCAGCTAGTCTGGTTTCCCGCCGGAGCTTTCACCGGACCCGATCCGGACCGGGAACGGGGGCGCGGCATGCACCCGGGGCCGCGTGCCTTCTCACGCCGGTACGCGCACTGCGCGTGGCACAGCGGGCGTCTCGGCCTGACGCGCCCCCTCCTTCATGGCCTGCGCCAGTAGCGTATAGGCGGCGGCCCAAGCCGCCTCGACGTCGGCGGTGAAACGGGCCCCCAGCCCTTGGCGCAGGGTCCAGATCAGTGCCGAGCCGACGAGAGGATAATGGTCGTCCTTCACGCCGTAGGTCGCGTGCTTGCGGCCGAGCTGGCGCACCGTCGGCACGATGTCTTCCAGCCGATGGAGGCCGCCCACGACGGTGGCGAGGACCATCATGAGCTTTCGGCCTTGCTCGTCCATGTTCCCCTTGAAAAGACCTCTGAGCTGCGGGCTGCGCTCGAACAGGCGTTTGTAGAAAAGACTGGCCGCTTGCTCCTTGATGGCCACGACGTGCTTGAAACTATCTTGTACGAGCTTGATCTGTTGCGGTGTCATGCCCGCTCCCCCAATCAACAAAAAGCGGAGCGCGCAGACCTTCTGGGCTCCTCGCATAGGATTGATTCAAACTCTTTAGTGTCTTGCTAACGCTTGAGTCGGGATGGCCTTCGCCACCCCATCCAATCACTCATTACCCGTTCGGCTCGTCCTTCCCCGCGCGCGCTCTTAGAGGTTCTGCAGCAGCGTATGAATTCTCTTCGTTCTCGGAAAAACGACTGCTCGAGGCGCACAGCGTTTCGGCGCTTGCTGCACCGGCCGCGCCCTTGGCCGATGCCTTGTGCCCGGCGTTCGGAGGGAGCGTCGATTAGCCCCAGGACTGCGCCGGAATTCCAGCGTCCCCGGATCACGAGCGCTTGAAACGACCGCAGCAAAACCGCTCAACCCGCAGCCGCGTCGTACGTGCGTATTGCAAATGATTTGCAACTGCATTATTGTCAATTCATGGAGATGCGGCTCGACCTCAAGGCAACCACGCACCGGTCCGGCTGGCGGGGAGCGTCACAGACGCCCCCGCTGTCCGAGATCTTTCGCACCATCGGCGTGCCGGATACCGGTCCGAGCGTGCGCAAGCTCGCGGCGTTCCTGGGGCCCGGCTATCTCGTCGCCGTCGGCTACATGGACCCCGGCAACTGGGCGACCTCGCTCGCCGGCGGCTCCAAGTTCGGCTACGCGCTGCTGGTCATCGCGCTCTTGTCGAACATCATGGCGATCATCCTGCAGTCGCTGTGCGCGCGGCTCGGCATCGCGACGCGGCGCGACCTCGCGCAGGCCTGCCGCGACGCCTTCCCGCGCCCGGTCGCCTGGGTGCTCTGGCTGTTTGCCGAGCTCGCGATCTGCGCCACCGACCTCGCCGAGGTCATCGGCACGGCGATCGGCCTCAACCTATTGCTCGGCATCCCGCTCGAGATCGGCGTCATCGTGACCGCGCTCGACGTGTTCCTGATCCTATGGCTGCAGAACGTGGGCTTCCGCTGGATTGAAGCTCTCATCATCTCGCTGTTGGGCGTCATCGCCGTCTGCTTCGCGATCCAGATCGCGCTCGCCGACCCCGAGTGGGGGGCCGTCATCGCCGGCTTCGCGCCGACGGTCGACATCGTCAAGAATCCGCAAATGCTCTATCTAGCGCTCGGCATCATCGGCGCGACCGTGATGCCGCACAACCTCTACCTGCACTCGGCGATCGTGCAGACGCGCGCCTACGGTGACAGCCTTGCCGAGAAGCGCCAGGCCGTGAAGTACGCGACCATCGACTCGACGGCGGCGCTCATGTTTGCGCTGCTCATCAACGCCTCGATCCTGATCCTGGCCGCGGCAACGTTTCACAAGACCGGACGCACCGACGTCGCCGAGCTGGGCCAGGCGCAGGCGCTCCTGATGCCGCTCTTGGGCGCCTCGATCGCGCCGTCGCTGTTCGCGATCGCATTGCTCTGCTGCGGCTTGAACTCGACCGTCACCGCGACGCTCGCGGGCCAGGCGGTCATGGAAGGTTTCATCAATTTCCGCCTGCCGCCTTGGCTGCGCCGCCTCACGACCCGCGCCGTCGCCATCGTGCCGGCGGCGGCCGTGACCATCCTCTACGGCGAGAGCGAGACCGGGAAGCTCTTGATCCTGTCGCAGGTGATACTCTCCTTCCAGCTCCCATTCGCAGTGATCCCGCTCGTGATGTTCACCGCCGACCGCGCCAAGATGGGCGCGCTCGTCGCGCCGCGCTGGCTGACGGCCGCCGCCGCGGTGGTCGCCGCCATCATCGTCGTCCTCAACATGAAGCTCCTCATCGACGTGGCCACAGGCGGCTAGCTGCTCACGGCCCCTCAATCCTCAAAGCGCCCCCGGGCCACGCTCACCCTGAGACATGGCCGCCGTTGCCACCTCCCCGCCGTTCGCGCTACGCACGAGGGCCGAGGAGATCCGCCCCAATGACTAGACTGAGCCGGCCGCTCAGCTCGATGCAGCGCCGCTACGACGTGATCGTCGTCGGCTCGGGCTATGGCGGTGGCGTCAGCGCGTCGCGGCTCGCGCGGGCCGGCAAGCGCGTCGCCGTCCTCGAGCGCGGCCGCGAGATCCTGACCGGAGAGTTCCCGGCCAGGTTTCCCGACCTCAAGAACGATTTCCAGGTCCGGGGCAGGCACGTCAAGATGGGCCCCGACACCGCCCTCTACGACGTACGCCTCGGCGTGGACATGCACGTGCTCGTCGGCTGCGGATTGGGCGGCGGCTCGCTCGTCAATGCTGGCGTCTCGTTGCGGCCCGAGCCGCGCGTGTTCGCCGACGAGATCTGGCCCGGGCAGATCGCCCAGGACGGGGTGCTCGAGGAAGGCTTCAGGCGCGCCGAGCGGTGGCTGAGGCCCGCGAGCGACCCCCGCGCCGCCGAAATGACGAAATACGCCGTGCTCGCCACCGCCAGCCATGCGCTCGGACACGAGACAGTCGCGCCGCGGGTCGCGGTGAGCTTCGCCGCCAACACAAATCCGGCCGGCATCGTCCAGCCCGCGTGCACCCGCTGCGGCGACTGCTGCGGCGGCTGCAATATCGGCGCGAAGAATACGGTCGCCCTCACCTATCTTCCGGACGCCCACCGCCACGGCGCCCATATCTTCACCGAGATCGCGGTGCGCCGCGTCGCGAGGGCCGCCGGCGGGGGATGGCACGTCCATGCGGTCGCCACTCGAGGCGCGGTGGCGACTGAAGAGACCGCGAGCTTCGTGCTCGAGGCGCCGGTAATCGTGCTCGCCGCGGGCACGCTCGGCTCGACCGAGATTCTGCTGCGCTCGCGCGACGGGGGCCTGCCGCTCTCGGACCGGCTGGGCGAGCGCTTCTCCGCCAACGGCGACATCATCGCCTTCGGCTACGGCGCCAAGACGCCGGTCAACGCCGTCGGCGTCGGCCACCCCCCGAAAGTCGAAGGTCTCGAGATCGGCGCCGCCGTCTCGGGCCAGCTCGAGATCCGCGATGCTCGAAATCTCGCGCACGAGATCACTGTTCAGGAGGGCGTGCTGCCCTCGGCTCTGGCCCCGGTTCTGCCCGTTCTCTTTCTGCCGAACGGACGTCTCTTGGGCGCGCTGCAGAGCCTGATCAGCGGCGTCTACAGGGGTCCATTCGCGAGCCTGCAGACCTTCTTCGCCGTCTCCCACGACAGCGCGTCGGGCCGCTTCGAGCTCGAGGACGATCGCCTGGCGCTCGCCTGGCCAGGGGCGAAGGACGAGTCCGTGTACGCCCGGCTCGATGCGATTTTGGAGGCGCTCGTCAAGGAAAGCGGCGGCGACTACGTGAAGAACCCGCTCGCAGGCACCGTGATGGGGCACCAGCCCGCGACGGCGCATCCCTTGGGCGGGTGCGCCATGGGCCGCGGGCGGAGCGACGGCGTCGTCAATCACAAGTGCCAGGTGTTCGACGGCGGCGCGCGCGGCTCGACCGCCGTGCACGAAGGGCTATACGTCATCGACGGCGCGGTCATTCCCCGCTCGCTCGGGGTCAACCCGCTGCTCACCATCACCGCGCTGTCCGAGCGGGCGATGATCCACTTCGCCGCGGATCATGCGCTGAGGTTCGACGTCGGGGCGGCGCAAGGGAAGCCCGTGCCCGCGACCGCGCCGGGCGCCGTTGCCGCGTAAGCCAGACGCAGTCTCGCCTCGCCGCGCCGGCTCCGCCTGGAGAGGCTTTCGGCGTCAGAATTTGTAATTCACGCCAACGCGCACGAGATCGACATCATTCTCGAAGTAGAAGTGCTCACGGTTGTCGGGCAGGCCATTGAAGCGGCTGCCGGCCCGGAACGACGCCATGTTCGGGCCTGGCTTGGCCCTCACCGGGCCGAGGTCGATTCCAGCAGCTCGTGTTTCACGAAAAACGTTGGAGGCGACTGCACCGCTCCGGCATATTCTCGAGTCGGAACTCATGCTCACGCGCGCAAGTCCGGCGCCGGACGAGGGTCTCAGCGGCGGTTTGCGGCCTTCCATGCGGCAAGGCGCTGCGGCTTGCGGACGAACACCAAATACGCATGGATGACGATGCCGAGACCCCAGCCGAGCATCACCCAGTGCGCCCAGAAGTTGTCGCCGGTCGCGAGATTGATGCCGATCAGGAGGGCAATCGCGCCGACATAAACCATGAAGTGAGTATAAAAGCCGTTGATGGCGCGGATCTGGTCGTCCACCATCTCCCGCTCGACCTTGTCCTCTGTCATGACGAACTCCCGAGTCTGGTACCCGTGACCCTGCGCGAATAAGCGGTGAGGCGGCCGCCTGGCTCGCCGTGTTGATCCCCCATCTATCCCTAGCACGGGCCCGGCGGGTGGCGATATGCACCAGCCAATCGTGCGGCTCGCTCAGGCCGAAAGCTCGAGGGGGCGAGTGGCGGGCGCCATGTCCTCGTAGCCTTGCGCGACGAGACGCCCTTGCGCCGCGTCCGCCACCATCACGAGCCGCGTGCGCGGGTTGAGAATGGGCGGGTCGAGCCACGGGAAGCTCGGGTCGAGGTCGGCCACGATCCTGTGCATCATCGAGGCGCGCCCCGCGCTGTCGATGCCACGTTCGCGCCCGCGCCAGCCGGGCGCCTGCCAGTGGTTGGCGGCGACGTTGGCTCCGTCGTGAACGCGCGCTTCCGTTTCCGTGCGCTCGATCACCGCCGTTTCGGCGGGCTTCAAGCCGGCGAGGGAGAAGATTGCCGGCGTCGAGATCGGCCCGGCGGTCAGCATGCGCCTGGCCTCGGCGAAGCTCTTGGCGTCCTCGAACACGGCGCGCAGGAGATGCGCGGGCGTCGGGTGCGGCATTCGCCAGACGCGACGCCGATTCGCCGCCCAGTCCAGGACGTAGAAGCCGATGGCCTTGCGCATCGGCGCCTGATTGAGGGCGGCCGAGAACCGGCCCGGCGCCATCCCGCTGAGCACGCCTGTGTAGCCGGGCCAGGTCAGGGTAACGTAGGTTCCACCCGGGGCTGCCACGCGGGCCGCAAGGATATGTCTCCCGAGGCCGGGCGTTCTCCAGTCGAGAACGCGGATAAGGCGCGCACTGCGATAATCGGGAGCGGGCGCGACCCGGCACGTGCACCCCCACTCGTAATTGACGGAGAAGAAGTAGGCGCCGGGGCGCGCAAGGCGGGATGCCACGGCATCGATCTCGGCAAGGTGGGCGTTGTCCCACTTCTCGAGCCAGCGGCGCGAGACGCGGTCGAGCTGGCGCAGCGCGGCCGAAGGAATGGGTCCGGTCGCGAGATCGAGGAGCGCATGCGCGCGCGCCCCCTCGGCGATCAGCGTCTCGATGGGAAACGAGGGCCCGGTGTCGAGCACGGGGATCGGCTCGAGGTCCGATCGCGTCGCCGCCTTGAACATTCGAAGGCTGCCTCCGGCCGCCCAGAGTGTGATCGTCTCGAATGGAATCTTTCGGGACGTGACCCACGCACCAAATCATAAATCTAGACCATGATCGATGCGTCAGACCGAATGGATCCAGCGCGATCATGGTCGAGCCTCTGCTCATCATCGCTCAATCATGACCGCGCGCAGCTCCTTGTTCTCGATCAAGCGGCCGCGGTCATATCGACGCGGCAGCGAGGCACCGCCCGATTGACTTTGGCTCAAGGCTCGATGATATATGGCGCCCGACGCGGCGGGTGCATGCCGGCCGCAGCGAGAGCGCTGCCCGAGGCTCGAGCCGGAACACGGCTAACCCATTCAAAAGCCCGCGGAATTTTCCGCGGCGCCGCAGGGCGCGGACGAGACCCGAAGCGCGGAGCCGCGCGGAAAGAGGCCCCCATGTTCGCTGTCATCAAGACGGGCGGGAAGCAGTATCGCGTCGCCAAGGACGATGTGCTCACCGTCGAGAAGCTCGACGGCACCAAGAGCGGCAAGCTCGAGTTCACCGAGGTGCTGATGGTCGGCGAGGGCGAGACCGTCAAGGTCGGCAAGCCCACGGTGGCCGGCGCCAAGGTTTCCGCCGAGCTCGTCGAGCAGACCAGGGGGCCGAAGCTCATCGCCTTCAAGAAGCGCCGGCGCAAGAACTCGCGCCGGAAGCGCGGCCACCGCCAGGACCTGACCAAGATCCGCATCACCGGCATCACGGCTTGAGTTTTTCTTGGCGTCCCATGGCCCCGTCGCATTGAAGGCACGTGTCTAACACCGTCACCCCCGCCTGCGCGGGGATGACGAAAATGGAGCAGTGAAGGACTAAAACCATGGCCCAGAAAAAAGCGGGCGGCTCGACCAAGAACGGCCGCGATTCGCAGTCCAAGCGCCTCGGCGTCAAGCGCTACGGCGGCGAGCACGTCATCCCGGGCAACATCCTCTGCCGTCAGCGCGGCACCCAGTGGCACCCGGGCACCGGCGTCGGCATGGGCACCGACCACACGATCTTTGCGGTCGAGGAGGGCAAGGTGCACTTCGAGACCAAGCGCAACGGCCGCATCTTCGTCTCCGTCCGGCCGGAAAAGGCCGAAGCTGCGAAGTAAACGGCTCGATTGTGCGCCGCATGTGTACGGGGAGGTGCAGCGCCATCTCCCCTTTTTGTTGTAGGATCAAAGGCTGCCGGCCACAGCGATGAGGACCGGGCCGGTCCGGGAATTCTTATGCGTACCAGAAGATTGGTCTTGCGCGAGTTCGAAGCGCGCGACGCCAATCGCATCGCCGAGCTGGCGGGCGATTGGGACATTGCGCGCATGACCGCGCGCATTCCCTTTCCCTATTCCGAGACGCTCGCGCACCAATGGATCGGCGGCCTCGAGAGGGGCGAGTTCGTGCGCGGCGTCGAGTTCGAGGGTGAGCTGATCGGCGCCGTCGGCTACATGCCGCACGACGACGGCTCGGCCGAGATCGGCTACTGGATCGGCAAGCCCTGGTGGGGCCGGGGTTTCGCGACCGAGGCCGGCGACGCGCTCGTGCGCTATTGCTTCGCGCGGGCGCGCATCGGCCGCTTGACGTGCTGCCACTTCGTCGACAACCCGGCCTCGGCCCGTGTCATCGCCAAGCTCGGGTTTCGGCTGGTGGGCACCTGCAAGGCCTGGTGCGATGCCAGAGGTGCCGAGGTCGAAACCTTGCGCTACGAGCGGCGCCGTCCGGTCATGGCGCTGTTCTGGAGGCGCGCGGCATGAGGTTTCTCGACCTCGCCAAGATCCACGTCAAGTCGGGCGACGGCGGCGACGGCTGCGTCGGCTTCCGGCGCGAGAAGTTCATCGAGTTCGGCGGCCCCGATGGCGGCGACGGCGGCAAGGGCGGCGATGTCGTGGCGCTGTGCGTGGCCAACCTCAACACTCTCATCGACTACCGCTATCAGCAGCATTTCAAGGCCAAGAGGGGCGGCCACGGCATGGGCCAGAACCGCGCCGGGGCAAACGGCGCGGACTGCATCATCAAGGTGCCGCCGGGGACCGAGATCCTGGCCGAGGACCGGGAGACCGTCATCACCGACCTGAAGTCGCCGGGCGAGCGCGCGCTGATCGCTCGCGGCGGCAACGGCGGCTTCGGCAACGCCCACTTCAAGAGCGCGACCAACCAGGCCCCGCGCCGCGCCAACCCCGGCCAGCCGGGCGAGGAGGCGACGATCTGGCTCCGGCTCAAGCTGATCGCCGACGCCGGGATCGTGGGCCTGCCGAACGCGGGCAAGTCGACCTTCCTCGCCGCCGTCTCGGCGGCCAAGCCGAAGATCGCCGGCTATCCGTTCACCACGCTGAGCCCCAATCTCGGCGTGGTGCGGGCAGGCGAGGTCGATTTCGTCCTGGCAGACATTCCGGGGCTGATCGAGGGCGCCCATGAAGGGGCCGGTCTCGGCACGCGGTTCCTGGGTCACGTCGAGCGCACCAAGGTGCTCCTACACCTCGTCGATGCGACTGAAGCCGACGTGGCCGGCGCCTACAGGACCGTGCGCCGCGAGCTCAAGGCCTATGGGGCAGGGCTCGAGAACAAGAAGGAGATCGTCGCGCTCTCGAAGTGCGATGCCGTCGACGCGGCGACCTCTGCCGAGCGCGCCGAGGCCCTCAAGAAGACCGCGAGGAAGACGCCGCTCATCCTTTCCGCCGTGTCGGGGCTCGGCCTCAGGGACGCCTTGTTCGCGCTTGCCCGCGAGATCGGCCGCGCAAAGCAAAAAGACCAGCCGGCGCAT
>DATETZ010000002.1:0-24322 GCA_035283385.1 Hyphomicrobiaceae bacterium
CCCTCGCGGCGCGGGCGCCCGAGGGGATGAATAGGGGAGCGGGGCGCGGAAGCGCCACGGTCTTCCGTAACTTGTAGCAAGGCACAACGGCGCCCCGCTTGCCGAGCTTTGCGCCGGGAGAGGCAGTGCCCGGCGTCCCGCGCCCCTCTTGGCCGTAGCCTCCTCGGTCCCGATGTTGCCACCGGCAGTGGGCAGACGCGCTAAGGGATACCGGCCGCGTGACCGGCACTTCCCTTACGACTCGGCCCCGCCCCTCGCCAGCTAGACGCCTCTAGAAGGCGACCCCAGCGGAGCGGGATGGAGGGATAATAAGCGAGGTTGGAGCACCGGGGAAAACTTAGCCGGGCCGCTCTAACGCCCGAAACAGACGTTGGGAAAGACGACACGAACTGACGAGATGGGCCAGGAGGAGATGATAACCATTGGCGCGCGAACACCCCGGATTGGCACGTGGGCTTCCGTTTGCCTGGCGTTCGCTCGGACGATACCTCACTGCGGAGCTGGCGATCCCTTGGCTCGTGTCACCTTGCTCCGGGAATTGAGAACTCCCTAACCATGATGGGAGCGAGGAACGACATTTCTGGGAATCTTAGCACCGATTCGCCATCATCTGCTCCGTTCGCGCGGGAGGTTAGCCAGGCTGCGAGGGTCGGGATGATCTTTGTCGACTTCGGACAAGATCCTGCATGACCGACGCGCGTTTCGAGTGGGGAAACAATGGCGGAGTCAGCGTTCGGATCTTTCTACGGCTCGAAAGGCCGAGCTAGCGCAATGGATGCAATTCTGGCGTTCTTGCCTGACGGCGGGACGCGGAATCATGCTTTGGCACAGGCAGCCGAAAATCTGGCGGCGCTGCTGGCGGTCATGAAGCTGCCGCCACGTTTGATGTCGTCGCGCGACCATAGCGTCCTGCTCAGTATGCGCCGCATGCATTTTCTGACGGCGCGGCTCGGCGTGACGGCAATCTTTCTCTGCATCGCAACGATCGCTTGGATTCCGATTGACGGTGTCTTGTTCGGGTGGGATTGGAACATCCTACTGCCGCTCATTGTCGGCCGCATGGCAACGGGACTGATGTTTTTTGCCATCGCGAGCTTGCAGCTTCGAAGCGCCAGCCTCCACCAAGGGGTAGGGGCGCTCGGTTCGACGATCTGCATTGGAACCGGCTTCTTTATTTATTCGCACATGGTCCTCGCCGGAGGCGGAAGTGCCGTGCTCGAAGGTCCGGGCCATGCTCAGTACTTGCTCATGCCTGTTGCGCTGGCGGTGGGCATCTCGATTTTCCCGCTGACCTTGAAAGAGGTGTCGCTGATCCTGTTTGTGCCATTCGCCGCGCTGATGTTTGAAATGCTGCGGAGCGACGGCGGCGAAGCCTGGTCTCACACGGGGACCGCCGTGTCTCTAATGTGCGCGGTTGTCATTACCACCGCGGTCTGCTCCCTAAGTCAGTTGAAGCTGCTGATCGCTCTCGAGGAGCAATCGACAATAGACCCGCTCACAGGGACGCTCTCGCGGCGAGCCGGCATAGAGTTGCTCGACCTGTTGTTCGCAAGATCGGACCGCGCAAAGAGCCCCCTGTCGCTCGCTCTCCTGGACCTCGACCATTTCAAGAAGGTCAACGACGGTTATGGTCACGATGCCGGGGATCAACTTCTCCGAGAAGTTGTGCAAGGTTTGAAGGGCAGGTTGAGACGCGAGGATGCTCTCATTCGCTGGGGAGGCGAAGAGTTCTTGCTCGTGTTTTCCGGCATGCCGGCCGAGAGTGCAGCCGAGCTCATCGTCAAGCTGTCCCGATCTGGCCTTGCCCTTCGCCCTGATGGCTCGATGCAGACAGCGAGCGCCGGATTGGCCGAACAACAGGACGACCAGGTCCAGAGTTGGCATGAACTCATTGAGATTGCTGATAGCCGCATGTATGAGGCCAAGAAGCTCGGACGCAACCGGCTCATCGCGAGAGGGGGCAAATCATACCATTTCGGCGGTTGATCTCTCTGAACAGACTATGGACGGAACAGAGACGGCCAATCAGGCATCATTAAGGGTATCTTCAATCGGGGAGGTGGCATAACGCTGTAAAAAACGCTGCCATGCCACTCTGAGAGGCATGTATCGGGATAACGATTCAATCAAGGTGTTCGAGCGTCAGCATGCGCGAGAGACGCTCGCTAAGTTCGCGCGCCAGCGATCTCATGGATCCGACATGGATCTCTTGACTGCTCACTGTGGCTTGGAGAGGGAGGAGGCGTGGCTGACTGTCGCCATATCCATTGTGGCGGTATTCGTGCTGGGAGGCCTTATCTTCGTGGGACTCGGATAGGCGAGGGATGGGAGATCAGGCGCCGGGGCAAGAGGGTTCGGCCTATTGGGCGACTTGAAGCGCTCCACAGGCTTCTTGCCGTCGGCTGCGATGTGACGTTTGAAACCTGCGGCTCCTGGGGCAAGGCAAACCGGCCCTCGATAGTATTCAGTTCGTCAGTCACTGAAAGCCGCGGGCACTCGGCGAAGGCAGCCGGGCGAAACCGCCTAGATGCCTTGGACGGGGGGTTGCTCACTCTTTCATTGGGGTCAGCCGGCGCCAAGTTTTCGAAACGCCTGATAGCGTCTAGCCAAAGTAGCGGACCGCACATAAGTTTCTTTGCCTGCTGATGCTGAGTGTCGGCTGAGGGTCGCGAGCTGCGAATTGCAGCTTCGTTCCGAGCAGTCCGGATTGGGGCTCAGAGCGGGCGCGGTGTGTTCTGGTCCCATTCCTGCCCCTCGAGGAGGGAGGACGGAACGCCTGCGGCTCAGCCTGCCGTTTCTCAAGGAAGCGATAGCCCAGCAATTACGTCATCCCGGCCCCGCATCGGGGTCCGGGGTGAACTCCGGCAGGGACCCACGCCACCTTGCAGCAGACGCTTCATCGGAGATAGCGGGTAGGTCGGACTGAGCGAGGGTGTACCCGAGCGAAGTCCGACATCGAGGGCTCAATGCTGGGCGTCGGACTTCGCCCGGCGCTTTGCGCCGGGCTCACTCCGACCGACGAGCCTACGAATTTCATGAATTGATGGAGGCTGCGATCCGGCGCGAGCAGCGGCTCAAGGAATGGCGGCGCGAGACAGGTCGGCTCCGGGCGACAATCGCGACCAAATCGCGCCGGCCCTGCTCACGACCGCTTGCCCGGTTTCTGGTTCTGCCCCAAGCCCAATGCCGTCAACGACCACGTGAGCGCCCCCACCACGTCGCGGGCGAGCTCCTGCTTCCTTTTCTCCCGCTCACAGTCCGCTATGGCCTCCTCGCGGGTCATGTTGCCCTCCTTGATTCTCCGCTCGGCCCGGGCAACTCGCTCCTCGGCGGAAGCCTGCGCCGCCTTCATCTCAGCCTTGGTCGGCTTTTTCATCGCCAATCCCTCCTGCCGCGCACGCGACCATCGAAAAGACTCAGCGATTGTGCGCTTGGCGCGCGGCCGCGACAAGGCTGCCGCGACCGCTCGGTGAAAACGCGCGTGGCCCCGGTATTTGACGGGCCGGGCGGCGCAAAATATGAAGCTCGGCAGCCATAGCCCTCATGGCTCGAGGCGACATGCAGCTTTCCTCTCTGACTGGACCCGAGATCGCGGCGCCCGCCGGGTGCGGCGCAATCGACGTGACAGGGATCACGGCCGACAGCCGCAAGGCGGGGCCGGGCGTCCTCTTTGTCGCGCTCGTGGGCACCAAGGCCGATGGGGCGCGCTACATCGTCGACGCGATCGCCAAAGGAGCCGTGGCGGTTCTCGCGGGGCGCACGGCCGAGGTGCCGGCCGGGCTCCCGGTCCCGGTGCTGCGGGCCGACGAGCCGCGCCGGGCGCTGGCGCTCGCCGCGGCGCGCTTCTTTGCCGTGCAGCCGAGAACCGCCGTCGCCGTCACCGGCACCAACGGCAAGACCTCGGTCGCCGAGTTCACGCGCCAGATCTTCGCCGCGCTCGGCCACAAGGCGGCGTCCATCGGCACGCTCGGCCTGGTCAAGCACGGCGCCGCCGTCTATGGCTCGCTCACGACGCCCGACCCCGTGGCCTTGCACGAGACGCTCGCAGGGCTTGCGCGCGAGGGTGTGACGCATGTCGCCTTAGAGGCGTCCTCGCACGGCCTCGACCAGCATCGCCTCGACGGCGTCGCGCTCACCGCCGGCGCCTTCACCAATCTCGGCCGCGACCATCTCGATTATCATCCGACGATGGAGGCCTATCTCGCGGCCAAGCTGCGCCTCTTTTCGGAGCTTTTGCAGCCCGGCCAGACGGCGGTCGTCAACGCCGACGGGCCGGGAGCCGAGGCGGCGCTCGACGCCGCACGCGCACGCGGGCTCGAGCTGATCACCGTCGGAGGACGCGGCGACACGCTGAGGCTCGCGGGTCTCGCGCGCGAGGGCTTCGCCCAGCACATGCGCGTCGTGCACGAGGGCCGCGGCTTCGATGTTCGCTTGGCCCTGCTCGGCGCCTATCAGGCCTCGAACGCGCTGGTGGCGGCCGGGCTTGCACTCGCGGCCGGCGAGGCGGCGGGGCGTGTGCTCCCCGCGCTCGAGACGCTGAAAGGCGTCAAGGGCCGTCTCGACGTCGTCGGCGAAAGGAACGGCGGGCTCGCCGTCGTCGACTATGCGCATAAACCTGAAGCCCTTTCGGCGGCGCTCGAAGCTTTGCGTCCGTTGGCGACCGGCCGCCTCATCTGCGTGTTCGGCTGCGGCGGCGACCGCGACCAGGGCAAGCGCCCGATCATGGGGCGCATCGCGGTCGAGAAGGCCGACGTGACCCTCGTCACCGACGACAACCCGAGGAGCGAAAGACCGGCCGCGATCCGGGCCGAGATTCTCGCCGGCGCCCAGGGAGCGCGCGAGATCGGCGACCGCGCGCAAGCGATCCGGGCGGCCGTCGCCATGATGGGGCCGGGTGATGTCCTCCTGGTCGCGGGCAAGGGTCACGAAACGGGCCAGATCGTGGGCGACAGGGTGATCCCGTTCTCCGATCACGAGGCGCTGCGCGATGCGCTCGAGCGTGCATAAGCCGATGACAGCGGAGCTCTGGACATTCGCCGATCTCGTGCGTGCCTGCGGCGGCACGGCGCAAGGTGAGCCCGCGGCGGCCATCTCGGGCGTCTCGATCGACACGCGCACGCTCGAGCCCGGGGAGGTCTTCGTCGCGCTAAAGGATCAGCGCGACGGGCACGAGTTCGTGACCAAGGCCTTCGAGGCCGGGGCCGGCGCCGCGCTGGTCGCCGAGGGCTATCAGAGGAAGCCCGGCGACGGCGCGCTGGTCCGTGTGGCCGATCCCTTGCGCGGGCTCGAGATGATCGGCCGTGCCGCGCGTGCCCGCCTTTCGCCCGCAGCTTGCGTGATCGCCGTCACCGGCAGCGTCGGCAAGACCGGAACCAAGGAGATGCTGAAAGCCTGCCTCGAGCGGGTCGGCGCCACGCACGCGGCCGAGAAATCCTTCAACAACCAGTGGGGCGTGCCGCTCTCGCTCGCGGGCATGCCGGCCGCGACGCGCTACGGAGCGTTCGAGATCGGCATGAACCACGCGGGCGAGATTACGCCGCTCGCGAAAATGGTACGCCCGCACATTGCCGTCGTCACCACGGTCGAGCCGGTGCATCTCGCGTTCTTCCCCACGGTCGAGGCGATCGCGGAGGCGAAGGCGGAGATCTTCTCGGGTCTCGAGCCCGGCGGCACCGCGGTGATCAACCGCGACAACGCCTATTGCCGCCGTCTCGCCGAGCGCGCACGCGAGCAGGGCGCGCGCGTCCTTTTCTTCGGCCGGCACGAGGGGGCAGACATCAGGTGCCTCAAGCTCGACCTCGGACCCGAGGGGTCGGAAATCGCCGTGCGCGCTCGCGGCCGGGACGTCGCCTACCGGCTCGGCGCGCCGGGAGCGCATATCGCTCAGAACTCGCTCGCGGTGGTGGCGGCGCTTGCCGCCTCGGGCGCCGACCTCGACACCGCGCTCGCCGCGCTGTCGGCGATCACGGCGCCCCGGGGCCGCGGCGCGCGCACTCTGTTGCCCGCCGACGGCGGTTCCGTGCTCTTGATCGACGAGAGCTACAACGCCAACCCCGCCTCCATGTCTGCGGCGCTCGCGACCATGGCTGCGGTGCCGCGCGAGCGCTTCCCGCGCCGCATTGCGGTTCTCGGCGACATGCTGGAGCTCGGGAGCGAGGGGGTGCGGCTGCATGAGGAGCTCAAGGTAGCAGTTGACGCCGCGGGGGCCGATCTGGTCTTTGCCACAGGAGCGAACATGGCGCACCTCTACGGCGCATTGCCCGCCGGCCGGCGCGGGGCCTGGGCCGAGACGTCGGACGCCATCGCCGCGCCGCTTCTGGCCGCGGTCAGGGCCGGCGATGTGGTGATGGTCAAGGGGTCGCTCGGCAGCCGCATGGCGCCGCTGGTCGAGGCCGTGAAGGCGCGTTTTGGCTCGCCGCACGCCGCGACATGAGACGCGACAGGCTCTCGGCCGCCGAATTGTCGCACTCGGTTTCGGCGAGCCGGCTCCCAGTGCGCCGCGAACGGCTCGCGGGGCGCGGCAAGGAGGGGATTGAATGCTCTATGAGCTCGTGAACTTCAGCGACCAGATCGGCCCGCTCAACGTTTTTCGTTATATCACCTTCCGCACCGGCGGGGCGATCTTCACCGCGCTTCTGTTCGTGCTCTTGTTCGGGCCCGGCATCATCGATCTTCTGCGCGTCAAGCAGGGCAAAGGGCAGCCGATCCGCGAGGACGGCCCCCAGACGCACTTCTCGAAGATCGGCACGCCGACCATGGGCGGCCTCATGATCCTGGCCAGCGTGACCGTCGCCACGCTTCTCTGGTCCGACTGGTCGAACCCCTATGTTTGGGTCGTGCTTGCGGTGACGCTTTGCTACGGCGCCATCGGCTTCTACGATGATTTCTTGAAGGTGACCAGCCAGCAGAGCTCCGGGTTCGGCGGCTGGGCGCGGCTCGCGATCGAGATCGCGATCGCCGCACTCGCCGCTTACCTCATCATGGAGCTTTCGTCGCAGGAGCTCTCGGGGCGGCTTGCGCTGCCGTTCTTCAAGGTGGCCCTCATCGACCTCGGGCCGCTGTTCGTGCTGGTCGGCATCATCGTCATCGCGGGGGCCGGCAACGCCGTCAATCTGACGGACGGTCTCGACGGCTTGGCGATCGTGCCGGTCATGATCGCCGCGGCGACCTTCGGCCTCATCGCCTATCTGATCGGCAACGTGAAATTCGCCCAATACCTTCAGATCCACTATGTGGCGGGCACCGGCGAGCTCGCGGTCATCTGCGGGGCGCTCATCGGCGCGGGCCTCGGCTTCCTCTGGTTCAACGCCCCGCCGGCGATGATCTTCATGGGCGACACGGGCTCGCTCGCCTTGGGCGGCGCGCTCGGCACCATCGCGGTCGCGACCAAGCACGAGATCGTGCTCGCCATCGTCGGCGGCCTGTTTGTGCTCGAGACCCTGTCCGTCGTCATTCAGGTCGGGTCCTATAAGCTCACCGGCAAGCGCGTGTTCCGAATGGCGCCCCTCCACCACCACTACGAGCAGAAGGGCTGGCAGGAGAGCACCGTCGTCGTGCGCTTCTGGATCATCTCGGTGGTGCTGGCTCTGGTCGGTCTTGCCACCCTCAAGCTGCGCTGAGCGCACATGAGGCACGCGATCTCGGGTAGATTCCGGGCATGATTCGCGTCACGACCTTCCACGACCGGCGCGTTGCTGTGTTCGGCCTGGGCGCCTCGGGCCATGCGGCCGCTCGCGTCCTGATCGAAGGCGGGGCGGAGGTCGCCGCCTGGGACGACAGCGAGGCGAGCCGCGCGGCGGCCGCCAAAGATGGCCTGCCGCTCGTCGATCTGGCGGGGGCCGACTGGAGCGGCTTTTCTGCGCTCGTGCTGGCGCCCGGCGTGCCGCTCACTCATCCCCAGCCGCACTGGGTGGTGCTGAAAGCCCGCCGCGCCGGCGTCGAGGTGATCGGCGACATCGAGCTCTACGCGCGCGAGCGCGACAAGGTCGCCCCCGACGCTCCCTTCATCGCCGTCACCGGCACCAACGGCAAATCGACGACGACCGCGCTCATCGCCCATATCCTGCGCGAGGCGGGGAAGGACGTGCAGACGGGCGGCAACATCGGCACGCCGGTCCTGACGCTCGCCCCGCCGGCGCGCGACCGCTTTCACGTCATCGAGATGAGCTCGTTCCAGATCGACTTGACGCCGACGTTGAAACCTACGGTCGGCGTGCTCTTGAACGTCACTCCCGACCATCTCGATCGCCACGGCACGGTCGAGAACTACGCCACCATCAAGGAGCGGCTGGTCCGTGGTGCCGATATTGCGGTTATTGGTGTCGATGACGCCTTCTGTGAAGCAATCGCGGCCCGCGCTGAGGCCGGCGGCAGCAAACAGAGACGTGTTTCGGGAACGGGGCCTGGTGTCATTCCGATTTCCAGCAAACGGGAACTCGACTACGGCGTGTTTGCACGAGCCGGTGTCTTGTACGAAGCCATTTCCGGCGAGACTAACAGGCGTGCGAACTTGGCAGGCATCTCCTCATTGAGGGGCGCGCACAACTGGCAAAATGCGGCCGCGGCATTCGCTGCAGCAAGAGGCGTGAGCGTCTTTGCCGACGCCGGAATGTTCAAGAGCTTCTCCGGCCTTCCGCATCGCCTCGAGGTCGTCAAACGCTATGGCTGCGTCGACTTCATCAACGACAGCAAGGCGACGAACGCCGATTCGGCCGAGAAGGCGCTGGCGTCGTTCGATGGCAACATCTACTGGATCCTTGGTGGCAGACCGAAGGAAGGGGGCATTGCGACTCTCGAGCCTTACTTTCCGCGCGTCGCCAAGGCGTACCTGATCGGCGAAGCTGCGGATGAGTTCGCCGCGACTCTAAATAACAAGGTTTTGTTCGAGCGCTGCGGGACGCTCGAGGTTGCGGTGAAACACGCGACCACCGACGCACTTGAAGCCAACAAGCCCGAATCCATTGTTCTGCTGTCGCCAGCCTGTGCGTCCTATGACCAGTTCAAGAATTTCGAGGTGCGCGGCGACGTATTCAGGCACTTGGTGGCGGCGGCCGTTGCCGACCGGGGCGGCACATGAGGATCTCGCGGGCGGATCGGAGCCGGTTTGCGGAATGGTGGTTCACCGTCGACACCGTGCTGCTCTCTGCAATCCTCATTCTTGTCGGCGCGGGCCTCGTGCTGTCGCTTGCGGCGAGCCCAGCCGTCGCCATGAAGAAAGGCCTCTCCGCCTACCACTTCGTCTCGCGCCACCTGCTGTTCTCCGCCGCCGGCGTTCTCGTCATGATCGCCGTGTCGCTCATGACCCCGCATGCGGTGCGCCGGCTGGCGCTGATCGTTTTCTGTGCTGCGCTGGCGGGGATGGTCGCCGTGCATTTTTGGGGGGCCGAGTTCAACGGCGCGCGCCGCTGGCTATCGCTCGCCGGCTATTCGTTCCAGCCTTCGGAGTTCGCCAAGCCCGCCTTCATTGTGGTTTCGGCGTGGCTCTTCGCCGAAGCGCGCGAGCGCCCCGACATGCCCGCGCTTCCCATCGCCGTGCTCGTGTTCATCGTCGTCGTCGCGCTCCTCGTTGCCCAGCCCGACGTCGGCCAGACGCTGCTCGTCAGCCTGGTCTGGTGCGTGCTGTTTTTCGCTTCAGGCCAGACGCTGGTCCGGGCAGCGGCGCTTGTGCTCCTCGGCGCGGCCGGTCTTTACGCCGCCTACACCGTCTTCCCGCATGTCGGGCTGCGCGTCGACCGGTTCCTCAATCCCGTCGCCGGAGATTTGAGCCAGGTCGATCGCGCCTTCCAGTCGTTTGCCCAAGGCGGCCTGCTTGGCCGCGGCCCGGGCGAGGGAACGATCAAGACGGTGCTCCCCGACGCGCACACCGACTTCATCTTCGCCGTCGTCGCCGAGGAGTACGGCGGCCTTGCGTGCCTTGCTCTTCTCGCCCTCTACGCGTTCATCGTGATGCGCGCGCTGCTCCAGTCCTGGCGCGAGCCGGAAGCGGCAACTCGCCTGGCGATTGTCGGGCTGGCGCTGATATTCGGCCTCCAGGCGTTGATCAACATGGGGGTCAACGTGGGGCTCCTTCCGGCGAAGGGCATGACCTTGCCCTTCATCTCGGCGGGCGGATCTTCCGCTCTTTCGGTCTCCTTGACCCTCGGCATGGTGCTCGCGCTGACGCGGCGCCGGGCCGATCCTCAACGCCTCAAAAAGCCCAGATTGGTGTCGACCCTCGACGGCCTCGAGCTCGAGGGGTGAAATAAGCCCGTGTCGGACGCCACGCGATCGGTCCTGCTTGCCGCCGGCGGCACCGGCGGCCATCTCTTTCCCGCCTTCGCCTTGGCCCAGGAGCTCGCGCGGCGGGGGTTCGCCGTCGACCTCGCGACCGATACCCGCGGCGACCGGTATGGGACGGGCTTTCCCGCCCGCAACATCTATCAGGTGCCCTCGGCGACGCTCGGCGAAAAGTCGCCCGCGGCGCTGGCCAGGACCGCGCTCGCTCTCGTGCGCGGCGTCAGGACCGCGCGCAGGCTCTTGAAGACCATCGAGCCCGCCGCCGTGGTCGGGTTCGGCGGCTATCCGACCTTTCCGCCGCTTCTCGCCGCGCGCATGCTGGGCGTTCCGGCGGCACTGCACGAGCAGAACGCCGTGCTCGGCCGCGCCAACCGGATGCTCGCCAAGCGCGTCACCCTGATCGCGACGTCGTTTGAGGAAACGAAGTTTCTCGCCGGCCCTCTGCTCGCCAAGGTGCGCCTCACCGGAAACCCGGTCCGCGACGCCGTGATCGAGGCCGCGCGCGAGCCCTACCGCGCTCCCGAGCCGGGCGGCGCCTTCGCCCTGCTCGTCTTCGGCGGCAGCCAAGGGGCCCGATTTTTTGCCGACGCCGTCCCCCCGGCACTTTCCGCGCTGGCGCCTGAGCTCGGGAGCCGCCTCTCAGTCGTGCATCAGGCGCGGGAGGAGGATCTCGATCGCGTCAGGGCGGCCTACGCGGCGGCCGGCATCGCGGCCGAGGTCGAGCCGTTCTTCAAGGCCTTGCCCGAGCTGATGGCCAAAAGCCACCTCGTCATCGCCCGCGCCGGGGCCTCGACGGTCGCCGAGCTCGCCGTCGTCGGCCGCCCGGCGATCCTCGTGCCTTTGCCGCATTCCCTTGACAAGGATCAGCTCATGAATGCAACGAGGCTTGCCGAATCGGGTGGCGCTTGGTGTATCGAGCAGACGGCCCTGTCGCCGGAGCGCCTGAGCCGCGAGATCCTCCGCCTGGCGCGCGATCCGGCGGCGCTCGATGGCGCGGCGAGGGCCGCCAAGGCTCACGGCCGCCCCGATGCCGTCCGGCGGCTCGCCGATCTGGTCGAGGACCTGGTCGCGGCGGGCTCGAGACGCGGCAAGGTTTGGTTGAGCGGCTGATTGGGGCATCATCTGCTCGGTAATTGGGGACGACACGCATGGAGTTGCCCCGCGAGATCGGGACGTTCCACATCATCGGCATCGGCGGGATCGGCATGAGCGCCATCGCCGAGATCCTGCTCGCCAAGGGCTATAGCGTCCAGGGGAGCGATCAGAAGGACAGCGCCAATGTCCGCCGCTTGCGGGGCAAGGGCGTGCGCGTGTTCATCGGCCACGATGCGATCAACCTCGTCGGCGCGCGCCAGGTCGTCATTTCGAGCGCGGTCAAGCGCGGCAACCCCGAGCTCGAGGCGGCGCGCGCGAAAGGGCTTTCGGTGATCCGCCGCGCCGAGATGCTGGCCGAGCTGATGCGGCTCTATTCGACCGTGTCCGTGACCGGAACCCACGGCAAGACGACCACGACCTCGCTGATCAGCACCATCTTCGAGGACGCGGGCCTCGACCCGACCGTCATCACCGGCGGCATCATCAACGCCTGGGGCTCGAACGCGCGCCTCGGCCAAGGCAAGTGGATGATCGTCGAGGCGGACGAGAGCGACGGCACGTTCACCAGGCTTCCGACCCAAATCGGCGTCGTCACCAACATCGATCCCGAGCACCTCGACTACTTTAAGACGGTCGAGATCATGCATCGCGAGTTCGAGGCCTTCTATCGCAACATTCCCTTCTACGGTCTCGCGGTGACGTGCATCGACCACCCGGTGGTGCGCGACATGATCGAGCGGCTCGAGTTGAGGCGCGACGGACGGCGCCTCCTGACCTACGGCTCGAGCGAGGAAGCCGATCTCGCGTTGACGGCGATCCGCGCCGACGGAGCGAGCACCGTTTTCGACGCGGCGCTTGGGCCGCGCGTCAAGGGCGGCGAGCGGACCATCGAGGGCTGGAGGATCCCGCTTCCGGGCCGGCACAACGCTTTGAACGCGCTTGCGGCCATTGCCGCCGCGGCGGAAGCCGGCATCGGCGACGATGTCATCCGCGCCGCCCTCGAGAGCTTCTCGGGCGTCAAGCGGCGCTTCCAGGTGACCGGGGCCTGGGGCGGCGTCACAATCGTCGACGACTACGCTCATCACCCGGCCGAGATCGCCTCGGTGCTCGCCGCCGCGCGCGCCGGCCTCCGCGGCCGCCTGTTCGCGGTCGTCGAGCCGCACCGGTATACCCGCGTCAAGGACCTGTTCGACGAGTTCTGCGGCTGCTTTGCCGATGCCGACAGCGTCATCGTCGCGCCGCTCTACTCGGCCGGCGAGCCGCCCCTCGATGGCATCGATGAGCACGCCCTCGCCGAGGGGATTCGAGCGACCGGGCATCCCGCGGTGACGACCATCGACCATCCGCGCGATCTCGTGGCCTTGGTGCGCCGCCACGCGCGCACCGGCGACATGGTGGTCTGTCTCGGCGCCGGCAATTCGACCGAGTGGGCGCAAGAGCTCCCCGAGTGGCTCGCTGCCGAGGAGCCCCGGCGCGCCGGAGGGGCGATGTGAGCTTTCCTGATCTGACGGCCGAGTTGAAGGCGCGGATCCCGGAGCTGCGCGGCCGGCTGATCGCCAACGCTCCCCTCTCCGACATCACCTGGTTTCGCGCCGGCGGCCCGGCGCAGGTGCTGTTCACGCCGGCGGACGAAGCCGATCTCGCTTGCTTCCTCAAGACCGTGCCGCCCGAGACTCCCGTGTTCGCCCTCGGGCTCGGCTCGAACCTTCTGGTGCGCGACGGCGGCGTTCCGGGCGTCGTCGTCCGTCTCGGGCGCGGCTTTGCTGACATCAAGGTCGAGGTCGGCCACCGGCTGCGTGCCGGCACCGCGGTGCCCGACGTCAAGGTCGCGCGGGCGGCAGCCGAGGCGGGAATCGCGGGCCTCGCCTTCTACCGCGGCATCCCGGGCTCGATCGGCGGCGCGCTGCGCATGAACGCGGGCGCGCACGGGCGCGAGACCAAGGATGTTCTCGTCGAAGCCCGCGCCGTCGACCGCCGGGGCGGGATTCATGTGCTCTCCCTTGCCGACATGCGGTTCACCTACCGCCACTGTGGCGTGCCGCAGGACTGGATCTTCACCGAGGCCCTGCTTCAAGGCGCCGCGGGCGATCCCGACGACATCGCCAGGCAAATGGAGGAGGTCGCCGAGTACCGCGAGCAGACACAGCCGATCCGCGAGCGCACCGGCGGCTCGACGTTCAAGAACCCGCCCGGCAGGAGTGCGTGGAAGCTCGTCGAGGAGGCCGGCTGCCGAGGCCTTCGCGTCGGCGGGGCCAAGGTGTCGGAGATGCACTGCAACTTCCTGATCAACGACCGCAACGCCTCGGGGGAGGACATCGAGCGCTTGGGTGAGACGGTGCGCGCCCGCGTCAGGCAGAAGTCGGGCCTGGCGCTCGAGTGGGAGATCATCCGCGTCGGCAATCCGCGCGACGGCGGCCCGACCGGCGAGGCGCTGGCAGGGACGGAAACTTCATGAGCCAGCTGGGGAGAGCCCCGCCGCGGACATTCTCGCATGTCGCCGTCCTGATGGGCGGCTGGTCGGCCGAGCGCGAGATCAGCTTGAAGTCCGGCGCCGCGGTAGCTGAGGCGTTGCGCCAGGAGGGCTATCGCGTGACGCCGATCGACGTCGGCCGCGACGTTGCTCTGCGCCTCGAGGAGGTGAAGCCCGACGCCTGCTTCAATGCGCTGCACGGGCGCTTCGGCGAGGACGGCTGCATTCAAGGCATTCTTGAGACGCTTTCGATTCCTTATACCCACTCGGGCGTGCTGGCGTCCGCTCTCGCCATGCACAAGGAGCTCGCGAAAACGGTGATGCGGGCCGCCGGGGTGCCGGTCGCGGAGGGGAAGCTCGTCGCGCGCGGCGAGGCGCTCGAGCGCCACGTCCTTGCGCCGCCCTACGTGGTCAAGCCCGTGAACGAAGGGTCGAGCGTCGGCGTCGTAATCGTGGGCGAGGCGGCGAGCCGGCCTCCCCGATCCATCGCCAACGGCGGCGCTCTCGACGAGATGGTGATGGTCGAGCGCTATATTCCCGGGCGCGAGCTTACCTGCGCCGTCATCGGCGAGTTCGTGACCGACGTAATCGAGATCGTGCCGCTCAAGGGCCTCGCTTTCTATGACTACGAGGCGAAATATGCGCCCGGGGGGTCGCGGCACGAGCTGCCGGCGGCGCTTTTACCGGATGTTTACCAGTTGGTCCGGAAATACACATGGGCGGCCCACAGCTCGCTCGGCTGCCGCGGCGTTTCGCGCGCGGACTTGCGTTACGACGACACGGCCGGGGGCGCCGGCGGCGTGTTCTGCCTCGAAGTGAATACCCAGCCCGGCATGACGGGGACATCGCTCGTGCCGGAACTGGCGAGTGAAGCGGGCTGGTCGTTCGGCGAGCTCGTGCGTTGGATCATTGAGGACGCGAGTTGCTCGAGGTAGGGGAAGCGCCGGCATTGTCGTGGCGGGCGTCGAGAGCGACACCGCTCCCGGCACGCGCATCCCATCGCACGCGAGCGGGCCCGCAGCAGGATCCGACCGGCGGCTTCGAGCTGGCCGGGCCTGGCGCATTCGACGGCCAGTCCGCCGCTTCGAGGTCGCGGCGCGGCCGCTGGCTGCGCCGGGTGCTGGCCGCGGTTTTCGCCGCGCTCACCGGCGTTTTCGCCTTGAACGTGATGACCGACGGCGGCCGCCGGTCGCACCCTGTGGCGTCGCTGGTGCCCGACCCGGATGCGATCGCGCGCGTCGCGGGACTCGGCATCGATCAAGTCTCCCTCACCGGTCACCGGTTCACCGCCGATGGCGAACTCTTCGACGCCCTCGATCTCGCCAACGTCCGCTCGATGGCAAGCTTGGATGCCGGTGCCGTCAGGAGACGGCTGGAGCGGCTGCCTTGGATCAAGACCGCAGAGCTGAGACGGGTTTTTCCCGATCGTCTCGACGTGCGCATCACCGAGCGCAAGCCCTCCGCCCTTTGGGCGCGAGGCGGGCGCAACTACCTCATCGACGACACCGGCCGCGTGCTCAGCCCCGTGGGCGCCAGCGCCGGGCTCGATCTGCCACGGGTCTCGGGAGAGGGGGCGGCGAGCGAGGCGGCGGCCCTCCTGGCGCTGCTCGAGCGCTACCCCGATCTCGCCCGCCGCCTCGAGGAGGCAGAAAGAGTGGCCGAGCGGCGTTGGACGCTGAAGCTCAAAGGCGGCGTCATCTTGCATCTCCCGGCCGACCGCGAGGCGTCGGCGCTCGCGGCGATGGCATCGGGCGGCGAACTCGCCGCGCTGCTTTCGGTCGCAAACCGTATCATCGATCTGAGAGCGCCCGGCCGGGTCAGCGTGCGCACGGCGCCGGAGGCCCCATCGTCCGCCGCCACGGTCAAATCGGGCACGTGATGGCATCGAGGAGTTGCGCGCGATGCTCGTGAAAGGCTGGGCGCCCGGAATGGTGCAGGAGTTCATCGGCGTTGTCGACATCGGCACGAGCAAGATTGCTTGCCTGATCGCAGCAATCGGTCCCGGCCCGCGCGCGCCCGGGCCTTCGCGGCCGGCGGTGCGCGTCATCGGCGTGGGGCATCAGCGCTCGCGGGGCGTCAAGGCCGGCGTGATCGCCGATCTCGACCAGGCCGAGCAGGCCGTGCGGGCGGCCATCGCCCAGGCCGAGCGCATGGCCGGCGTGACGCTCGATCACGTGCGCGTGTCGGTCTCGTGCGGACGCTTGAGGTCGCTCAACTTCGCGGCCAGCACCGATGTCGAAACCGGCATCGTCACGGAGCAGGATATCGCCCGCGTTCTCGCCGGCGGCGAGGCTTTCGCCGAGCGCGACGGCCGGGCTCTCGTGCACATGAACCAGATCGCGCTGCGCCTCGACGGCGCTCCCGGCATCGGCGACCCGCGCGGCATGGCCGCGGGCAAGTTTTCGATGGACCTGCACGCGGTGACGGCCGACGAGGCGCCGCTGCGCAACCTTCGGTTGGTCATCGAGCGCTGCTACCTTTCGCCGACATGCATTCTCATCGCGCCGTATGCGAGCGGGCTCGCCGTGACGAGTGAAGAGGAGCGGCGCCTCGGGGTGACCGCAATCGACATGGGCGGGGGAACGACGACCCTCGCCATGTTCGCCGAGGGTGAGCTCATCCATGCCGACGCCATGCCCTTGGGCGGCAACCACGTGACCCTCGACATCGCCCGCACGTTGCATACGCCCCTTGCGGAAGCCGAGCGAATCAAGGCGCTTTATGGCACGCTGGTCAGTGCCCAGTCGGATCAGCATGACCTCTTCTCCTACCCGCTGACGGGGGAGGAGGATGGCAGCGTTGGTCACGCAACGAAGGCGCGTTTAGGCGAGATTATCCGGGTCAGGATCGAGGCGCTATTTGACCAAGTCCGCAAGCGGATCGAAGCCTGCGGCGTGGCGGTTTTCGCCGGCGGGCGCGTTGTGCTGACCGGGGGCGGCAGCCAGCTCGTCGGCCTGGCGGACTTCGCCGCCAACGAGTTGGGGCGTCCGGTGCGGGTGGCCGGTCCCCACGCCGTCTCGGGCTTGCCGCCGGTTGCGTCCAGTCCGCCGTTCGCGACTGTGGTTGGACTTCTATCGGCCACCATGCCGCAGGTCGGAGCGAGTAGGTTTCGAGGCCGCGATCGGTCGCCTCAAGGCTATCTCGGGCGCGTCGGGGCGTGGCTGCGGCAGGGCTTTTGAGATTGAGGGCTTTCGAGATTGGTGACGGAGCGAGAGCCATGATCGGGGCCGCCGACCGGATCGAGACGGGTACGGCCGGGCGCAAGACGAGCGCCAGGCCTCGAGCGAGGCGGGGGCGAAATGAGCATCAAGCTTGAGCTGCCAAAGGTCGCGGACGTGAGACCGAAGCTCACCGTCATCGGCGTCGGCGGCGCGGGCTGCAACGCGATCAACAACATGATCGCGGCAGGGCTGACGGGGATCGATTTCGTCGCCGCCAACACCGACGCCCAATCGCTGGCTGCCTCGAGCGCACAGCATCGTCTGCAACTCGGCGCCAATCTGACCGGGGGCCTCGGCGCCGGCTCGAAGCCCGAGATTGGCGAGGCGGCCGCCGAGGAAGCGGCCGAGGAGATTCGCGCCCAAGTCGCCGGTTCGCACATGGTGTTTGTGGCCGCCGGGATGGGCGGCGGCACCGGCACCGGGGCCGCGGCCGTGATCGCGCGCCTCTCAAGGCAGCTCGGGATCCTGACCGTCGGGGTGGTGACGAAGCCATTCCAGTTCGAGGGCGCCCGGCGCATGCGCGTCGCCGAAGCCGGCGTCGCCGAGCTCAAGAAGCACGTCGACACGCTGATCGTCATTCCGAACCAGAACTTGTTCCGCATCGCCAGTGAGAAGACGACCTTTGCCGAGGCCTTCCTGCTGGCCGACCAGGTGCTCTATTCGGGGGTGGCCTGCATCGTCGACCTGATCCTCAAGGACGGTCTCATCAACCTCGATTTCGCCGACGTGCGCACCATCATGATCGGCATGGGCACCGCCATGATGGGTACCGGCGAGGCCTTCGGCGAACGGCGCGCCATCCGTGCCGCAGAGGAGGCAATCATGAACCCGCTCCTCGACGACGTCTCGCTCAAGGGGGCCAAGGGCCTGCTCCTGTCGATTGCCGGCGGCCCGAGCCTCACGCTCTACGAGGTCGACGAGGCCGCGACGCGCGTGCGCCGTGAGGTGGACCCCGAGGCCAACGTTATCGTCGGCGCCTCATTCGACGAGACGCTGGAGGACCGCGTACGCGTCTCGATCGTTGCCTCGGGCATGGCGCGACTTGAAGAGCCGGCGCCGGAGGTTTGGGCGCAGCGCGCCAAAGCGGCGCTCGGCGTGCCGCCCGATGAGGGGGACGTGGCGCGCCGGTTGAGGGAGGCGCTGCAACATGGTGACGGCCCGCCGGCACACGCGGAGCCGCAGTCGGTCCAGACGTTCGCGAACGAGCCGCGGGCTCACGGCGCGGGAGAGCCCTGGCAGGCGCCGGGGAATGTCGTCATCGAGGAGGGTCCACCCCAGCTTGCGGCCGCCGCGTCGAGACCGCCGCCGCTTCAGAGCTCCGGCGACTTGGCAGGTGCCGGCAGCTTCACGCCGGCGCCGACACAAGAAATCCGCCGCGTGCCGCGCCGCATGCCGGCGGTCGAGGAGTTTCCGGCCGTCGGCCAGCGCGACTACCGCGCCAATACGGCGCCTGCACAAGATGATTCAGCTGGCGCCGGCGACGGGCAGCGCGCGGACGTAACGTGGCGTCGGCCGAGTCTGTTCGAGCGTCTGGCGGGGCGCGTGTGGCGGGGTGCTGATTCGAGTCCGCGCGCGGGGAAGAAGCCTGCGCCAGGCACCGACCCGGCACGATCGGGCCGCCGGAAAGAGCCGCACTTCGGTGGCACCACAGCATCCGACACGGGAGCGCCGGACCCCAAGGGAGTGGCCGAAATGCCTGTATTTTTCGCTAGAGATCGCAAGTAGCGTGGCGCCCGTGTTGCTGATCCCGGGCGGACCGCCGACCCCTCATCGCCCTCGGTAATAGAGTGTAAGAAACCGTGATTTGTCCCACTTCGGGACGAGGGTTATCCTTCATTCAATAACAACCTAGTTCGCACTCGCCCGACGGTTTCGAGATCTCGCCAACAGAGCCAGTCGAGACCGGCAACGATCAGAAAGGAGGCCATAAGCAAGACCGAGAACGGGCATGGAACATGGCTGGGGGTGGCGCGGCGCTCGAATGGGAATAGGGCGGCCGATGCCGGGGAGAGGCTGAGGGACGGCACAGAATGTCGAATCGGTTCATCGGAGCGCGACAGACAACTATTGCTCGCGAGATCGAGCTGCAAGGCACGGGGGTGCACAGCGGAGCGCCAGTTTCGGTGATCCTGCATCCAGCAGAAGCCGACACTGGCCTCCGGTTTCTCGTCACGAGGCGCGGCCGGGTCGCCGCAAATATCCCCGCCAAGGTCACCAACGTTACGAATTTGACGCTGTGCACGGTTCTCGGCGATGCCAAGGGCATTACCGTCGGGACCGTCGAGCACCTGCTCGCCGCGCTGCGCGGCCTCGCCGTCGACAACTGCCTGATCGAGATCGACAGCAAGGAAGTGCCGATCATGGACGGCAGCGCCGCCCCGTTCGTCGAGGCCCTCGACGAGGCCGGGATCCGGGAGCTGTCGACCCCGCGCAAGTTCATCAAGGTGTTAAGAGCGGTGCGCGTTGCCGACGGCGACTGCTGGGGCGAGCTCGTTCCGCACTCCGGCTTCCATCTCGATGTCGAGATCGACTTCGATACCCCGCTGATCGGCCGCCAGCGCCTGGCTCTGGAGATCAGCCCGGGGGTGTTCCGCGACCAGGTTGCCAGCGCCCGCACGTTCGGCTTCATGAGTGACGTCGAGCGGTTGTGGAAGGCCGGGCTCGCTCTCGGGGCCAATCTCACCAACACCATCGCCATCGGCGACGGCCGCATCATGAACCGCGAAGGCCTGCGCGATCCGCTCGAGTTCGTGCGCCACAAGATGCTGGACGCGATCGGCGATCTCACTCTCACGGGCTATCCGCTGCTCGGGGCTTACCGCTCGGTGCGCGGCGGGCATCGCCTGAATTCGAGCGTCGTGCAAGCGATGCTCGAGGATCCGTCCGCCTGGACGGTCGTGCACGCCCCTCGCGTGCGCGCGGTACGGCCGCGGAGCTTCGAGCTTGCCGTGGCGGCCGGCGAGTAAACGCGTTCGCCGGCGAGGCCGTCGGTCGTCCGATTGGCGAGGGGCGGGAGCCCCGATCGAGTGCAGCCCCGGGGTCCAACATCAACCACATTGTCCGGCTACGGCTGTTCGTGGCGGGGGCACCGATTTACCGGAATTAGTTGCGACAGATCAAAGCCTAGCGCGAGGTTCCGGTTCCAATTGAGCGGCGACCGCCGGAGCGGGCGGCCGGGAGGGGTGGCGAAGGGGTGCCGGCGCACCGGGGAGGCTGTAACCGGCCAGCCGCCAAGTATGCTAAGGGGAAGATTCGGGTGAGGCCCGGGGGCTGGGGGGCCTCAAGTCAAGGATCGAAGCTTGCGATGCGCAGGACGCCGACATGGCTGTCGACACTCGCCTGGCTCGCCGTGGGCTGCGCCGCGACCGGTCTTGCCGGCTGCGCCTCCTCCTCCGATGCCACGAGCGTGCTCAATCCGGATCCGCCCGAGAAAATGTACGCCGACGCGGATACCCTTTTGACCAAGGGCAAGTTCGAGGACGCGGCCAAGAAGTTCGAGGATCTCGACCGGTCGCATCCCTATTCGCCCGAGGCGCGCCGCGCGATCGTGCTCGCGGCCTACGCCTACTACAAGGCCGGCAAGACGCCCGAGGCCATTGCCTCGGCCGAGCGCTACACGGTCATGCATCCCGGCACGAAGGACGCCCCGTTCGCGCACCACATCATCGCCTCCGCCTACTTCGACGAGATGAAGGGCCCCAACCGCGACCAGACGCCGACGCGCAAGGCGCTGGAGCAGCTGAAGATCCTGAAAACACGCTATCCCGACAGCAGCTACGCCCGCGACGCCGACAACCGCATTCGGCTGGCCGAGGATACGCTGGCGGCGTCCGAGATGGAGGTCGGCCGCTACTACCTCAAGCAGCAGAACTATGTCGGCGCCATCAACCGCTTCAAGACGGTGGTCTCGGACCATCAGACGACCGCCCACGTCGAGGAGGCGCTGATGCGGCTCACCGAGTGCTACATGGCGCTCGGCATAAAGAACGAGGCGCAGACCGCCGCTGCCGTGCTGGGCCACAACTTCCCCGAATCCAAGTGGTACAAGGACGCCTTCACGCTGCTGCAGTCGGACGGGCTCGCCCCGCGCGAGGACGGCGAATCCTGGATCACCAAAGCCTGGAAGAGCGTGCCCAAGTTCTCGCTCGGCGGGCCGGGCTAGGCCATCCGGCCGTTACTTTTTTCATCTTGACCTGGTCGTGCGTCCCGCCAATCGGCTTTCCGAGCCGGCGCCGACGGTTTGCGGCGCATCCCGGCTCGGGTATTGATGGCCCCGAGGCGATCCGTTGCCTCCCTGATGTCGCTCAATCATGAAACCCTGAAGCTCGAGCTTGGATGGCGAACACGGTCGCGAATTCTGTCCCGGTTGACGAGCTCACCGAGGCCGAGGCCCGGGCCGAGCTCGGCCGCCTCGCCGCTGAGATCGCGCGCCACGACGCCCTCTATTACCAGGCTGATGCGCCAGTAATCTCGGACGCCGTCTACGACGAGCTGAGGCGGCGCAACGAGGCGATCGAGGCGCGCTTCCCGCACCTCGTGCGTCCCGACAGCCCGTCGCATCGAATCGGCGCCAAGCCGGGCGAGGGCTTCGCCAAGGTGCGCCATCGCGTGCCGATGCTGTCGCTCTCGAACGCCTTCACGAACGAGGACGTCGAGGAGTTCGTGGATCGCGTGCGCCGGTTTCTCGGGTTCAGCGCGGCGGAGCCCCTAGCCTTCACCGCCGAGCCCAAGATCGACGGGCTCTCGATCTCGATCCGTTACCAGGCCGGCCGCCTCGTCGAGGCGGCGACGCGCGGCGACGGGACGGAGGGCGAGAACGTCACGGCGAACGTGATGACGATCGCCGAGATTCCGAAACGGCTCAAAGGCCAGCGCCTTCCGCAGACGATCGACGTGCGAGGCGAGATCTACATGCCGCCGGCCGACTTTCGCCGCCTCAACGCCGAGCAGGCGCAAGCGGGGGCAAAGATTTTCGCCAACCCGCGCAATGCGGCGGCCGGCTCGTTGCGCCAGCTCGATCCGTCCATCACCGCGTCGCGGCCGCTGCGCTTTTTCGCCTATGCCTGGGGTGAGGTCTCCAAGCCGCCGGCCGAGACGCAGCACGGCGTTATCGAGGCCTTCGGGCGGTGGGGGCTGCCCGTCAATCCGCTGATGCGGGTTTGCGCAAGCGCGGATGACCTGCTCGCCTTCTACCGTGCGTTGGGCATCAAGCGCGCCGAGCTCGGCTACGACATCGACGGGGTCGTCTACAAGGTGGACCGGCTCGACTTGCAGTCCCGGCTCGGCTTCGTCTCGCGCTCGCCGCGCTGGGCCCTGGCGCACAAGTTCCCCGCCGAGCAAGCGACGACCGTGCTGAGGGACATCGAGATCCAGGTCGGACGCACGGGCGCGCTCACCCCCGTCGCCAAGCTCGAGCCGGTGACCGTCGGCGGCGTCGTCGTCTCGAATGCCACGCTTCACAACGAGGACGAGATTGCGCGCAAGGACGTGCGCATCGGTGACACGGTTGTGATTCAGAGGGCAGGCGACGTCATCCCGCAGATCGTGGGGGTGGTCCTTGCCAAGCGTCGCAAAGGCACGAAGCGATTCAGCTTTCCCAAGACGTGCCCCGTGTGCAGGAGCCACGCTGTCCGCGAGCTGGACGAGAAGACGGGAAAGATGGACGTTGTGCGCCGCTGCACGGGCGGCCTCGTCTGCCCGGCGCAGCGCGTCGAGCGCCTGAAGCACTTCGTGTCGCGCAACGCCTTCGACATCGAGGGGCTCGGCGAAAAGCACATCCAGGCCTTCTACGACGACGGCCTCATCCGGTCTCCGCCCGACATCTTCACTCTCGAGGCCCGCCACGGCGCTGCGATCATGGAGCGCGAGGGCTGGGGCAAGCAGTCCGCCACCAAGCTGTTCCGCGCCATCGCCGCCCGCCGCGAGATCGCCCTCGACCGCTTCATCTACGCGCTCGGCATCCGCCACGTCGGCGAGACCACGGCCAAGGTGCTGGCGCGCGCCTACGGGACGATCGAGGCGTTCCGCTCCGCCATGCTGGCCGCGAGCAAGACCAAGGACAGCGAGGCGTTCCAGGAGCTCGACGCCATCGAGGGCATCGGCGAGACCGTGGCCCAGGCGATCGCCGACTTCTTCGCCGAGCGCCACAACATCGAGGTCGTCGACGAGCTCCTGAAAGAGGTCGGGCCGCAGCCGCTCGAGGCCGCCGACACGTCGTCGCCGGTCGCCGGCAAGACGGTCGTGTTCACCGGCACGCTCGAGCGCATGACGCGCAGCGAGGCCAAGGCGCAGGCCGAGCGCCTCGGCGCCAAGGTCGCGGGCTCGGTGTCGAAGAAGACCGATTACGTGGTCGCCGGAGCGGACTCGGGCTCGAAGCTCAAGAAAGCCCGCGAACTCGGCGTCGCCGTGCTCTCCGAGGAGGGGTGGCTCGAGCTCATAAGCGGAGGCTGAGCCATTAAGGCGAATCTGTGGGCGTCAAGGCTGATCGCCGAGAGAGATCAAGATTCTTGACAAGAGTCGCAAAAATGCCACAAAATTCATGAAAAATAGTCACGGCTAAGGCGGCGGCGTGACTTTTCGCCGCCCAAAAAAAGAGCGGCCCATAGCGGGAGCGGCACTATCGCCAGCGTTGGGCTCGAACCTCTGGTCCACGTCGCTGACCAATCCACGCCATGGCCCCCGGTCAAGAGGGGCCTGTCAAGAAGGGGCACGTGCAGCGGCGATGATTGTTCCCTGGGAGGAGATTATGGCGTTCCCCAAGATTGTGCTGCGAGGAAAGAAAGTCACTTTGCTCAATGGGTTCCGCGCCCCGGCGCCTGCGCGCGGAAAGGTTGCTGCCAAGCTGCTCAAGATCCAGGAGGCGAAGCAACTGCGCCAATCGGCTCGCCGCAACCCGGACGCGGTCGCATTTGGATTCGTCGCCGGAAAATGGACGCCAGCCGCCTAGCTGTGCAACCTCAAGACGTTGGTCCTGGTCAGGCCAGGCGCTATCCGATGCAATCGCGAGGCTTGCCGCCGCCGGCGATAGGACGCCGTCGCTCGGCATGCGGACCGGTCTCGCCGCGCGCCGCTTCGCCGTCGATCGCATGACCGCGGGCTTAGAGCAGGATCGTCTGACATGGAATCGCCACTGCGATCCCATGTCAGACGTGAATCCTGCTCTACACTTAGAGTTTAGAGCGCGATTCACGTTCTTCATGGAGGCATAGTGCTTCCATGAAGAACGATCGCGCTCTGGTGCCGAGGCGGGCTCCGGCGAAGG
>DATETZ010000003.1:0-2059 GCA_035283385.1 Hyphomicrobiaceae bacterium
TACCTCATACCGGTGGTCATGCTGTTCAGGGTCGGCGATTTCACCGCCATGATCGCCATCGTGCTCTACGCGCTCGCGCCGGCCGTGCGATACACGGCGCACGGTATTCGCAACGTTCCGCCCACGCTCATCGAGGCCGGCACGGCGGCCGGCTGCACGCCGCGCCAACTCCTGACGAGAATCCGCCTCCCCCTTGCCGCGCCCGTCATTCTCCTCGGCATCAATCAGACGGTGATGCTCGCGCTCTCTATGCTCGTGATCACCGCGCTCGTCGGAACGCGCGATCTCGGCCAGGAGGTGTACATCGCCTTGACCAAGGCCGACACCGGGCGCGGTATAGTCGCCGGGCTCTGCGTCGCCGCTATCGCGATCATCGCCGACCGATTGATCCAGACCGCGGCGCGCCGGCTTGCTGCCCAACGGGGAGGGCGCACGCGTGAGCCTTGATACGGCCCAAGAGCGTTCATCGGCGCGCGTCGCGGCGCTTGAGATCTGGTTCGGGCGTGTCGATCCCGTGCCGCTCGCCGGCGGAATCACCAACCAAAACTTCACGGTCGAGGATCGCGGACGCCGCTACGTCGTGCGGGTCGGCAGCGATATTCTCGTTCACGGGGTCATACGCGCGAACGAGCAGGCTGCGAGCCGCGCGGCCCATTTGGCAGGTCTGAGCCCCCGCGTGGTGCACGCAGAGCCAGGCATTCTCGTGCTCGATTTCATCGAGGGACGCACCTTCACGCCGGATGACGTGCGTAACCCGGCCAACCTCGAACGCCTGGTCGACATGGTGCGGCGGTGTCACCGGGACATTCCGCAACATCTGCGCGGACCTGCCGCGATGTTCTGGGTGTTCCATGTCGTGCGCGACTATGCCCACACGCTGCGCGAAGGCAACAGCCGGCACGTTTCTCTCCTCCCGGATCTTCTCGAGCGTGCCGCGCGCCTCGAGGCTGCCGTCGGTCCCATAGACGTCGTGTTCGGCCACAACGATTTGCTTGCAGCAAACTTCATGGATGACGGGCAGCGGCTGTGGCTCGTGGACTGGGAGTATGCCGGTTTCAACTCGCCGCTGTTCGATCTCGGCGGACTTGCCTCAAACAGCGAGCTTGCCCCTGTGCAGGCGGAGCAGACCCTGGAACTCTATTTCGGCAAGGCCGTCGACGATGCATTACGCCGCCGCGCCGCCGCCATGACGGCGGCGTCGCTCCTGCGCGAGACCATGTGGAGCATGGTGTCCGAGATCCACTCGGCCGTCGATTTCGACTACGCCGCCTACACCGCTGAAAACTTGAGACGCTTCGAGGCCGCCTATGCGAGCTATCTAACGATGGACCGCGCATGAGCGAGCTGCCGTCTTCCGCGAAGATCGTCATTGTTGGCGGCGGCATCGTCGGCTGTTCGGTGGCCTATCATCTGGGGAAGATGGGCATCACTGACGTGCTTCTTGTCGAGCGGGGAAAACTGACATGCGGCTCGACTTGGCACGCTGCGGGGCTCGTCGGACAGTTGCGCACGAGTGCCAATATCACTCAGCTCCTCGGCTACTCCGTCGCGCTCTATGAGCGGCTCGAGAAGGAGACGGGTCTCGCAACCGGGTGGAAGCGCAACGGCGGCTTGCGACTCGCCTGCAACCCCGAGCGCTGGACTGAGGTCAAGCGGCAGGCGACCACCGCCACGTCCTTCGGGCTCGAGATGCATCTGCTCACGGCGAAGGAGGCCCAGGAGCTGTGGCCGCTGATGCAGGTTGATGACGTCGTAGGTGCTGCTTTCCTCCCGACCGACGGGCAGGCGTCCCCCACGGATATCACCATGTCGCTCGCCAAAGGGGCGCGCGGCGCAGGCGTCACGATCGCCGAGGACGTAGCGGTCACCGGTGTCGAGGTCGAGAACGGGCGCGTGTGCGCCGTTCTCACCGACAAAGGCCGGATTACTTGCGACAAGCTTGTGATCTGTGCCGGCCAGTGGTCGCGCGAGATCGGGCGCATGGCCGCCGTCAACATTCCTCTCGTATCGATGCAGCACCAATATCTCATCACCGACAGAATCGACGGCGTGACGCCGA
>DATETZ010000004.1:0-2097 GCA_035283385.1 Hyphomicrobiaceae bacterium
GCGCGAGATCGGCTTCACCGGCGGCGAGCCCTTCATGAATCCCGACATCATCGAGATGCTCGGCGATGCGCTTCGGCGCGGCTTCTCTGTGCTGGTGCTGACCAACGCCATGCAGCCCATGCTGCGCCCCCGAATCCGCGAGGGGCTGACCGCGCTCCGCGATGCCTATGGCAGCCGCCTCGTCATCCGCGTGAGCCTCGACCACTATACTAAGGAGCTGCACGACACCGAGCGGGGCCCGGGCTCATTCGTCAAGACCGTCGAGGGGATCGACTGGCTCGCGCGCGGAGGCTTCACGCTTGCGCTCGCCGGGCGCACCTGCTGGGACGAGAGCGAGGCGGCCGCGCGCGCCGGCTACGCCGCGCTGATCGCCGAGCGGGCCTGGCCTCTCGATGCTTACGACCATGCCGCGCTTGTCCTCTTCCCCGAGATGGACGAGCGCGCCGACGTGCCTGAGATCACGCAAGACTGTTGGGGCCTTCTCGGCAAGAACCCGGCCGAGGTGATGTGCGCCTCGAGCCGCATGGTGGTGAAGCGGAAGGGGGCGGCCCATCCCGTCGTGCTGCCCTGCACCTTGCTCCCTTACGACCCCGCCTTCGAGATGGGCGCGACGCTGGCGGAAGCCGCGCGGGCCGATGGCGGCATGTTCGAGAGGGGCGCGGTCAAGCTCTGCCATCCCCACTGCGCCAAGTTCTGCGTGCTCGGCGGCGGAAGTTGCTCGGCCTAGCCCGTCAACAAACTCCGTCACCCCCGGGCTTGACCCGGGGGTCCATTCCGTTACGCCTCCTCTCATGCGGACCTTCTATGTTTACATCCTAGCAAGCCGCAAGGACGGGACGCTCTATACCGGAGTTACCAGCAACCTGCCGCGTCGTGCTTGGGAGCACCGCGAAGGCGTGAACCGGGGCTTCACCCAACGTTACAGCGTGAAGCGAGTCGTCTTCGTGGAGGAACATGCAACGGCGGAAAGCGCCATCAAGCGCGAGAAGGCCACAAATCATGGCCGCGCCGCTGGAAGATTGAGTTGATCGAAAGAGACAATCCAAATTGGTTCGACCTCTACCGCCGATTCAATTGGTAGGTAACGGTATGGATGCCCGGGTCAAGCCCGGGCATGACGGATTGGGTTTGCTGCGGAGAAAACTAGTCCTGCTTGAAGTGCTTGGAGAGCTTCAGGCCTTGCGCCTGGTAGTGGGAGCCGATGCCCCGGCCGTAGACCTGGTCGGGGATGTCGGTGAGCTTGTCGTAGACGAGGCGGCCGACGATCTGCCCGTCCTCCAGGATGAAGGGGATATCGAGACTGCGGACTTCGAGCACCGCCTTGGCGCCCGGCGCCTTGCCTTCCGCGTAGCCGAAGCCCGGATCGAAGAAGCCGGCATAATGCACGCGATACTCGCCGATCAGCGGATCGAACGGCGCCATCTCGGCCACGTAGGCCGGCGGCACCGAGACGCTCTCCTTCGAGGCGAGAATGTAGAACTCATGCGGGTCGAGCACGAGGCGGCGATCGGAGCCTAAATGCACCGCCTCCCAAAATTGATCGACGTCATAGGCGCCGACCGCGTCGACGTCGATGACCCCGGCGAACCGGCGAGCGCGATAGCCGACGAGACCGGAGGGCAGTATGGGCGCAAGGCTGATGCGCAAGTTGAGCCCCTCGCGGATTGCGGCCTCGCCCTCGACCAGCCCCACATCGGAATGGATCTCACGCAAAGCGCGGTCGCCCACGCGCCCCGGCGCCTCGCCGGCGTCGAGCTGCTGGCCGACGCGGCGGCGGAACCTGATCTGGTTGAGGCGCGAGCCGTAGCGGACCTTGATGGAGAAGGTGCGGGGGCAAATCTCGGCGAAGAGCGGGCCGGAGTAGCCTTCATCGACAGTGTCGAAGCCATCCTGATGATCGGCGATGAGCCGCGTGAACACGTCGAGCCGCCCCGTCGAGCTTTTCGGATTGGCGAAGCCGGCGATGGTCGAGCGCAGCTTGAGCTGCTCGATCAGCGGCACGAGATAGACGCAGCCCGCCTCGAGCACGGCGCCCTTGGTGAGATCGATCTCGTGGAATTTGAGCTCGGCGAGCTTGTCGCGCACCGTGGCGTCGGG
>DATETZ010000005.1:0-12639 GCA_035283385.1 Hyphomicrobiaceae bacterium
AATAACTGCCAAGAGAATTAGTTTAAAAAGCGTTACTTCGGAAAAGCGAGTAATAATCTTTCCGAGGCTATTGCGCGTCTCGCTCGGGAGGCATCGCGCCGGTCGAGAGCGGCGCGGGAAGCTAGTGTCCCGAACCCGAAGCTCGCACAAACCTTGCGGCAATCGCGTTTGCGAACTTCGGGTTCATAAGGGACACTAGAATCATTGACTTGGAAGTCATGGCTTTGGTTCAGAAGTTCCCTCACGACGCAGCCGCGAGTTGTAGGGAACTTCTGAACCGCCATACTAGTCTTGTTGGCAGAGATCTTGTTGGAAGAGTTTGGAGCGGGCGATGAGATTCGAACTCACGACCCTCACGTTGGCAACGTGATGCTCTACCCCTGAGCTACGCCCGCGTCCAAAATTGGGGTCACGCCGCGCGTGCGGCGCGAATCCGTCTTATTGCGCACCGGCACGCTCTTGGCAAGCGCGCACCAATCGGTATTGGCAAGGCTGCCGGCAGGGTCTCTCACTAAGCATTGATGTCGAACATCGATCCCGTCAAACCGCCCGCGACACGCGGGGAGCTGTTCGCCCGTCTCGACGCGCTCGGCATCAGGACGCGGACTGTCGAGCATCGGCCCCTGTTCACGGTCGCGGAAAGCGCGGCCGTCGAGCGCGCCATCCCCGGCGGCCACACGAAAAACCTGTTTCTAACAGATGGGAAGAACGCCCTCTACCTCGTGGTGGCGCTGAGCTCGGCCAAGATCGACCTCAAGGCGCTGACCCGGGTGCTGGGGTGCGGCCGGCTGAGCTTCGCCAAGCCCAAGCTCCTGATGGAGGCGCTCGGCGTGACGCCGGGCTCGGTCACCGCCTTCGCGGTCATGAACGACGCCGCGCGCCGCGTTTGCGTGGTCATCGACGCGGATCTGATGCAGCACGAGACCGTCAATTGCCATCCGCTGGAAAACACGGCGACGACGAACATTGCGCGCGGCGATCTTTTGCGGTTCATTCGCGCTTCGGGCCATGAGCCGAGGATCGTCAGGCTCATGGGCCGGAGTTCGGGTTGAGAGCGTTTTCCGCGTTCGCACGAGCGCCTGGCTGCCCCGCTCCCCCATCGGAGCCCCGCGACGGCAGCATGCTCGGGGTCGCCGGGCGCGGGAGCGGGATGGATCGAGTCAACTGGACAAGGCTCTAGCAAGAGGTGTCGCGCGGCACCATCTTGCGCCGAGTTCAACATTGGGGCCGGCCAAAGCAAACGGGCCCGCAAGGGCCTCGAGGAGTCGAGAATGGATTTGGGTGCGCTGAAGCCCGGCGGCGGCCGAGTTGCGGGCAATGACGAGATCATCAAGGACTCGACCACTCAGGCTTTCGCCAAGGATGTGATCGAGGCCTCGCGCAGCGTGCCCGTGCTCGTGGATTTCTGGGCCTCCTGGTGCGGGCCCTGCAAGCAGCTCACGCCCTTGCTCGAGAAGGTCGTCAAGAGTTACGGCGGCAAAGTGCGGCTGGTGAAGATCAACACGGATGAGAATGCCGCAATCGCCGCGCAGCTGCGTGTGCAGTCGCTGCCGACCGTCTACGCCTTCCGCGACGGCCGGCCGGCCGACGGCTTCGTCGGCGCCCAGCCCGAGAGCGTCGTGCGCGCGTTCGTGGAGCGGCTGGCCGGCGAGGAGGCTACGGCGGATCTCGCGGGCATGCTCGAGGCGGCCGAGGCGGCGCTCGAGGCGGGCGATCTGCAGGGTGCCGCCGAGGCCTTCGCGGCGGTGCTGCAGGAGGACCAGCAGAACCCGCAGGGGCTGGCGGGTCTCGCCCGATGCTATCTCAAGAGCGGCGACATCACTCGCGCCGAGCAGACGCTGGCGCTCGTGCCGCCCGACAAGCGCGGCGCCGGCGCGGTGCAGAGCGTCGAAGCCGCTCTCAAGCTGGCCAGGATGGCGGGGCAGTCCGACAATCGTGCCGAGCTCGAGGCCAAGCTCGCCGCCAATCCGGGCGACCTGCAAGCACGCTTCGATCTTGCCATCGCAATGGCGGCGCGGGGCCGCAAGGCCGAGGCGCTCGATCACCTCTTGGACATCGTGCGCCGCGACCGCAACTGGAACGAGCAAGCGGCCCGCAAGCAGCTGGTGCAGCTCTTCGATGCCTGGGGTCCCAAAGACCCGCTGACGAACGAAGGTCGCCGGCGCCTGTCCGCGTTGCTGTTTGCCTGACGCACGCGAGAGAGATGGGAGGATCTATCGTGGCTTTGGTCGACCGCTACCGGCGCCCAGCCGATCTGCCTCCGCGGATCCCGGTGTTTCCTCTTCGCGGCGCCATCCTGCTTCCCCGTGCGACACTGCCGCTCAACGTCTTCGAGCCGCGCTATCTCGCCATGCTGGATGATGTCATGTCCGGGGCGCGGATCATCGGCATTATTCAGCCGGCGCGCCCGGAGGAGGGCATCGAGAGCCCCGAAAGCAAGACCGCTGTTGTCAAGCGCGTGGGATGCGCCGGCCGCGTGACCTCGTACCAGGAGCAGGACGACGGGCGGCTGCTGATCACGCTCACCGGCATTGCGCGCTACGACGTCCTCGACGAGGCGGCAACGGCGAAACCGTATCGGGTCATGAGTGTCAGCTACGACCGATTCGCCTCCGACTTCAGCCACGGGCTCGGCGAGGAGCAGGTCGATCGCGCTAAGCTTTTGCGCGCTTTGAAGACCTATCTCGACGAGAACAATCTCAAGACCGATTGGAGCGTGATCGAGCGGGCCTCGAGCGAGTTCCTCATCAATGCGCTGTGCGTCATGAGCCCTTATGGACCGGAGGAAAAGCAAGCGCTGCTCGAGGCCTCGGACCTGAAGGCTCGGGCCGAGGTGCTCGTGGCGCTGGCTGAAATGGAGCTTGCCGCGCGCGGCGGCTCCGGCGGCACGTTGCAATAGACGGACGAAGGGGCCGGCTGGACGGTGAGCAAGGACGCGGATGAGGCGGGCGCGCCCGATCGGCCCGATGCGAAGCTCCTCGAGCTTCTCGTCTGCCCGGCAACAAAGGGTCCGCTCGAGTACCACGCGGCGGCCGGGGAGCTGATCAGCTTCAAGGCCCGCCTCGCATATCCGATCAGGAACGGGGTACCGCTCATGACGGCGGAAGCCGCGCGTCCCCTCGACGACGACGACGACCGCCGCCCGCCGCCGAGACCGGCCGGATGATTGGAGCCCGCCGGCTCTGCGCGCGGCCGCGCGTCGCAAAATTGTCTCGGAATCATGCTTTGATGCGCCACTCGGGTGAGAGTTGAACTCAATCCAGCGGCGGGTGATCCAGACCCCTCGGTGCCCACGCGGGCGCGCCGAGGAGGCCAACATGACGGTCGACGGGTGGAGACGTTCACAATGAAGCTCATGAGCCGGCAAGCGGTCGGCAAGCTGGCGCGCCAATCCCTGCTCAAGAATGCTCCGCGCGGCCTTCTTGCCCTGAGGACGCTCAAAGCCAAGGCGCGCGGGGCCAAACTCTCTCTCAGGCGCCGGATCCCCGACAAGATCTATGGCCGCATCGGCGATCTCGAGGTGAGGCTCGCACAGACGCGGGCGGACATCCTGCAGGCCCAGCGCCTGCGCTACGAGGTCTTCTACGAGGAGCTGTCGGCCACCCCGAGCGTGATCGCCAGCGTGCGCCGGCTCGACCAGGACCCCTATGACGCGGTGTGCGATCACTTGTTGGTCGTGGACCGCACCACGGTCGAAGGCGAAGGGGAGGCGTGGGCCAACAGCCACCGTATGAAGGTCGTCGGCACCTACCGCGTGCTGCGCCAAGAGATCGCGCGGCGTCATCAAGGCTTCTACACCCAGCGCGAGTACGACATCGCTCCGCTCATCGCCGCCAAGTCGCCGCGCTACAAATTCATGGAGCTCGGCCGCTCGTGCGTCTTGAAGCCCTACCGCAACAAACGTACGGTCGAGCTGTTGTGGCACGGCCTTTGGACCTACGTGCGCGAGCACAAGGTCGACGTGATGATCGGCTGCGCCAGCTTCGAGGGCACCGACCCCCAGGCGCACGCCACCGCCTTCAGCTTCCTCCATCATTATGCTCTGGCCCCGCCCGAGTGGCGCTGCCGCGCGCACGGCGATCTTCATGTGCCCATGGATCGGCAGGCCAAGGACGAGGTCGACGTGAGGGGGGCTCTCAAGTCGCTGCCGCCGCTGATCAAAGGCTATCTGAGGCTCGGCGCCTTCGTCGGCGACGGGGCAGTGATCGACCGCCAGTTCGGCACCATCGACGTCCTGATCATCATGCCGGTGGAGAACATCGCCCCGCGCTACTTCGGGCACTTCGGCGCGCCGCATGAGCCCACGTGCCGCATCGCGGCCGACGGCAAGGGGCTCAACTAGTATGGCGGTTCAGAAATTCCCCGCCACTCGCAGCTCCCTCGTTAGGGAGCTTCTGAACCGCCACACTAGCCTCCATGCTCAGAGCCTTTGCTCGATCGCCGGGGCCGTGAGCGTGCGCCGGGTGGCAAGCTATGAGTGTTTCGGTGGCTTCGTAACCAGGTAACCAGGCCGGCCGATATCACGGGGCGACCCAATACCGGTGCCAGCCGCTGCCGTGCCAGCCACCGGGCTCCCTTGCAACGCTCTGCTCGCTGCCGCCTTGCGAGTAGTAGATATCGCCTTGCCAGCTACTGCCCTGCCATTTGCCCGCGTCCTGATTGCTGCTGTCGCCCGGCGAGTCGGCATCGTGGTCGCCACGACCGCCGCGCCAGCCGCCGCCCTGCCAGTTACCGCGGCCGTGCCAGCCGCCGCGATGGAACGCACCGCCTCCGCCGGCATCGTCGTCCCTGGCCTCGGCCAGGGACGTGGCTCCGGCCAGCCCGAAAAGCACGGCAGCACCGGCGGAGATGATTGCCGTCAAGCCTTTAATTTTGCTCATTCAGTTCGCCTTTCGCTGGGTCGCAACCACAATTTCGTGCGCCTGCGACATCTGGCCAAGAGCACCGTCCCGCACGCAACGCACTTGGGCGCGGCTGATCAATGCGGCGGGCAGGCGGTTCGAGAACTCGAGGCGCGAAGCTGCAAAGAGACTCAACCTCGATGGTCACGCCAGCCACCATTCCTGTTTGGGAGCAGTGTAGTCGAACCTCGTAGACGCCTCGTTAACGTCCGATCTCGAAAGCATCGCTAATCTTAGCGTTCGCCTTTACCAACGCCTCCCGCGCAGAGCGGCGCACCACTCCCGTTTTTGGCCGCTTCCGGCGGACGTGGTTCGAAAGGCGCAGGCTCGGCTCGGGGCCCCTATCAGCCGCTTAGATCGTAGGCCGCGAGCGCGGCCAAGTTGACGACGTCGGCGTCCGTGGCGCCGAGCGCCGCGATCTGGACCGAGTGCTCGAGGCCGACCAGCATCGGCCCCATCACCGTGGCGCCCCCCAGCTCGCGCAGGAGCTTGGTCGAGATCGAAGCCGCGTGGAAGGCCGGCATGATGAGCACGTTGGCGGTGTCGGTCAACCGGCAGAACGGATAGAGCTTCATCACGTCGCGATTGAGCGCCACATCGGCGGCCATGTCGCCGTCGTATTCGAAATCGACGCCTCGCCCGTCGAGGATCTCGACCGCCTGGCGGACGACGTCGGAGCGCTCCCCGCGCGGCTGGCCGAAGGTCGAGTAGGCGAGTAGCGCGACCCGCGGCTCGATGCCGAACTTGCGGGCGGCGCTGGCCGCTTCCGTGGCGATGTTGGCGAGCTGCTCGGCGGTCGGCATGTCGTGCACGCTCGTGTCCGCGACAAGCACCGCCCGGCCGCGGGAGAGTGCCAGCGATATGCCGATGATGTGACGGCCGGGTCTCGGGTCCATCACGCGGCGCACGTCCTCGAAGACGCTCGTCCAATTGCGCGTCACGCCGGACAGCATGGCGTCGGCATAGCCATGGACGACCATCAAGGCGGCGAAGACGTTGCGCTCGTTGAGCACGAGCCGCTGACAGTCGCGCCTCAAGTATCCGCGCCGGCGGAGCCTTGCGAACAGATAGTCGGTGAACTCCTCGGTGTGCGGCGACTTCCTCGTGTCGCAGACCTCGAACTCGCCTCTCAACTTCACGCCGAGCTCGCTGAACGTCTCGCGCACGGTCGCGGCCGTGCCGACCAGCAGCGGCTGGCCGAAGCCCTGCGAGAAGTATGTGTTCGCCGCGCGCACGACCGCCGGCTCCTCGCCCTCGGCAAAGATCACGCGCTTGGGCTCGCTCCTGACTTTCTCGAACGTGGATTGGAGCCAACCGCTGACCGGATCGAGGCGCCCCTTTAGCCGCGCGACGTAGGCGTCCATGTCGATGATGGGCCGGCGCGCGACGCCCGTATCCATGGCCGCCTTGGCGACCGCGGGCGGCACATGGCTGATCAAGCGCGGATCGAACGGCGCCGGAATGATGTAGTCCGGCCCGAAGGTCGGCCGGCGGCCGAGAAAGGCCACCATGACCTGGTCGGGGACTTCCGCGCGCGCGAGCTCTGCGATCGCCTCGGCGGCTGCAATCATCATGGCGTCGTTGATCATCGTCGCCTGAACATCGAGCGCACCGCGGAAGATGAACGGGAAGCCGAGCACGTTGTTGATCTGGTTGGGATAGTCGGAGCGCCCGGTCGCGACGATGGCGTCGTCGCGAACCGTGTGGACCTCTTCGGGCGTGATCTCGGGATCGGGGTTGGCCATGGCGAAGATGATGGGTTTCGGGGCCATGGCTGCGACCATTTCCGGCGAGACCGCGCCTTTGACCGACAAGCCTAAGAACGCATCGGCGCCCTCGAGCGCCTCGGCGAGTGTCCTGACCTTTGTCTTAGCGGCGTAGGCCGATTTCCACTGGTTCATGCCGTCCTTGCGGCCCTGGTAGATGACGCCCTTGGTGTCGCACAAGACGACGTTGCTCTTCGGCAGCCCCATGGTGACGAGGAGCTCGAGGCAGGCGATGCCCGCCGCACCCGCGCCGTTGACCACGAGCTTGAACGTTTTGAGATCGCGCCCCGTGAGCTCGAGAGCGTTGCGCAGGCCGGCGGCGGCAATGATCGCCGTTCCGTGTTGATCGTCGTGGAATACGGGAATGTCCAACAGCTCCTTGAGCTTTTGCTCGATGATGAAGCAGTCGGGGGCCTTGATGTCCTCGAGATTGATGCCGCCGAAAGTCGGGCCGAGATAGCGGACGCAGTTGATGAAGGCGTCCGTGTCGTCCGTGCTCACGAGGAGGTCGATGCCGTCGATATCGGCAAAGCGCTTGAAAAGCGCGCCCTTGCCTTCCATGACCGGCTTGGCGGCGAGCGCGCCGAGGTTGCCGAGCCCGAGGATGGCGGTGCCATTGGACACGACGGCGACCAGGTTGCCCTTGTTGGTATAATCGTAGGCGAGCGAGGGGTCCTCGGCGATGGCAAGCACGGGCACGGCGACACCGGGCGAGTAGGCGAGCGAGAGATCGCGCTGCGTCGCGAGCGGCTTCGTCGGCGTGATCTCGAGCTTCCCCGGCTTGCCCTGGGAATGGAATTGGAGGGCTTCCTGAGCCGTGATGCGGGTCCCTGCATATTTGATGGCCATGGTGGTCCGAACGGTCGGTGGTGAGGAGGGCGCGGTCGCTTCCCTTCTCCCACTCTCGCCATGGGAGCCGCGCTTGGGGCAGCCGCACACTAGAGGCGGCGCGCGGATTCCTCAACCGCTCGAGACAAAGCTGGCCCTGTCCCGCTGCCGCGGGGCGTGCCGGCTCCCGCCAACTGCCCCGTTTTGGGCCGGCGCCGGAGGGCAGCCGGACAGCCGGGGTTTCCAACGCTTGGCCCGGCGCGCTATGCCTTGGTCGAGAGAGCGAGGCCGCCGGGTACAGAAGCATGGCAACGCAGCGGAGACACTCAGAGCCGCCGCGTCAACGAGGATCGGACAATTCCGGCCCGCACGAGGGCGCGTCCCAATCTCGTCGCGAAACCCCCGAAGATTCGGGTGCCCCCGCCGCCGGCTCACTTCAAGCGACCCCGTCGATGGCGCAGTTCCTCGAGATCAAGGCAGCCAATCCCGACAGCCTGCTCTGGTACCGGATGGGCGATTTCTACGAGCTGTTCTTCGACGACGCCGTCGTCGCCGCGAACGCGCTCGGCATCGTGCTGACCAAGCGCGGCAAGCACATGGGCCAGGATATTCCCATGTGCGGCGTGCCGGTTCACCGGGCGGACGAGCACCTCGAGCGCTTGATCAAGCTCGGCTATCGCGTCGCCGTGTGCGAGCAGCTCGAGGACCCGGCGCAAGCCAGGAAGCGCGGCGGGAAGGCGGTGGTGCGCCGCGACGTGGTCCGCCTCGTCACGCCCGGCACGCTGACCGAGGACACGCTTCTCGACGCCAAGGCGCGCAACTATCTGACCGGGCTCTTTTGCGCCCCCGATGGGCGCGAGGGATCGCCGATCGCTTCGGGGGCGATGCTGGCCCTCGCCTCGCTCGATATTTCGACGGGCGAGTTCGAGATCGGCGAGGTGGCGGGCCCCGACCTGCCCGGCGAGCTCGTCCGGCTGTCGCCGGGCGAAGTGATCGCTTGCGACGCGGTGCTCGCCGATCCCGGGCTCAAGCATTGGATCGAGCTCGCGGGCGCGGCGGCCACGCCCGTCCCGTCGGCCTACTTCGACAGTCTTTCCGGGGAGCGCGAGTTGAAGGCCCGGCTCGGCGTCGCGGAGCTCGGCGGGTTTGGCGCCTTCACGCGCGCCGAGCTTGCGGCGGCCGGCGCGGTGCTCCGCTATGTCGGCCTCACGCAGATCGGAAAAAGGCCGGTCATCCGTCCGCCGAAGAAATCGGGGCCCGGCAGCGGCCTTGTCATTGATGCCGCGAGTCGGACCAGCCTCGAGCTTCTGCGCTCGATCTCGGGCGACAAGCAAGGAAGTCTTTTGAGCGCCGTCGATCGCACCGTGACCGGCGCCGGGGCGCGCGAGCTTGCCGCGCGCCTCGCCTCGCCTCTCGCCGATCGGCACGCCATCGAGTCCCGCTTCGACGCGGTCGGCTGTCTCGTCGATGACGAGGGGCTGCGCGAGGATGTGCGCCGGGCCTTGAAAAGCACGCCCGATATTGCGCGTGCGGTCTCGCGCCTCGCGTTCGGCCGCGGCGGGCCGCGCGACCTCGGGGCCATCCGCGACGGTCTCGAGGCGGCGAAGGCTTGCGCTGCCCTGCTCAGGAAAAAGGCCGGCGTCATCGGCCTGCCGCAGGAGCTGGGCACGGTGGCAGCGCGGCTCGAAGGCGTGGGCACCGATCTTGCGGCAACGCTCGGCGCGGCGCTCGTCGACGATCCTCCGCACGTCAGACGCGACGGCGGCTTCGTGCGCAAGGGCTATCGTCACGCCCTCGACGAGGCCGTGAAGCTGCGCGACGACGGCCGTAAGGTGATGGCTGCGCTCGAGGCCAAGTACGTCGAGATGACCGGCGTCAAGACGCTCAAGGTGCGCCACAACAATATCCTGGGCTACTTCATCGAGGTCGGCCAGGCGAGCGCAAAAGCGCTCACGTCGCCGCCTTTCAGCGAAACCTTCCGCCACCGCCAGACGATGGCGAACGCCGTGCGCTTCGCGAGCGACGAGCTGGTCGAAACCGAGGGGCGCATCGCATCCGCGGCCGAGCGTGCGCTGGCCCTCGAGCAAGAGGTCTTTTCGGAGCTCGCCCGTGCCATCGCCGAGGCGGAGCGGGCGCTGTCGGATCTCGCCGCCGCTCTCGCCGAGCTCGATCACACGGCGGCGCTAGCGGAGCTCGCGGCGGGCGAGGCCTACGTCAGGCCCGTCATCGACGACACCTGCGCCTTCGAGGTTCGCGGCGGGCGTCACCCCGTGGTCGAGCAGGCGCTGGCCCGTGCGAAGGCCGGGCCGTTCATCGACAACGATTGCGTGCTCGGCCGCGCGGGGCCGGACCCCCCTCCGGGCTTCGACGAGATGCCGGATGCGCGGATATGGCTCGTCACCGGTCCCAACATGGCCGGCAAGTCGACGTTTCTGCGTCAGAATGCGCTGATCGCGGTCATGGCCCAGATGGGCTCCTATGTTCCGGCACGCTCGGCGAGGATCGGCGTCGTCGATCGCCTGTTCAGCCGCGTCGGTGCGGCCGACGACTTGGCGCGCGGGCGCTCCACCTTCATGGTCGAAATGGTGGAGACGGCCGGCATCTTGAACCAAGCGACCGAGCGGTCGCTGGTCATTCTGGACGAGATCGGGCGCGGCACGGCGACCTTCGACGGCCTCTCGATCGCCTGGGCCACCGTCGAGTATCTGCACGAGGTGAGCCGGTGCCGGGTGCTGTTCGCGACCCACTATCACGAGCTGACCGCGCTTGCCGGGCGGCTCGGGAGCGTCGGCAACGTGACCATCGACGTCAAGGAATGGCATGACGAGATCGTGTTCCTGCACAAGGTGAAGGCAGGGGCCGCGGACCGGTCCTACGGCATACAGGTCGCAAAGCTTGCCGGGCTGCCTAACCGTGTCGTCGAACGCGCGGGCGAGGTGCTGGGCCTGCTCGAGAAGAATGATCGCCGTGCCGCGGGAGCCGAGAGGCCGCTCGACGACCTGCCGCTGTTCGCGGCCGCTCGTCCCCGAGGGGCCGGATCGAAGGCCGAGCCGACGCCGGCTGAGGCGGCGCTCGACGCACTCAACCCCGATGAATTGACGCCGCGCGAGGCTCTCGAAGCCCTCTATCGATTGAAGAAGCTGCGCGCCGGCAAGTCGAAACGCGATGCCTGACAAAGCGTTGCGCGGATTGGCCGCCTCGGCCCCGAGGCGCTAGTGTCCCGAACCCGAAGTTCGCACACACCTTGCTGCAATCGCGTTTGCGAACTTCGGGTTCATAAGGGACACTAGTGTTGTGACTCATTCATTCGCGTCCTCCTGAACGTCACCCCCGCGCAGGCGGGGGTCTATCCAAGCCCGAAGTTTGGACGGATCCCCTGAGTTCACAAACGAAGTGCAACACCTTGTGCGCGAGGTGTTGCGATGGGAACCAAGTACGCCCAGCTGTCACTTGAGGACCGGTGCCAGATTGCCCGTCTTCACTCACAAGGCCGTTCGATCCGCCAAATCGCGGCAGATCTGGATCGCGCGCCATCGACCGTTGCTCGCGAGGTAAAGCGTAACAGCGGCCGCAAGGTCGGCTACATGCCCGCCTACGCCGACGAGCAGGCCGCTGCACGACGCTGGAAAGGCTCCAAGCTCGCCCGCAAACCCGAGCTGCGCGAGGCCGTGTTCTCACGCCTCGCTCAAGGCTGGTCGCCAGAGCAGGTCGCTGGCCGCCTCGCATTGGACAACGGCGCTCCTCTCATCAGCTACGAGACCATCTACCGCTTCATCTACGCCGAAATCGCTAGAACCAAAGACTTCCGCTGGAGGCTCTATCTCCCACGCGCCAAGAGCAAGCGCGGCTTTCGAGGCCGAAAGGGCGGAAGCCCCGCAAGCTTCATCCAAGACCGGGTTTCCGTGCATAATCGCGATCCCGAGGCTCTCGACCGAACCGTCTCCGGACATTGGGAAGCCGATCTCGTCATGTTCGCTAAATACGGACAGGCGATCCTAACCCTCCACGAGCGATGCTCCCGCATCCTCCTCGCCGCTCGACCCGATAACAAGACCGCAAATCTCATCGCCGGCCATCTCGAACGCATCCTCCATCCCCTGCCCGAGGAGATGCGACGAACAATCACCTTCGACAACGGTACCGAGTTCGCTCGCCATCACCGCCTGCACAGCCTCGGCTTCCAAACCTTCTTCTGCGATCCCCACGCCCCTTGGCAGAAGGGCGGTATCGAAAACGCTATCGGCCGCCTGCGCAGAACGCTCCCCCGGAAAACCGACCTCGCAACCATCACAGACCGGCGCTTCAACACCCTCCTCAGGGCCTACAACTGCACACCTCGGAAATGCCTTGACTTCAAGACACCCGCAGAGCTCTTCCTCAATCAACTGTTGCACTTCGGATGTGAATCCACCTGGCCGCCTCCGCGGCCATGACGGAAGGTGTGGTCTCCCCAGAACGTCATCCCGACGCAGGTCGGGACCCACGCAAGTCGCCGCGCTTTCCACGTCAGCGCTTCTCGCGCACGCTGTCGGCCGGGCCTTCCGCAATCTCGCCCGTGTCAGGATCGAACAGGTTTCGCCACTCGGGGTTCATGCTCTCTATGAGCCGCACCTTCCATGCCCGGCGCCATTCTTTGAGCTGCTTCTCGCGCCGGATCGCGGCATCCATCGTTTCGTGAAACTCGTAATAGGCGAGCTGCTTGACGCCGTAGCGGAACGTGAAGCCGGGAATAAGGCCCTGCGCGTGCTCGGCCATGCGCTGCTCGAGATTGCTCGTCACGCCGACGTAGAGAACGCCGTCGCGCGTGCTCGCGAGGATGTAGACGCAGGGCTCTTTCACGAAAGCCACACAGAGCTGCTGAATGCATGCATCTTTCTGCACCGAAGCATTTTTGGCAATCTGGCGTGGGTCCCGGCCTGCGCCGGGATGACGTTTCTGGAGCGGCAACGGGAGAGTTCATTCGCGTACGATCTCAGTGAATCTTGCATTGCGCCGCGCAGCCCCGGTGCGGATCGCGCGCGATTGGAGGGCAGGGCCAAGCGCAGTCGAACGGCCCCTTACCTCTTCACCCGCGGATCGTCGGCGTCGACGACGGCGAAATCGGGCTCGACGCCGCGCAGCGTCTTCTTCTCGACGGAGACGAT
>DATETZ010000006.1:0-38690 GCA_035283385.1 Hyphomicrobiaceae bacterium
CTGCAGGCCGCGATCGACAAGAGCCAGGAGCACGTCGAGGGCGAGGTTACGCTCGAGCTCTATAAGGGCAACGTCATGGTGGTTGGCCGCGAGAGCGCGAAGTCTCTCTATTCACCGACACTCGTCACCTTCGAGGACGACAAGGGGGCCTACGACCAGAAGGACGCGGCGGGCTTCATCAAGCTCAACGCGCTTAGGCTGAGGACGCTCGGGATGAGAGACCGGAAGGGCTAGGGCTTGAGCGGCTCTGTGCCCTCGTCGAGAATCCTCAAGTACTGGTGATATTCATAGACTCGGCCGCGCTGCTTGCCGGTAATCTCGCGCACGATATCCAGCTCTTGAAGATGCTCGAGAGACTTGCGAACGGTTGGTCGAGACGTTCCGAGCTTCTTGGCCGCTATCGGCACGGAAAGCAGAGGCGACCGCTGCAGCTCGGCATGCATCCTGAGCGCCGAGGGCGCTGCGCGGCTCAATCCCGCGATCTTTGCCCGATCCCTCTCGAAGAGCTTCAACAGTCGTTGGGCGGTCGCAACCCCCTGATTCGATGTTTCAATGACGCCCTCGAGGAAAAACTCGAGCCAGGCCTCCCAGTCACCTCTCTCGCGTACGGTCTGCAGCAGCTCGTAGTATCGCGATCGATGCGCCTTGAAGAAAAGGCTTAGATAGAGGATCGGCTCGGTCAGGGCCTTCTCCTCGCACAGCATGAGCGTGATCAGAAGGCGGCCCAAACGGCCGTTGCCGTCGAGGAACGGGTGAATAGTCTCAAACTGAACGTGCGCGAGCGCCGCTCTAATGAGGATCGGGTACTTCGTGCGGTCATGGAGAAACCGCTCAAGATCACCGAGGCACTCCATCAGATGGCTCGACGGCGGGGGCACGAAGAGTGCATTCCCGGGCCGCGTGCCGCCGATCCAGTTCTGCGTCGTGCGGAACTCTCCAGGCTGCTTGCTGCTGCCGCGCCCCTTGGAGAGCAGCTCCCGGTGCATCTCCCTGATGAGGCGAAGCGAGAGCGGAAAGCCCTCCGCCAGGCGCTTCAGTCCATGCTCCATCGCCGACACGTAGTTGGAAACTTCCTGCACGTCGTCGAGAGGGACGAAAGGAGTCTCGTTGTTTTCGAAGAGCAGGAGATCCGACAAGGAAGATTGCGTGCCTTCGATCTGCGAGGAGAGCAGGGCCTCTTTTCGCACATACATAAAAATGAACAGGCTGGTGGAGGGCAGGATGGCGGTCATTCCATCCAGCCTTCCGAGGGCTTGCTCGGCGCGGCCGATGAGGAGGAGTAAACGATTTAGATCAAGCGGGGGATCGGGCGGGAGCGGCTTTGGCAGATAGGCGCGCACCTTCTCGCCGGCCGTGTCGGTCGCAAGCCACTTGCCGATCCTGGATGCGTGGTGTCGTTGCATGGGCGACTCAATGGATTGCTAGGAAAGAATGGCGCCATTCGCTTTCCTTAGTGGCGCCCTTAGGAAAGGATAACGGCCTCAGGGCCGCCGCACATCCAAGCTAAAGAAAGGATAGCAGCATTTTCTTTCTTTAGCTACAGTCTTAGGAAAGGATACATTTTGTCGTCAGGACGCTCGTTGCCATGACCCGCGCCTCGCTCAACCGCACGCTCCGCCGCGCCTACGTCGTGCTGGGGCTCGTGCTCCTGATCTCGGTCGCGGCCAAGTTCGCCGACCGGATACCCGGCATCGCCGGCACGCCGCTCGAACGGGCGGCCGCCGACATCTACGAGTATCTGCGTGACATGGCTCTGGTCCTCGTCACCGTCGTCGCCGCCTACCTCGCCAACGTGTTCCAGAAGCGCTCGAAGTTCGTGGAAAGCCTCGAGGAGGAGTGGCGCGGCATCGTCAGAACCAAGTCGGCGCTCTACACGTTCTGCGAGAAGCAATACGCCTCGACCGACGACTACCTCGAAGCCTTCTGCCGCTTGAGCGAGACCATCGACAACATGCGCATCGTCTACTGCAACGCCGGCGAGACGGACAATCTCGTGGGGCTCTACCCCTACGCCCCGCTCCACGACATGCGCCGCGCCTTACAGTCGATCGACCCGCGCAAGCGAACCGAGATCCCGGCCGAGGAGAAGAAGCTCGTGCGCGAGGCGATCCTGCAGTCGTTCTATGCGCTGCGCGAGAACTTCCTCGAGGAGCTCGACCTCGACGAGCCGGCCCATCCCCTCCTCATCTCCGGGGGCCGCCGATTGAAGACGCCGGGAGCGGCGCGTAGCGCGCGTGCCCGTCAGGAACGGCAGAGGAAGCGTCAGGACCAAACCCAGGCGGCGCGCCTCGACATCGAGGCCCTGCTCGCCCGGCTCCATGAGCGCGAGCAGACGGCTCTCGGTCGAAATGGCGACCGCGGGGACCAGACGCGCACCTGACCGAGAGGGCGAGCCGCAACTGGCGGTTTCGCGGGTGATGTGCTACCTCCGCGCCAGCTTATTGCGCCGCACAATTGCAGGCCGCACAGCCGGAACTTTCATGGACATCAGGAATATCGCCATCATCGCCCACGTCGACCACGGGAAAACGACGCTCGTCGACGAGCTCTTGCGCCAGTCGGGCTCGTTCCGCGAGGGCCAGCGCGTGGCCGAGCGGGCGATGGACAGCAACGATCTCGAGCGCGAGCGGGGCATCACCATCCTCGCCAAGTGCACGAGCGTGGTCTGGAAGGGCTGCCGCATCAACATCGTCGACACACCGGGCCACGCCGACTTCGGCGGCGAGGTGGAGCGCATCCTGAACATGGTCGACGGCGTCATCGTGCTCGTCGACGCCTCCGAAGGGCCGCTGCCGCAGACCAAGTTCGTCGTCTCGAAGGCGCTCGAGCGCGGACTGCGCCCGATCGTCGCCATCAACAAGATCGACCGCCCCGACGAGCGCCATCAGGACGTGCTCAACGAGGTGTTCGATCTTTTTGCCAACCTCGACGCCACCGACGAGCAGCTCGATTTTCCCGTGCTCTACGGATCGGGCCGCAACGGCTGGATGGCGCTCGATCCCGCGGGCCCGAAAGAGAACCTCGCGCCCATGTTCGATCTGGTCTTGAGCCATGTGCCGCAGCCCTTGGTCGAGGACGGGCCGGTGCGCATCCTGGCGACGACGCTCGAGGCCGATCCGTTCCTCGGGCGCATTCTCACGGGGCGCATCACGTCGGGCACGCTGAAAGCCAACCAGCAGCTCAAGGCGCTCGCCCGCGACGGCCGCCTGATCGAAAGTTTTCGCGTGCAGAAGGTTCTCGCCTTCCGCGGCCTGGAGCGCGTTCCGGTCGATCAAGCCGAGGCCGGCGAGATCGTGGCGCTCGCGGGCATGAGAGAAGCGACCGTTTCCGACACGCTCTGCGATCCCTCGGTCGACACGCCGCTGCCTGCCCAGCCCGTCGATCCGCCGACGCTGTCGATGACGTTCCGCATCAACGACGGGCCGTTCGCCGGCCAGGAGGGCGACAAGGTGCAGAGCCGCGTCATTCTCGAGCGCCTCCTCAAGGAAGCCGAGCGCAACATCGCCATCAAGGTGACGATCTCCGACGACAAGGACGCCTTCGACGTCTCGGGCCGCGGCGAGTTGCAGCTCGGAATTCTGATCGAGAACATGCGCCGCGAAGGCTTCGAGCTCACCGTCTCGCGGCCCAAGGTCGTGCTCAAGTCGGAAGCCGAGACGGGCCAGAGGCTCGAGCCGATCGAGGAGGTCATCATCGACGTCGACGAGGGACACACCGGCGTCGTCGTCCAGAAGCTCGCCGAGCGCAAGGGCGAGCTTTTGGAGATGCGCCCCTCGGGCGGCGGGCGCACGCGCATGGTCTTCCACGTGCCGACGCGCGGGCTCTTGGGCTACCAGAGCGAGCTGTTGTCGGACACGCGCGGCACGGCGGTCATGAACAAGCTGTTCCACGGCTACGCCCCGTGGAAGGGCGAGATCGCCGGCCGGCGCACGGGCGTGCTGATCTCGAACTCGGACGGGGAGGCCGCGGCCTACGCGATCTTCAACCTCCAGGATCGCGGCCCGTTCATGATTGCGCCGCAGACGCGCGTCTATGCGGGCATGATCGTCGGCGAGCACACGCGCGACAACGACCTCGAGGTCAACGTCGTCAAAGGCAAGAAGCTCACCAACATCCGCGCCGCCGGCAAGGACGAGAACGTGCTTCTGACCCCGCCCATGAAGCTCACGCTGGAGAAGGCCATGAGCTACATCACGGATGAGGAGCTGGTCGAGGTCACGCCGAAGTCGATCCGGCTTCGCAAGCGCTGGCTCGACCCCAATGAGCGAAAGAAGCAGGAGCGCCGGCGAGAGGCGGAGAAAGTGGCGAGCCTCGCCTGAGACCCGCCGACCGGACATATCAGGGGACGAGGGCTCTCCGAGCCCGCTCGAAACCGGCGCGGCGGTCGCTCTCGGGCCGCCGCTTTAGTTTGATGCCGGGTGGCAGAGCGGCGGCTCTCGCACGAGTGGCGTCCGGGACTTGGCTCAGATATGAGACAAGACGCCGGGCGCGGCTTGCCGCGCCCCCGCCTAGTGTGGCGGCCGCCGCACGGTGATGCCTGAGAAGGGGCTCTGCTTGTCCACGCCACGCCTCGAGCCACTGCGCGGCCAAGTCCCGGAGGAGCCGTGGCCGGACGGCGTGACGGCAACCGCCGAGTACGCAGCCGCGCTCGAGTTCATGCGCAAGGGCCAAGGCCACCTATTCGTCACCGGCCGCGCCGGCACCGGCAAGTCGACCCTGCTCCGCTCACTGCGCGAGCTCGTCTCTCAGGAGTTCGTGGTGCTGGCGCCCACGGGCCTCGCCGCCGTCAACGTCGGCGGCCAGACCATCCACTCGTTCTTCGGCTTCCCGCCGCGCCTGATCCGTCCCGAGGATATCCGGCGCAGCCGCAACGGCGGGCTCATGCGGCGCTTGAAGCTTCTCGTGATCGACGAGGTCTCGATGGTGCGATCGGACCTGATGTGGGCCATCGACCAGGCCCTGAGGTTGAACCGCGGGCGCGCCCGCGAGCCGTTCGGAGGGGTCAGGCTGGTCATGTTCGGCGACCTGCACCAGCTTCCCCCGGTGGTGCAAGAGGCCGAGGTCGCGGGACATCTCGAGCAGAGCTTCGGCGGACCGTTCTTCTTCTCCGTCTCATCGTTGCTCGAAGGGGCCGGCACGTCGCGGCTCGAGCTCACCCGGGTCTTTCGCCAGAGCGACCAGGCCTTGATCCGACTGTTGAACCGGGTGCGCGAGGGCGAGGCCGACGAAAGCGACCTCGAGCTTCTCAATGAGCGAGTGAGACCGATGCGCTCGTTGCGCGACGGCGAAGGCCACGTCGTCCTGACGCCGACCAATGCCGCCGCGCAGCGCATCAACATGGCCTACCTCGACGCGCTGCCGGAGCCTGTCATGGCCTATCCGGCCGCCGTGAGCGGCGGCTTCAGCGAAAACGCCCACCCGACCGATCCGACCTTGCTGCTCAAGCCCGGCGCCAAGGTCATCCTGCTGCGCAACGACGCCGACAAGCGCTGGGTCAACGGGACGGTCGCGCGCGTCTCCCGGCTCGCGCAACGGCGCGTGTGGCTCGACGTCGGCGGCAAGGAGCATGAAATCGAGCCCGCCACGTGGGAGGCCCGGCGCTACGCCTACGACAAGGCGGCCGAGAGAATCGTCGAAACCGTCGCCGGCACGTTCAAGCAGTTTCCGGTCCGGCTCGCCTGGGCGCTCACAATTCACAAGGCTCAGGGCCTCACCCTCGATCACGCCTGCATCGATCTCGGGCGCGGCACCTTCGCCCACGGCCAGGCCTATGTCGCCTTGTCGCGCTGCCGCTCACTCGACGGGCTCGCACTCGCCCGTCCGCTGAGGCCTGCCGACATCCTGTTCGATCGCGCCGCGGTGGGCTATCGCGAGCTCTTCCACAGTTTGTAAACCTTGACTGTTAAGCTTTTGAAGGGACGGCGGACTTTCGCACTTGCAAACGGCAATCTGACGAGCATTTGCGCCGATTCTGACGCAAAGCAGCAAATTTATGTTGCAATGCACAATCAGGGCGCTATACTGCGCTTGCCCGACCATGGCGTGCCGACGAATAAGGCCGCCGCCCCACCGCCACCGAACCCGAAAGGAACACCGATGAGCGACCCATTCACCCGCCAAGCCCAGGACATGCTCTCCGCTGCCAGGGAGGCCCGCATCCCCGAGACCGTCCAGGCGATGGCCGAGGATGGCATTCACAAGGCACGCGACGCCTACAGCAAGATCAACTCGGTCGCCAAGGACGGGGTGAAGGTGCTCGAGGACGTGATGGTCGCGGCCCATGCCGGCGCAAAGTCGATCGGCGACAAGATGCTCCGCAACACCGAGGCCAACGCGGAAGCCGCATTCGTCGCCGCCGAGGCGATCGCCCGCGCCAAGACCGTGCCCGAGGTCGTGCGCCTGCAAACGAGCTACGTGCAGCAGCAGCTTGCCGCTGCCGGAGCACAGTCGAAGGAGCTCTTCGAGCTTTCGGCGAAGGTCGCCCAGCAGACGTTCGAATCCATGAACACGGCCGCGAGCAAAGCCTTCGAGCAGATCAAGAAGGCGAGCTGAACGGGATCGCGCCGGGCCTCGCCACTTCACTTGGCCCGGGCCCGCGACGACAAGGACAGTGATTGCGCCCGGTGCTTCGAGCGTCGGGCGTAATCTTTTCATTGCGCTGCACCAAGCCAGCAAGCTCGCGCTGTCACCTCGAAACGTAACCCGATATAATGAGTCCATGCTCAGCTCGGGTTCCGAGGCCAAGATCCGCAAGGCCAAGCCGGCCGATGCCAAGGCGCTGGCCGAGGTTTTCCGGCTCTCCTGGCAGCAGGCCTATCTGGGCATCATCCCGCATGCCCATCTCGAGAGCATGATCAAGCGCCGCGGGCATGAGTGGTGGATGGGCACCATCCGCTCCGGAGACGGCCTCCTGGTCCTCGAGCATGCGAGCAGAGTTGCGGGCTACGCGACGTTCGGCGCAGCGCGCGTCCGCGGACCTTACCAAGGCGAAATCTACGAGCTTTACCTCACGCCCACCTACCAGGGCCTCGGGTTCGGCGAGCACCTTTTCGAGTCCTGCCGTCACATCTTCGATGAGCGCCGCCAGCGCGGCCTGATCGTGTGGGCGCTCGCCGAGAACAGCATGGCGACCGATTTCTATTGGCGCCGCGGCGGCCGGCCGGTGGCCCAGACCTTCGACCGCATCGGGGGCGCCAAGCTCGAGAAGATCGCATTCGCTTGGACCACCTGAGCAGCGAGCGAGCGCGGCCGCCGCACGGGCTTTGAGCGCTCGTCGGCGAGGCGGGAGCAGGCGCAAGCCTACATCGGGCTCTTGCCGACCGCGCCGACCGGGGCCGGCTCCGACGTGCAGTTGAAGGCCCGGGCCCGCTCATCGGCGATGCGCCGGGCCAGCACGATCGCGTCCGTGTTGGCGACGGCATCGATGTAGGCGACGTGGCACGCCTCCTTTTCGGTGACGCGCATCACAACCAAAACCTCCCCCCGCCGCGTGCCGCTGCGCGTGAAATAGCGCACGATTGTCGCGTACGGGAGCGTCTTTCCGTCCCGGATGATAAACCGCCACTCGACGGCGGCGCGGTTCGAATTGGCCTCGAAGACCGTGTTGATGGACCTGAGCGTCTGGGTCGCCGCGCGCCGAAGCTCGGCGCCGCCTCCGACGCTCAAGTACGTCTTGAGATCGCCCTCGGCGACAAAGACAGGATAGTCCGGCAGCCCCCCGCACGACCACGCTTCACCATTCGCGGACCCCTTGACCGTCTTGCAGGACTTGAGGTCGATCACCGTGTAGAGGCTCTTGACCTGCCTCACGGCCGCAGCCTGATGGACGGTTCCGGCGATCACCAACGCCGCAGGAATAAGCCACCTTGCCGTCATGCAGCGCTCCTTCGCGCGCCGCGCCTCGGGCCCGGCAGCTATTGGCAACGGCTCGGCCGGACCCGGCGCGGCCCGAACCCTAGCGCTTATGTTGGCCAAATTCAGGGGGTGAAACCAGCAGACGTTGTGCCATCGGCTATCGATCGGCGCTTGAGTGCACGGGGGCCGGCGGCCGCGGCGGGCACGCCGGGCGCCTTCGCCTCGCTAAACCACCACGCGGACCAACGACTTACTCGTTTGCACCTCATGATCCGCACGTCTCGCCAGGAGGGGAGGCACCGCCCGGCGCCGCGCTGCGGCCGTCACGATGCCGATCGGCAGTGCAACAAAACATGCGCACGCGCGTCACAACGTGCGCACCGCACTTCCGCTCGTCCCGGCCGGTTGCTATACCCCGGCGCAACTCGACCGACTGGAGACGCGATGAGCGACATGAGGATCGCCGTGATGGGCGCCGCCGGCCGCATGGGCCGTGAGCTCATTCGCACTATTCATGAGACTCCGGGTTGCATCGTGGCCGGAGGCGCGGAAGCGCCCGGCTCGGCGCTGCTCGGCTCTGATCTCGGAGTCCTCGCCGGCCTGGGCCCGATCGGTGTCGCATTGACCGGCGATCCGCTCGAGCTTCTGGCGCGCGCCGACGGCATCGTCGATTTCACCTCCCCCGAGGCAACGGTCGACTTCGCCGCACTCGCCGCCAACGCGCGCATCGTTCATGTCATCGGCACGACGGGGCTTTCGGAGTCCGACGAGGCGTCGATCAAAGCCGCCGCCCGCCACGCGACCGTGATCAAGGCCGGCAACATGAGCCTCGGCGTCACGCTCCTCGCCGCGATTGCGCGACGGGTCGCGGAGGCACTCGACGACGACTACGACATCGAGATCGTCGAGATGCATCACCGCCAGAAGCGCGATGCGCCGTCCGGAACCGCGCTCATGCTCGGGGCGGCGGCGGCGGCGGGCCGCGGCATTGACTTGAAGGCCAAGAGCGTGCGGGCGAGGGATGGCGACACGGGACCGCGCCGGCGCGGCGACATCGGGTTCGCCGCCTTGCGCGGCGGAACCGTGGTCGGCGAGCATTCGGTTATTTTCGCCGGTAATGGTGAACGGATCGAGCTGACGCACCGCGCCTGCGATCGCGGCATCTTCGCGCGCGGGGCCGTGAAGGCCGCGCTCTGGGGCCGTGACAAGGGACCCGGTCTCTTTGCCATGGCGGATGTGCTTGGACTCTCGTTGGGGCTCTAGATGTCGACCCTAAAAAGAACGCAACAGATCAAGGCGATGGCGAACAGGCTGGTCCTCGTGCGGCACGGCGAGAGCGAGTGGAACCAGAGGAATCTGTTCACCGGCATGCGCGATCCCGATCTCACGGACAAGGGCGTCATCGAGGCCCGCTGGGCGGGCAGGGTTCTCAAAGATCAGGGGCTTCACTTCGATATCGCTTTTACGAGCAAGCTCAAGCGGGCGCGGCACACGCTCGACATCATTCTCGGCGAAATCAGCCAGACGAACGTCGAGATCCACGAGGACGCGGCGCTGAACGAGCGCGATTACGGGGAGCTCGTGGGCCTCAACAAGGAAGAGGCGGCGCGGCGCTGGGGGGAGGACCAGGTGCTGGTCTGGCGGCGGAGCTTCGATATTAGGCCGCCGGGCGGCGAGAGCCTCAAGGACACCGCGGCGCGCGTCCTTCCCTACTATGATAAATACATCTGGCCGCAGGTCGTGGCAGGCAAAAATGTTCTCGTGTCAGCGCACGGCAATTCCTTGCGCGCGCTCATCATGAACCTCGAGCGTCTCTCGGGCGAGGAGATCTTGGAGCGAGAGCTGGCCACGGGCTCGCCCCAGGTCTATCGCCTGACGCCGTCCGGCGAGGTCGCCGAATACCAGGAGCTAGTCCGGTCCGTGGGACGCGACGATCTGCGCGGATGAGCCGGCCGTGTCGCCCGGGACGAGATGAGCCTCGTCGCGACAGCCGAGCCGGCTCCCAGATGGGAGCGCTCGCGGTCCTTGCGGCAGGCGGTGGCCCGGGCTAGCACTAACGCCCTCAAATCTCGCGAACAGGCCGCGCGGATCGCATCGCTCCATGGTGACACACGCTCTGCTCCTGCTCCCTGGCGACGGCATCGGCACCGAGGTGATGGCCGAGGTCGAGCGCGTCATCGCGGTCTTCAACAAGAGAGGCCGCCGCGCCGCGTTCGAGACCCGGTCCGGCCTCGTCGGCGGCGCGGCGATCGACAAGCACGGCGTGCCCGTGACCGACGAGACGGTGGCCGCGGCCAAAGAAACAGACGCCGTGATCTTCGGCGCCGTCGGCGGCCCCAAGTGGGACAAGGTGCCCTACGCGGTCCGTCCCGAGGCGGGGCTCTTGCGCTTGCGCAAGGAGCTCGGGCTGTTCGCCAATCTGAGGCCCGCGATCTGCTATCCGGCGCTGGCCGATGCCTCGGCCCTGAAGCGCGAGCTGATCGAGGGCCTCGACATCATGATCGTGCGCGAACTGACCGGGGGCGTCTATTTCGGCGAGCCGAAGGAGATCGTGACGCTCGAGAACGGCGAGAAGCGCGCGGTCGACACCCAGGTCTACTCGACGCACGAGATCGAGCGCATCGCCAGGGTCGCCTTCGATCTCGCGCGGAAGCGCCGCAACAAGGTGCATTCCGCCGAGAAGCGCAACGTCATGAAGACCGGCGTGCTCTGGAACGAGGTCGTCACCGCGATCCACAAGGCCTATGCCCCGGATGTGGAGCTCGTGCACATCCTCGCCGACAACTGCGCCATGCAGCTCGTCCGTAACCCCAAGCAGTTCGACGTCATCGTCACCGACAACCTGTTCGGCGACGTGCTCTCCGACGAAGCCGCCATGACGACAGGATCGCTCGGCATGCTGCCGTCGGCGTCTCTCGGCGCGCCCGATTTGAAGACCGGCAGACGCTTCGCGCTCTACGAACCGGTGCACGGCTCGGCGCCCGACATCGCCGGCAAGGGGCTCGCCAACCCGATCGCCGCGATCGCGAGCTTCGGCATGGCGCTGCGCTATTCGTGCGACATGGGACAGGAGGCCGATGACCTCGATCGAACGATCGCCGAGGTCCTCGCCGACGGCTACCGCACGGGCGACATCATGCAGCCCGGTATGCGCCAGGTCGGCACCAGCGAGATGGGCAAAGCGATCGCAGATCGCCTGGCAAAACTCGCTGCCTGATCAAGAGCAGGCCTTCGCCTCGATTGAACGATCCGGATGGCGGTACGCTCTCTTGACGCGGAGCAAATACGTTGGCGCCGCGCCATGCTAGCGATCGCGGCTCGAGGCGCCATCGGCAGCAGCCGCAGCACTTTTTTCGACACTGCGCCATGTCCGCACCGCTGGCTGCACCAATTACTGGTCATGGAGTGATACGATGCGTACCGCTGTTCTCATCGCCTTGTTTGCGTCCCTGGCGGCTGCCACCGCTGTCCGGGCCACGGGGTTCGGCAAGCCCTGCACGAGCGAGCCCGAGGAAAAATGGCTGAAAATCGAGGAGCTCGAGAAAAAGGCGGCCGAGCAGGGCTACACGGTCGCCAAGAGCAAGATCAAGAACCAGTGCGCGGAGATTTATGCCCGCGACAAGCAAGGCAACCGCATCGAGCTGTTCCTCGATCCCGCGACCGGCAACATCGTCGGCCAGCAATAGAGGACCTCGACAATGAGTGGCGACCATTTGTCCGGTGCCGGCGGCGCCGCGCCGCGAGCGTGGATCAAGGTGTGGGACCCCTTCATCAGGTTCTTCCACTGGAGTCTCGTGGTCCTCTTCACCGTGGCGTTCCTCACCGGCGACGAGATCGAATGGCTGCACCTCGCGGCCGGCTATGCGATCGCGGCACTGGTCGCGACGCGCATCGTGTGGGGCTTCATCGGCCCGCGCTACGCCCGCTTCTCGGACTTCGTAAAGGGACCGCGCGCGGCGCTCATGTTCCTCAAGCAGTCCGTCCGCCTTGAAGCGCCGCGACACCTCGGCCACAACCCGGCCGGAGGCGCGATGGTGATTGCGCTGCTCGCCATGCTCGTCGCGCTATCGGTCACGGGCCATCTGATGACGACCGACGCCTTCTGGGGCTCCAAGCTCATGGAGGAGGTGCACGAGGCCCTGGCCAACATCACGCTCGGCCTGGTCGGGCTGCACATCCTGGGCGTCGTCCTGGCGAGCCTCGAGCACGGCGAGAATCTGGTCAAGGCCATGTTTACCGGCCTGAAGGAGCCTCTCGAGACGCAGCCTGGTGCTGAGGAGGTTCGCCGTCCATAGGCCCGGCCGCGGCATCGGGGCCGGCGCAAGCACCGATGCGGACCGCCGGTCCATCGGCCGCGTTTGGATCGATCGCGAAAGTTTCTTGAAACGGCCCCGCAGCGCGCGTAAGTGATCGGCCGCAGACGAACAACCGAGCGCGGCACGCCGCCGCCTCCATTCGAGGGCTAGCCATGGGTTTTCGGGTCGCCGTCGTCGGCGCCACCGGCAATGTCGGCCGCGAGATGCTGGCCGTGCTCGCCGAGCGCGAGTTTCCGGCCGACGAGGTTTATGCGATCGCCTCGCGCCGCTCGGTCGGCACCCCGGTTTCCTTCGCCGGCGCCACGCTCAAGTGCCAGGACCTCGAGCAGTTCGACTTCGCGAAAGCCGACATCTGCCTGATGTCGGCGGGCTCGGCCGTGTCCAAGGAGTGGAGCCCGAGGATCGGCGCCAAAGGCTGCGTCGTGATCGATAACTCCTCGTGCTGGCGCTACGATCAGGACGTCCCGCTCGTCGTCCCGGAGGTGAATGCCGATGCGGTCAGCGGCTACCGGAAGAAGAACATCATCGCCAACCCCAACTGCTCGACGGCACAGATGGTGGTCGCGCTCAAGCCCTTGCACGATCGAGCGACCATCACGCGCGTCGTCGTCTCGACCTACCAGTCGGTATCGGGCGCGGGCAAGGAGGCGATGGACGAGCTGTGGCACCAGACCAAGGCCAAGTACGTGCCGGGCCTGGTGGTCGAGCCCAAGAAGTTCACGAAAGAAATCGCCTTCAACTGCATTCCACACATCGACGTGTTCATGGAGGACGGCTACACGAAAGAGGAGTGGAAGATGCTGGCGGAGACCAAGAAGATCCTCGATCCCCGCATCAAGGTCACCGCCACCTGCGTGCGCGTCCCGGTGTTCGTCGGCCATTCCGAATCGGTCAACGTCGAGTTCGAGCGTCCGATCTCGGCCGGTGAGGCGCGCGAGATCCTGCGCCGGGCGCCGGGCATAATGGTGCTCGACAAGCGCGAGCCCGGCGGCTATGCGACGCCCATCGATGCCGCCGGCGAGTTCGCGACCTATGTCTCGCGAATCCGCGAGGACACCACCGTCGAGAACGGCCTCGCCCTGTGGATTGTCGCCGACAATCTGCTCAAGGGAGCCGCGCTCAACGCGGTCCAGATCGCGGAAACGATGATCAACCGCAACCTGCTCCGGTCCGCAGCCTGAGCTCGCCGATCGAGACCCGAGGCGCGTGCCGGATCGGATCTGCGCGGATGCGGCCCGTCTGGCGCGGCGAGCTAAGGGCCTTTGCCGAGCTTGGTTTCCAGGTCGAGCCTGCTCAGCGCGCGAACGATCGTGTTGAGGTCCTGCACAAATCGGTCCCGCTGCTGGCCCGGCAGTGCGGCAAGGATCCTCTCGTCGACCCGTTTGGCGACCGGGTCTGCGGCCTTGAGCGCCCGCCAGCCCTCCTCGGTGAGCCGGATCGCGTAGGCGCGGGCATCCGCCTTGGTGCGGCGGCGCAGCAAGAGACCCTTTTTCAGCATGCGCCGTACGATATCGGCGAGCGTCGAGCGGTCGATCCCGGTCTGTTCGACCAGGTCGGTCTGGCTCAGACCTTCGTTGAGCGAGACCGTGACCAGGACCGTGTACTGCCGGGGAGTGATCTCCCCGCTTCCCATTTCAATCAAGAAAATCTCGCCGGCACATTGCCCGGCACGATGCAGGAGGTGAATCGGAGACCGCGCGAGGCGGCCCGTTGCTGGGTCCCGTGTTGTCGGTTCGCGTGCCATGACCGTGGGCGGGCTGAGACAGTGAAAAAAGGCTGACGCAGGTTCAGGCCGTAACCCTGCGCGAACGAAGCGTCATCTTCGCCGTTTGAAAAAAGGTGACGCTCCGAACCGGAGAAAATACGACTTCGCGCACCTCGTCCACTAGAAAAATAGCTTTGCCCAAATTTTCGGCATGCACGTCGTCAATACATCGATGATTTATGTTTGCTATCTGAAGATCAGACGTAAGAATAATTTCAGCGATGCCGCGTGGGCGAGTTTCAGTTGTTGGTGGCTTCGTGCCGTCTAAGCAGTCCAATCTGGAGCAGGGCGAAGATCATCGTCAGCGGCATGATGCCGAACACTTTGAAACTCACCCAGGTGTCGGTCGAGAACAGACGCCAAACGATCTCGTTGAGCGCGGCGAGAGCCAGGAAAAAACACGCCCACCGGAAGGTGAGCTTGCGCCAGCCCTCCTCGGTCAAGCGAAACACGTCCCCGAACAAGTGCTTGAGCAGCGGGCGGCCGGCGATCAGCCCGCCGAAAAGGATGATCGCGAACAGCGAGTTGACTATGGTGGGCTTGAGCTTGATGAAAAGCTCGTCCCGGAGCGCGAGCGTCAGCCCGCCGAACACCAACACGAACAAGCCGGTCACGAGCGGCATGGTCGGCACGCGGCCGAAGAGCACACGCGAGGCGGCGAGCGACAACAGCGTCGCCGCAACGAAGCAGCCGGTTCCGAAGAAAATACCGCCCCGCGCGTTGGCCACGAAGAACACCACGAGAGGGCCAAGCTCGACTGCGAGCTTCAAGAGAACGCGGCCGTTCGCCTCCGGACTTTCCGCCGAGTGTCCCTTCCGGTCCAAAACGGTTCTCCTCTGTCCTTCGAGCGGCTCCGGGCCAGAGCAGTCTCCGGCGACGTGGGACGATGCTCGCAAGGAGCGTGCGATAAAATTCGGAGGCGAGAGCCTATTCCCGTTTCCGCCGAAGCGGAACCGCTCTCGGAGCCGGAGCGGCAAAGCGAGGCCAGGTCCGCAACCGAACGTGGCGCCGAGGGCTCACTCGATGTCCGTCGACGCCCGGGCCTCCGTGACGGCAGGCGCCAATCCTGCATCGGTTTGCGGAGCCCCCGCGGGGTCCCGGCTCGCCGCCGCCTGGTGAGCGGGAATTCGGTGCTTGCTCATCCACTTCGTCAACAGCCAAGCGTAAAAACCGCTCAACGGCATTATGAACAGAAGCTTGAATGCGATCCAGATGTTGACGCCATTCATTTCGTGGCCGAGCACGTCGTACACGGCGTCGTCTTTAAAGGTCAGCCGCACGACCTCGTTCATCACCGCCGTCAACGTGAAGAACCACGCGAAGCTGCGCGTGAACGCGTCCCATCCGTCCTTCGTGTAGTGGAATGTCGTCTCGAAAACGTACGCGAAGAAGTTCCTGTTGAGAAAAAGGGCGCCCATCGCAAACCCGGCGGAGAGCGCGGCGCAGCTTGTCACATTGGTCTTGAGCCATCTTGGTTCGCCGTCCATGAGCGCCAGCGCGGCGAAGGCAAGGGTCATCGCGAAGGCCACCCACGGGAGATCCGAAAGACCGCGTCCTATCGCCGCGCGCGCAAAAAGCGTCGCACCGATCAGCACCCACGCCGCCACGCTGCTGCCGGCGGCCAGACCGACGAGGAACATGGCGGCGACCGGGCCGAACTCCGCGACGGCTTGATTGCGATCTCGGTAGCGCCACAGACCTCCGAACAGAAACCCGGCAAACATCGCGTTGAAGATCGTCACCTTGATCTGGACCCACATGGGATCCTTGGTGATAAGGGTGAGCGCGCCGAACACGATCGTGACCGTCGAGGCGATGAGCGGGAATACCGGGGGACGGCCGAACATATAGACCATCGCCCCGATCGCCATCACAGTGGTCAGGATCAGGGCCCACGTTCCGGTGTTGATCCCGTACATGGCATTGACGACAAACATCGTCACCAGCGGCCCGAACTCGCTCGCGATGTTGACCGTCTGCTCGGCGTTGAAGGGATAGAGCCGCTTGGGGTTGCTCATTGAGCCCGATCGACCTTCATTTTGTGGCGCCATTCGGGCCCGGCGACGTTCGTCCCGCATCGCGCTAGTGTCCCTGCTCCGAAGTTCGCCTCATTCTGCGGCGAGCGCTTAGCGAGCTTTGGAGCAGGGACACTAGAAAATCCATGAGTCTAGTGTGGGTTAGGTACGCAAGTCCGCAAGCGAACCTGGCCTCGAGAATGATACGGACTTGTGAACCACCACACGAGCCCGACCTTCTCAAAGGCTCACGGTGCGTCATCGCCCTCGCGCGAGCCGGTCCGGCAGGAGCGCGCCGAAAAGCGTAGCTCACGCTTACGGTTGAGGCGCGCGTCATGCCGAAGGCATGCTTCCAGCACGAACGGGCCGGCCGCACCAGGGCGACCCGCAGGGCGGGGCGAAATTGACGACAGAGTGTGTCATGGCGGAGCCATGCCTCCGGCATGAGACGCTTGACCGATGAGCGGCATCGCGTCGTGCTGAAAGCACGCCTCCGGCGTGACGCGCCGCTCCGGCTCTGTCGTCAATTTCGCCGTCATGTCGAAGACATGCCTCCGGCATGGGCCGTCCGTGACCCTTTGAGAAGGTCGGGCTAGAGCTTCCTAGGCGAGCGCAATGGCGCGTGCAAACTGTCGGGCCTCGAAGGGATGCAGATCCTCGACGCCCTCGCCGACGCCTATCGCGTGCACGGGAAGAGCGTACTTTGCGGCGAGGGCGACCAGAATGCCGCCGCGCGCCGTGCCATCGAGCTTGGTCATGATGAGGCCCGTAACGCCCGCCCGCTCGCGAAAAACCTCGACTTGATTGAGCGCATTCTGTCCGGTCGTAGCATCGAGCACGAGCAGCACGTCGTGCGGCGCGGAAGGGTCCTGCTTCCTCAACACGCGCACCATCTTCTCGACCTCCTCCATCAGCGCCTGCTTGTTCTGAAGACGCCCGGCCGTATCCAGGAGCAGAACGTCGTAGCCCTCCCTGCGCGCTTCCTCGAGCGCCTCGAATGCCAATCCCGCGGCGTCGGCGCCCTGCGCGCGCGCGACGACCCGCGCGCCCGTCCGCTCGCCCCAGATCCTGAGCTGATCGATCGCCGCGGCCCGGAACGTGTCGCCGGCGGCGAGCATCACTTTCCTCCCCTCGCCGGTAAACCGTGCCGCGAGCTTGCCGATGGTCGTCGTCTTGCCCGTGCCATTGACGCCGACAATAAGCATCACATGCGGCTTCGTGCCGGGCCGCAACGAAAGCGGGCGCGCCACCGGCTCCAAGACGCGCTCGACCTCCACGGCCAGGATCTCGCGAACGTCGTCTGCGCAAACGCCTTTCTCGAAGCGGCCCTTCGCCAGCTCGGCGGTGATGCGCTGGGCGGTCTCGACGCCGAGATCGGCCCCGATCAGGAGATCCTCGAGGGCGCCGAGCGTAGCGCTTTCGAGCTTGCGCTTGGCGAACAGATCGGTGAGGCCCGCCGAAAGCTTGGCGGAGGTCTTGGTCAAGCCGGCCTTCAGACGCTGGAACCAACGCGTACCGCCGGTCTCGTCGTTCCCTTCCGGGCCGGCCCCCGCGTCTTGCGACCCATGCTCCGCGCCGCTCCTCGAAGCGCCATCGGCGAGCGGGTCCTCCGGCACCGCCGCGGCCCCGGTCTTGCCGCCGGGCCGCGGCGCGAGCACGTCCTCGGGTTTGATCTCCCCCCCGCTCACGCGATCACCGTGCCGCTGAGACGCCGGCCGTCGTGGCCGCCGACGCGCGCCCGCGCGAGCGGGCCGGTTGGTGAGCCCGCCGCCACGATCACCTCGGCAAAATTCGGCGCGCGCCCCGCATCGGCGCTTTCCATCAAAAGCTCGACCTCGCGGCCGGCCATGGCGTCGAGAAAGCTCGCAAGGGCCTCTGCGCCCTTGGCCCGCAGCCGCGCCGCACGCTCCCTGACCTCGGCGCGCGCCACCTGGGGCATGCGCGCCGCCGGCGTGCCCTTGCGCGGCGAGAACGGGAACACGTGGAGAAACGTCAGACCGCACTCGTCGACGAGGCGCAGGGTATTTTGAAACATGTCCTCCGTCTCGGTGGGAAAGCCGGCGATGACATCGGCGCCGAAGGCCAGGTCCGGGCGCAGGCGCCGCGCCTCAGCGCAGAAGTGAATGGCATCGGCGCGCCGGTGGCGCCGCTTCATGCGCTTCAAGATGAGATCGTCGCCCGCCTGCAACGACAGGTGGAGATGCGGCATCAGCCGCGACTCGGATGCGATCGCGTCCATCAAATCCTTGTCGGCCTCGACTTGGTCGATCGAGGAGAGCCGCAACCGGTCGAGCCCGGGCACGTGGCGCAGCACCTGCTTGACGAGCCGGCCGAGCGTCATGTCGCCCGGCAGGTCCCCGCCGTAGGACGTGATGTCGACGCCGGTGAGCACGGCCTCGCGATAGCCTGCCTCGGCGAGGCGGCTGATTTGGGCCACAACCTCGCCTGCCGGGACCGATCGCGAGGGCCCGCGCCCGTAAGGAATGATGCAAAACGTGCAGCGGTGGTCGCAGCCGTTCTGGACCTGCACGTAGGCGCGCGCGCGCGCCCCGAAGCCGTCGATCATGTGCGACGCGGTCTCCCTCACGCTCATGATGTCGTTGACGCGCACGCGTTCCGTGTCCTCGACCGAAAGGCTGCGAAATGTCTCCGCTTGCATCTTCTCGGCGTTGCCGATCACGTGGTCGACCTCGGCCATGGCGGCGAAGCGCTCCGGCTCAACTTGGGCCGCGCACCCGGTGACGACGATGCGCGCGCCGGGGCGCTCGCGGCGCAGCTTTCTAATTGCCTGCGCCGCCTGGCGCACGGCCTCGCCCGTCACCGCGCACGTGTTGACGATCACGCAGTTTTCGAGTCCGGCGCGCGAGGCATGCCGGCGCACGACCTCGGACTCATAGGCGTTGAGACGGCAACCGAGCGTTATGACGAGCGGCTCGGACATCACATGTTTCGTCACAGGAATCCTATAAGCACGAGAAATCGGAGACTTCGAGCCGAACCGTCGCAGGCGAGACCATCGACGTCAAACCGCCGGCGGCCGCAGCCTGCATCAGGCGCCTGCCGGCGCCATGCCCGCCGGCTCGAGACGGCCCTCGTACTCCATCTCCACCGGCCCCGACATCAAGATACGGTTCCCGGGCGTCCATTCGACGACAAGCTCTCCGCCGGGCAAGGCCACTTTGACCTTGCGCTCGGCGAGGCCCTTGCGCATGGCCGCGACCGCGGCGGCGCACGCCGCCGTGCCGCAGGCCCTGGTGAGCCCGGCTCCCCTCTCCCACGTTCTGACACGCAATTCCGTGCCGGAGGCAACATGCGCAAGCGAGATGTTGGCGCGCTCGGGAAACATCGGGTGGTTCTCGAGCAACGGACCCAGCCGGCCGAGATCATATGCCTCGACGTCATCGACCCAGAAAACGGCATGCGGATTGCCGACATTGACGGCCGAGGGCGAGTGCAGGACCGGCGCCTCGATGGGGCCGATCTGCAGCTCGATGGCGCGCGTGTCGTGGAACGGCTCGGCGAGCGGGATCTCGCTCCACTCGAAGCGCGGCTCACCCATGTCGACCGTGATGCAGTGCATGGTCTCGACGGCAACGCCGAGAATTCCGGCGCCGGTCTCGAATTTGAGCGATGTCCGCCCGGTTCTCTGGCTTTCGACCCAGCCGATGCAGCGGGTTCCATTGCCGCACGCCGACGTTTCGGAGCCGTCACTATTATAGATGCGTATGAAGGCTTCCGTGCCCGGAGTCTTGGGATCATGCATGGTCATCAACTGATCGAAGCGCGAGCGTGGATCGGCGGCGATCGCGCGCGCCTCGGCCGCGCTCAGGACCGTGCCGGTCCCGCGCAGGTCGATGATCGCGATCTCGTTGCCGAGACCGTTCATCTTGAGGAACGAAAGGCCGCCGGGTACGTTCATGCGCCCATATATGGCCAGCGGGCGCCAAAAGACAATTCGAGAACGGGCCTTGGTGCGGAGGAGACCCGTCGCGCTGGAAATCTCCCGAGAGCGAGGCCCCCATGAGCTCCACTAGTCGAGCGCTGAGTCTTGTCGCAGTTTCACTTGTCGTGACCCCCGCCGGCGCCGAGCAGACCAATGCGCCGGCCGCCAAGCCGGCCAGCGTTAGGACTGAAACGGTCGCCCAAGGCCTCGAGCACCCATGGGGCCTCGCGTTTCTGCCTGACGGTCGCCTGCTCGTCACCGAGCGGCCGGGGCGCATGCGCCTCGTGACCAAGAACGGCAAGCTTTCGGCGCCGATCGCCGGGCTGCCGGAGATCGCCGTGCTGGGCCAGGGTGGCCTCCTCGACGTCGCGCTCGGCCCCGACTTCGCGACCAGCGGCGCGATCTACTTGTCCTATGCCGAGCCGCGCGAGGCGGGCAAGAACGGCACCAGCGTCGCCCGCGCCAAGCTCGTCTTGGAGGGGGACGGCGGAAAGCTGGAGGACGTCGCGGTGATCTTCCGCCAGGAGCCGGCGATCAAGAGCACCTATCACTTCGGCTCGCGGCTCGTGTTTGCTCGCGACGGCTCGCTGTTCATCACCACGGGCGAGCGCAACTTTGCCCGCAACGAGGCGCAGAACCCCGCAAACCACCTCGGCAAGGTGATCCACGTCATGCCCGACGGCGCACCCGCTCCCGACAACCCGAAGCTCGCGGGCTGGGATCCCAAGGTCTGGTCCATCGGCCATCGCAACATTCAGGGCGCGGCCCTCGATCCCGATACTGGCCAGCTTTGGACCGTCGAGCACGGCGCGCGCGGCGGCGACGAGCTCAATCATCCGCAAGCCGGAAAGAACTATGGCTGGCCGCTCATCACCTACGGCCGCGATTACACGGGCGCCAGGATCGGCGAGGGGACAGGGAAGGAGGGCCTGGAGCAGCCGGTCTACTATTGGGACCCGTCGATCGCGGTCTCGGGCCTCGCCTTCTATACCGCCGATCTCATCCCCGAGTGGAAGGGCAACCTGTTTGTCGGCGGGCTCGCCGGCGCGCACCTCGAGCGGCTCGTTCTCGAGGGTGAGGAGGTCGTCGCGCACGAGAAGCTCTTGACCGACCTCGGAGAGCGCATCCGGGACGTGCGCCAGGGCCCCGACGGCGCGCTCTGGCTCCTGACCGACGAAAAAAACGGCAAAGTGCTGAGATTGGTTCCTTCCAAGTGATACCGCCGAGCCTATGTTTCGACTCGTTGGCCCACACTTCACGTCATCCCCGCGAAGGCGGGGATCTATCCAAGTTTGCCGAATGAATTCAAATCCATGCTTGGACGGATGCCCGCCGTCCACGCGAAGCGTGGCTCCGCCACGACGCGGGCATGACGGTGAGGTGGTGGCGACGTTTCGTTTCATCTACGCGGCGGTATGACAGCCGCGTCATTCCGTTGAACTTAGCGTCACTGGCTCGCCGCGCCGGTTCGCGCCTGCCGCGGACCTAACGGCCGCCGGGCTTCGGAATCTGCTGATCCTGCTCTTTCTCCTTCGGCTTGTCGACGCTGTAGACCTGCACCGATTCAGTTCTGTCGATCTGGCAGTCTTGGTTCTTGTCGAGAAGCCTGAAGGCGGGATTGGACTTCGCCGCGAGCTCGTCCGCCGTCACGCGCCCGTCCGAGCCGGCGTCGAAATAGGGGAGGTTTGCAATCTCGAACAGCCTGTCGCTCTTGGCCATCCTCGCCCACTCCTCCTGATCGAGAGCACCGTCGCCGTTGGCGTCCGACTCACGCAGAGATGTCGCGGTGTATCGCTTCCACTCGTCGCACGACACGACGCCGTTCTTGTCGAGGTCCCAGGTCTGGGCGGCGCTGATGAAGGTGCGGTCGAAGTCGCTTGTCGAGCTGAACGGTGTCGACGTGCAGCCCGCGGCGAGCAGCGAGGCTGCGAGCAGGGCGAGGCAGCGGCCAGGCCGGGCATTCCATTTCGGCGCGATCATCGCGCGCTCCCTCCCGAACGACTTGCCCTCCGGCTTGTGCTCTCGAATGGGCGCGCAATTATGATGCGCAAGCCCCAGGGTTGGCAATCCGACCCCGCCGCTTTCTGTAACTCATTGCAAAGTCTGAGACTCTTGTGCCAAGCTTGAGCCGGGCCGGCAGCCGCCACAACGAATCGCTCAATTGACACTACTGCGCTCTTCGAGGATTGTGCGCGCCAATCCCACGGGGCCCGTGAACACGAGCCGCCATCCTGCCCGCTCGGCTGAATCGCGCCGGGAGGCAAGGAGGTCAACACGCGCCGGCGAGTTTCGCCTGCGGGTGCTGCGCTGCTTTCGCTCACGGGCCGGTCCGCGCACCGCGGCTTAACATCGAACGGGTTAGATGTTTCAATCTCTGTCCGACCGCCTTTCAAGCGTTCTCGACAAGCTGACCAAGCGCGGCGCTTTGACCGAAAGCGACGTTGGGCAAGCCATGCGCGAGGTGCGCCGGGCTTTGCTGGACGCCGATGTCGCCCTCGACGTGGTCAAGGACTTGACCGACGCCGTCAATGCGAAGGCCGTCGGCCAAGAGGTGCTGAAATCCGTCACGCCGGGCCAGATGGTGGTCAAGATCGTGCACGACGAGCTCGTGCGCGTACTCGGCTCGGATGCAGAGCCGATCGACCTCAATGCGAGCCCGCCGGTCGCCATTTTGATGGTCGGGCTCCAGGGCTCGGGCAAGACGACGACGACGGCCAAGATCGCCTGGCGCTTGCGGACCAGGGACCGGAAGAAGGTGCTGATGGCCTCGCTCGACGTGCGCCGTCCCGCGGCCCAGGAGCAGCTTCGGGTCTTGGGCGTGCAGATCGAGGTCGAGACGCTGCCGGTCGTCGCCGGCCAGACCCCGCTCGCCATCGCCCGGCGCGCGCTCGATGCGGCCCGGCTCGGCGGCTACGACGTGGTGCTGCTCGACACCGCCGGGCGCGTGACCATCGATGAGGCGCTGATGGCCGAGGTCGCCGAGGTCAGGGCATCGGCCAGGCCTCACGAGGTGCTGCTCGTCGCCGACAGCCTGACCGGCCAGGATGCGGTCAACACCGCCAAGGCGTTCGAAGACCGCGTCGGGCTGACCGGCATCGTGCTGACGCGCGCCGACGGCGACGGCCGCGGCGGCGCCGCGCTCTCGATGCGCGCCGTGACCGGCAAGCCGATCAAGCTTCTCGGCGTCGGCGAGAAGTGGGATGCGCTCGAGGATTTCGATCCCCGGCGCATCGCCGGGCGCATTCTCGGCATGGGCGACATCGTGGGCCTGGTCGAAAAGGCCGTGCAGACGATCGACGTCGAGAAGGCCAAGACGATCGCGCACAAGATGAGGAAGGGCGAGTTCGACCTCGAGGATATGGCCGAGCAGCTCGTGCAGATGCAGAAGATCGGCGGCATGTCGGGCGTGCTCGGGCTTCTGCCGGGCTTGGGCAAGATCAAGGGCCGGATCGCGGAAGCCCGCCTCGACGACAGGGTTCTCAAGCGCCAGCACGCGATCATCGGCTCGATGACGGTGAAGGAGCGGCGCAGCCCCAAGATTCTCGACGGCAAGCGCAAGCGGCGCATCGCGGTAGGCTCCGGCACCAAGGTCGAGGAGGTGAACCGGCTCTTGAAGATGCACCGCCAGATGGCGGACACGATGAAGGCCATGGGCAAGAACAGGGGCATGATGGGGAGGATGCTCGGCATGGGCGGGGCCCCGAGCGATGCGGAGATGGCAAAAATGCAGGACGAGCTCGGCACGCTCGACCCCAAAGCGCTCGAGCAGCTCCCCGCTGATTTGAGGGAGGCGCTGCCCAAGGGCCTTTTCAAGAACCTCTCGAGTCTCGGCGGCGGCTTGGCGCCGAGGCTGCCCGGCCTCGGCGGCCCGCTTCCGGGCCTCGGCGGTGCGCTCCCGAAATTCCCCGGCCTTCCCGGCAAGAAGAAGTAGACGAGGCCCCTCCGCCACCTTGATTGACAATGAGGACAGACAGCCATGGCAGTGAAGCTCAGATTGTCGCGCGGCGGCGCCAAGAAGCGCCCGTACTATTTCGTCGTGGCCGCGCATAGCGCCTCCCCGCGCGACGGGCGCTACATCGAGCAGGTCGGGACCTTCGATCCGATGCTGAAAAAGGATAGCCCCGATCGCGTGAAGCTCGACCTCGAGCGGTGCAAGCATTGGCTCTCGGTCGGCGCCCAGCCGACCGACCGTGTCGCGCGCCTGCTCGACGCGGCCGGGCTTATCAAGCGCGAGGCGAAGAACAACCCGAACAAGGCCAAGCCGAAGAAGAAGGCGCAGGAGCGCGCGGCGGCGGCCGCCGAGAAGGCCAAGGCCGAGGCGGAGAAGCCGGCCGGCGGCGGCGAGGCCGCTGCTTAGATTGGATCGAACCTATTCGACCGGTCTTGCTCGTCGTTCGTGCCCGGCTGGAGAGACGCGATTTCCGACGGCGAATCGGGTTGAGGCACGGCTTCAAACTCGCACTCGCATGCGAGATCCCGAATCATGGCCCCAAAACAGCGTTAAGCTGCCATCGCGCCGCGCTCGCTTCGCCAGAACCTTTGCTTAGCGCGCCACAAAGCGGCGGCCCCCGCGCGCGCATGCGTCAATGACCTTGCTACTTTCTTCCAAATGCGGACCTCGGCCATTGCGCGATATGGTGACGAGTTGGTCCGAATCGTTGCTGCCATGCCGTCCGAAAGCGCGAGCATCGCGCGGGCCACGCGGGCGGCGTAGAGCCGGCGCGACGCATCGCTCGAGACCGCAGCCGCGCTCCTCGGCAAATCGCCGATCTCGGGGAGAGGACCGAGACAGAGCGGCGGTATTGGCGGATCGCTCCGGCATCCCGCCGTCGTCTCGAAAGCCTTCGGCTGGCCGGGCTCGGTAGGGCGCTCGGCACGTGTTCTGTGGGTATCCGTGCCCTTGCGCGTGCTGTCCTGGCCGTTCGCAGGCCTGGCATTCGGTAGGAAAACTCGATCGCCTGCACTGCTGAGTTAAGGCTATCGATATAGAACAATTCTCGTATTTTGATCTTTCTGCTAGGATTCCATCTTGTCACAGAGTCTCAAGGACGTGTTGGAGCGGTTGGGTCTTCGGCAAGCCGAGCTTGCGAAGCTTCTCGACGTGAGCCCGCGCACGGTCAGTCAATGGGCCACGGGCGATACGGCCCTTCCCGGACCTGTTGCGGCTTATCTCAGGGTCCTGCAGATGGCGGGTCCTGCGGCGGTGACCGAAGAGCTGGGCCGCCTCAAAGGCAGGAGCAAGATGTTCGACGAGGGGATCTACGGCCTGACCTACAAGGGCGAGTATCTCGGCCAGCACGAGGCCGGCCAAGGGCTCGCCGTGCTCCGCAACGGCAAGATCCTCGGCTCCGACCGTTGGGGGGGCGTGTTTGCGGGCAGCTACGAGTACGACCCCGTCAACGAGACCAACCGGATGCACGTGCGCATCGAGGTGCCGCCGGAGGGCACGCTGGTCACCGGATTCTCCGCTGGCACCAAGGGCGCCACCCTCGATATCGTGGGAGCCTTCGAACGGGCGGCCCCGGTCGCCTCGGCGGTGGTCGATGTCGGCGGACGCCCGGTCGAGATCGAGCTCACCTATCTCGGGCCGCTGCCGACCTGAGGGCCGGCCGCAACCGTGGCGACCGGTCGTGAACCGATGAACGATCCCAAGACGGCGCCGGGACGCCGCGTCCTCCTCGGCCATATCGCCGGCGCCCACGGCGTGCGCGGCGACGTGCTGATCAAGGCCCACACGGCCGCCCCCGAAAGCATTGCCGCGTACGGTCTGCTCGAGGACGAAACGGGGCGAAAGCTCGAGGTCAATCTCGAGCGCGTGACGGCGAAGGGCGTCATCGCGCGCATCGCGGGCGTCGCCGACCGCACGGCCGCGGAGAAGCTCAAGGGCGTGAAGCTCTATGTCGCGCGCGAGCAGCTCCCCGAGACCGCGGCCGGCGAGTTCTATCATGCCGATCTCATCGGCCTCGCCGCCGTCGATCTCGCTGGCGCGCCGGTAGGGCGGATCGTCGCTGTCGAGAACTTCGGCGCCGGCGACCTGCTCGAGATCCGACTCGAAGGCGCGCACAGGACCGAGCTTCTCCCCTTCACGGACGCCTTCGTGCCCGAGGTCGATCTCGCGCGTGGGCGCGTCGTCGTTGTGCTGCCGGAGGAAGACGACGAGCAAGCGTCAGGCGAAGGCGGCTAGACGGGTTCGCCCCTCAAGAGGCGCGGGAGCTCGCCCGAAAGCCCGGCCGCCTCCGCGACGAAGGCGCGTTTCAAGCCCGGCATGCGATCGACGAGGCCGAGGCCGAAATCGCGCGCGGCCCGGCCGAGCGCCCAGTCGTTCGAAAACAGGCGATTGAGGCCGTCGAAGGTCGCGGCCGAGAGCCAGGAATCGAAGCGCCGCCAGCGCTCGTAGCGCTTGAGGCCCTCCCAATTGCCAAGATCGAGGCCGAGGCGGGCCGCGTCGGCCACAACCTCGGCCAGTGCGGCCGCGTCGCGCAGCGCGAGGTTGAGACCCTGGCCGGCGATCGGATGCACGACATGGGCCGCATCGCCGATGACCGCAAAACGAGGCGCGACATAGCTCCTGGCGAGATGCATCTCGAGCGGCCAGGACCGGCGAGGCCCGGCAAGCTCGAGTGTGCCGAGCCGCCCGGCCACGCGCTTCTCGATCTCCGCCAGAAAGGCCGTATCGTCGAGAGCCAGGATGCGCCGCGCCTCGGTCTCATCCTCGCTCCACGTGATTGCGGAGCGATCGCCCGTGAGCGGCAGCATCGCGAACGGGCCGCCTGGCAGGAAGTGCTGCACGGCACGCCCGCCGTGCGGCCGGTCGTGGGCGACGGTCGTGACGATCCCCGTCTGCCCGTAGCTCCAGCTCACGATCTTGATCCCGGCCGCATCGCGCAGGGCCGAGCGCCGGCCTTCCGCGGCCACCAGCAGTGCGGCCGCGAGCCGCCGCCCGCCGGCGAGCGCCACGTCGACCGCGAACTCGCCGCTCGCAAAGCCCGCGGCCTCGCCCGGCGCGATGAGCGTCACGGCCGGATCGGCGGCGGCGGCCTCGAACAGCGCGCCTGCCAGCGCCTCGCCGGGCACGATGAACGAGGCGGGCTCATCTGCGGCGACGACATTCTCGTAGGCGAGCAGGACCGGCCGCACGCCGGCCTCGAGGCTCGAGTCCGTGATCTCGATCTCCGACACGGCCTGGGCCTCTGCCGCGAGCCGATCCCAGACGCCGAGCACGCCGAGCATCCGCCTCGAGGCTTGAGAAAGGGCGAACGCCCGCGGCTCGGGAGGACCGCGGTCCTGCCGGGCAGCGCGATCGATGAGCGCAATGCGCGCGCCCCGCCCGAGGGCGAGGGCCAGAGCTTTGGCCAGCGCGAGACCGGCGAAGCTCGCCCCGGAAACGACGACATCGAACCTATCCTCGGGGCGATCCGGGCTCATGGCCTTGAATGTCCTCCGTCGCGCTCGAACCTTGACAGGACCGCGCCTGCCCTCGCAATCGTTCCCGGCATCGGCGCCATTCGATTCTCGGACCCCTCAATGTCAACCGACGCGAAACCGGCAACAGCCATCAGCGCGCTCATGTCCATTCTGGATCTCGAAGCGCTCGAACAGAACCTTTTTCGCGGTATCAGTCCGAAAGAGGGCTGGCAAAGGGTCTACGGCGGGCAGGTGCTGGGCCAAGCCCTGGTCGCCGCCGTGAGAACGGTAGCCGAGCCGCGTGCCGTTCACTCGCTCCACGGCTACTTTCTCCTCGCCGGCGATCCCACGCACCCGATCATCTACGAGGTCGAGCGCACGCGCGACGGCGGCAGCTTCACGACACGGCTCGTCAAGGCGACCCAGCACGGCCGCGCGATCTTCACCATGAGCGTCTCGTTTCACAAGGCGGAGCAAAGCTTCGAGCATCAGGCCGAGATGCCGGCCGTGCCGCCCCCCGAGCAGCTGCCGAGCGCGACCCAGCTCCTCACTGAGCTGATCGACGACCTGCCCGACGCCATGCGCAGCTATTGGATGCGCGAGCGCCCCATCGATATGCGCCCCGTCGACGTCTCGCGCTACCTGGCGCGCGAGGAGCGCCCGCCCGTGCAACACATCTGGATGCGGGCCAATGGCGTTTTACCGGACGACCCCAAGCTCCACCAATGCGTGCTCGCCTACGCGTCGGATTTCACGCTTCTGGATACCGCCCTCATCGCCCACGGCAAGCTCCTGTTCGACAGCGACATGCAGCTTGCCAGCCTCGATCATGCGCTGTGGTTTCACCGCCCCTTCCGCGCCGACGAGTGGCTGCTCTACGCCCAGGACAGCCCGAGCGCCTATGGCGCGCGCGGCTTCTGCCGCGGATCGTTCTACACCCGCGACGGGCGCCTCGTGGCCTCGGCGGCTCAGGAAGGCTTGATCCGAAAACGCGACCTGGCATTCGTGCGCAATTAATATGCAGCAGCCGAGTTTTGCACACGTTTTGTGCATTATTGACAGCTCCAAATGCCTGAGCCTTGCAGGCGTCACGAATATTATTGAGCTACTCCACATAGTTAGAGCGCGCCCCCCGAATTGGCACATGTCTTGACTCTCCGGTAAGCCGGTAGCTGCTGGCTGGTGGTCGGCAGCATGGTCGGAGGTGCGTCCCGCTTCCCCGATGGGGAGCGCGACAAGAAAGAGGGGGTACGCGCATGAAACTCATCACCGCAATCATCAAGCCCTTCAAGCTCGAGGAGGTCCGCTCGGCGCTCACGGATATCGGCTTGCAGGGCATGACCGTCACCGAGGTCAAAGGCTACGGGCGCCAAAAGGGCCACACTGAAATCTATCGCGGCGCCGAATACGCCGTGAGCTTCCTGCCCAAGATCAAGATCGAGGTCGTGGTGCAAACGGGGCAGGTCGACAAGGCGATCGAAGCCATCACGCGCACGGCCAAAACCGGCCAGATCGGCGACGGCAAAATCTTCGTCACCTCGGTCGAGCACACGGTGCGGATCCGGACCGGCGAGGCCGACGATGCAGCGCTTTGAGATGCGGCTCCAAAGCAATCACAGGGACAACGAGGGAGTTCACAAAATGAAGCCACGTTCCGTCATGCGCATTGCCGGCGTGCTGGGGATCGCCGCGGCGCTTGCAAGCCTCGCCGAGCCGGCCCTTGCCGCGCCGACGGTCGACAAAGGCGATACGGCCTGGATGATGACCTCCAGCGCGCTGGTATTGCTGATGACGATCCCGGGCCTCGCGCTGTTCTACGGCGGGCTCGTGCGCACCAAGAACATGCTGTCGATGCTGATGCAGGTCTACGCGACGGTCTGTCTCGTGATCATCATCTGGGCGCTCTACGGCTACAGCATGGCGTTCACCAACGGCGGCGCCCTTAACGACTATGTGGGCGGCTTCTCGAAGTCCTTCCTGGCCGGCGTCGACGCCTCGTCGGTCGTGGCGACGTTTTCGAACAACGTCGCCATCCCCGAGTACGTCTACATCTGCTTCCAGATGACGTTTGCGGCCATCACGCCGGCGCTCATCGTCGGCGCGTTCGCCGAGCGCATGAAGTTCTCGGCGTTGCTGCTGTTCATGGGCCTCTGGGTCACGTTCGTCTATTTCCCGATCTCCCACATGGTGTGGTACTGGGGCGGGCCCGATGCCTGGGCCGCCGCCGCGAGCGCTCTCGCCGAGGCCGGGGGCGACAAGAATGCGGAAGCCAAAGCCGCCTTCGATCTTGCAATGCTGGACGCCGGCGTGGCGTTCCAGTGGGGCGCCATCGACTTCGCCGGCGGCACGGTCGTGCACATCAATTCGGGCATTGCCGGCCTGGTCGGCGCGCTGATGCTGGGCAAACGCGTCGGCTACGGCCGCGAGGCCATGCCTCCGCACTCGCTGACCATGTCGATGATCGGCGCCGCGCTGCTTTGGGTCGGCTGGTTCGGCTTCAACGCCGGCTCGAATCTCGAGGCCACCGGCACGGCAACCCTTGCCATGATCAACAGCTTCGTGGCGACGGCTGCGGCGGGTCTCGCGTGGATGCTTGCCGAGTGGATTGCGAAGGGCAAGCCATCGGCCCTCGGCCTTGCTTCGGGCATCGTCGCGGGCCTGGTTGCGGTCACGCCCGCCTCGGGCTTCGCCGGACCCATGGGGGCGATCGTGCTCGGCATCGTCGCCGGCGTGGTGTGCTTCATCTTCGCGACCGGGGTGAAGAACCTCATCGGCTACGACGACAGCCTCGACGTGTTCGCCGTGCACTGCATCGGCGGCATCCTCGGCGCGCTCGGCACCGGACTTCTCGTCAATCCCGATCTGGGTGGAACCGGGGTTGGCGACTATCTGTCGAAGCCCGGCGAGCTGATCGTCGCGCCTTACGACATGGCCTTCCAGATGACGGCGCAGGCCAAGGCCGTTCTGATGACGCTGCTCTGGTCGGGCATCGTCTCGGCGATCCTGTACAAGATCGTCGACATCCTGATCGGCCTGCGGCCGGTGGAGGACAAGGAGCGTGAGGGCCTCGATATCACCGAGCACGGCGAGCGGGCCTACAACTACTGAGGCGCCGGGGCCCGCCGGCCGACGGCCGGCGGGCAGCTTCGGCGGTCGAACTCCCGAGCACGCATCCTCCCCTAGACGTGCTCCTGCCTGGCCCGGAACGTCACGTTCCGGGCCATTTTTCCATTAGCGACCCGGGATCGCACTGTTCCTGTTAGAGGCCGATCCGGAGGACTGCGCCCCTGGTCAGCGCCGACAGGAGCCGCACAAGGTCGCGGCGGCGGAGCGCGATGCAGCCCTCGGTGGGGCGAAGCCCCTCGCGCGCCACATGCATGAAGATCGCGCTGCCGCGACCTTGAATTCGCGGCCGGTCGTTGTAGCCGAGCACGACGGTGAGATCGTAGAGGCCATCCTCGCGCCACATGCGCTCCGCACTGCCGGCATAGGGGAGCCGCACCGCCCTGTTGTAGTTCCGGTCGCCCACCCTATCGCACCAGCCCGAGCTCCGTCGCACAGGCTTGATCGGCAGGGCCGTATGCGGCCGCGGCAGCCGGTCGCCGCGGTAATACGCCTCGCGCACGGCGAGCCGGCCCACGGGCGTGGCTCCATCGCCCTCACGCTTCAGCGCCTTTTGTCCGCCGCGCCCGAGCGCACACGAGAAGCGCAGATTTCCGAAGGTCAGATGACCGCTCGTCGCGCGCCTCGACAGCGCCCTCACGACCAGGTGACGTTGGCGAACCGTTTTCCCCATTTTACCCCGTCTGCAGCGGCGGATTTCTTGCACCCGCGGCGGGACGCATTATGTCATTCTCGAAACCGATGCTAGTGTCCCGAATCCGAACAGCCACGCCCGGGAGCCGCCCGCAATGAGCCCTGCACGCAAGATCCTTCTCGTCGACGACGACGAGGATCTCCGCGGGTCCTTGAAAGACCAACTCGCGCTTCATGATGAATTCGAGATTTCCGTGGCCGGCACCGCGTCCAAGGGCATCGAGGCTGCGAAAATAGACCATCACGATCTCGTGGTCTTCGATGTCGGGCTGCCCGACATGGACGGCCGCGAGGCAGTCAAGCATTTGCGAAAGTGCGGCTTCAAGAGCCCCATCATCATGCTGACCGGCAACGTCTCCGACGCCGATCAGGTCCTCGGTCTCGATGCCGGCGCGAACGATTACATCACCAAACCGTTCAAGTTTGCCGTGCTCCTTGCGCGCATTCGCGCTCAGCTGCGCCAGCACGAGCAGAGCGAGGACGCGGTGTTCGCCATCGGCCCCTACACGTTCAAGCCCGCCTCGAAGCTCTTGATCGACGACAAGGGCGGCAAGATCCGGCTGACCGAGAAGGAAACGTCGATCCTCAAGTATCTCTATCGCACCGGGGAAAAGGTCGTGTCGCGGGAGGTCCTGCTGCACGAGGTGTGGGGCTACAATGCCGGCGTCACCACACACACGCTCGAGACCCACATTTACCGGCTGCGCCAGAAGATCGAGAAGGATCCCTCGAACGCCGAGATCCTGGTCACCGAGACCGGCGGCTACAAGCTGATCCCTTAACCCGACTTTCTCAACCGCCACTCCACAGCCCCCTGGACCGCTGTGCACGAATCGGCGGAGGCTTCGCGGCTTGCGGCCCCGCAAACCTTCGAGCCCAGGCCTACAGTCCGTTCGTCAGGGGTGCTCCATGACCATTGACGCTCTCGTAAAGCCGTTCCTTGGGGTTCCGATCTTCGAGGGCTTGAAACCGCTGCAGATCACCGAGATCGCCCGGCGCGCCGATCGGATCGTTTACAAGCCCGGCGAGGTGATCGTCAGGGAAAACGCGGAAGGCGAGGGTGCCGTGCTGATCGTGTCCGGCGAGGCGCTCCGCGTCAGCGGGCCCGAGCTCGCGGGGCGGTCAGAGCCGGTGCCGGCCGGAAGCCTGCTGGCCGAGATGGCCATGCTCGTCGAGACGGAGCATTCCTCGACCGTCGTCGCGCGAACGCGGGTCCGCGCGTTCAGAATCTTGCGCGCGGAACTCTATGCCCAGATCACCGGCGATCCTCGGCTCGCGGATCACTTCTTGCAGAAGGTCACCGGAAAGCTGTTGCGGCTCGCCGATGAGCTGCGCGCGATTGACCAAGCGTTGGCCACGCCCGCCGAACCCGAATCCCGATCGCCGCAAGCCCAAGTCGCGGCACGGCCTGCCCACCGCACCTGACCGGGGCAGTTGCAGGTGGCGCCCCACCAGAGCGGCATGCGCCCACGGCAGAAAAACGCCCAACCCCGGGGGGCGGGGCTGGGCGTGGTAGCGCTCTCGCGCATAGCGCCGGGAGGGAAGCCGGCGCCGCAGACGATGTCTTCGGTTAGACGGGGGGAGCTACCGATGGAAACGACATCGCCTGTCTAGCACTCAGATAAGCGCAATGCGCGCGCTTTCAATAGGGCCTGAACAGGGCATTCACAGAAATTTTACCACTCTGGGCCCTGTTATCCACAGCTCCGGTGTTGCCAAGGGGCAAATCGGCAACAGGGGGCGTCGGTGGCCCTTCTGATTCGGACCCGCGAACGGGGACCCGCCGTGAGCGGGATGGGGCCCGTTCCGGCCGGCCCGCCACTGACGCCCGCTCCGCCCAACTCCGTCCGGCCACCCCCGAACCGCTTCGGCCATGGTGTCGGTGGGGGCCGAATAGCGGAAGTGGGAGGCCGAGTGGCCCTGCGACAGAGGAAAACGCTCGAAACGACCGTAGGCGCGCAGCAACGCGCCCTAAGGATGCATCTTGCTGAGGCCCACCGGCTCGATCTTGAATAACCCGGCGTCGAGATCCTCGCCCTTGATGAGCTGAGCGATTTCGACGCGGGTGTCCAGTCCCTGGGCGTCGGTGGTCACCCACTCCTTGAGCTCGAGGGAAGGCTGCCTCGAGAAAAACAGCTTGATCCGGCCGTGAGTATCCGGGCTCTTGTCCTGAAGCAAAAGAACGATCAGGTCCTCGGCCTCCTGCACTTCCATGATGCGTGCGTCGCGCACGAGATCGACATCCTTGCGCAACAGCAGCCGGAACGGCGTATCATCGAGCGAGATCCGATCCTCGTTGTTGAGATCGAGATCCTGGATCGCGAGATACTCGCCATCGGAAATGACGATCTGCTTGGACGGCAAGGCATAATCGAAGCGGAACCGGCCGGGGCGCTTGAGATAGAACTTGCCTTTCAAAGCCTTGTTGTCGGCGCCGGTCTGAACGAAGCTGCCCTTGAGACTGCCGAGCTCGTTGAAGTAGGCGCTGATCTTGTTGACCTGCTCGGTCTGCTTCTCATCGAGAGCAATTCCCGTCGAGTCGCTCGGCGCAACCTCGGCGCTCCAGCCCGACCCGGTCCCGGTCTTGTCGTCCGAGGGCTTCGGCGCATCCTCAGCCCGCACGTGAGCGCCCGCGAGCATCAGCCCGATCGAAGCCGCCACCGCAATGGCGGCCGTTGTCTTGTTGCTCATCATGCCCCAGAAGCCCCTTTACCCAGCTCATCTCCCTGACCTGGGCGACTGTCCTGAACATTACGACAAGATGTGGGCAACCGCGCGGGGCCGATCAAATGCCGGCAGCGGCGCCGGCCCGGCCATTGGCGAGGATTTCGCGTTTCCCGGCGTGGTTCGGCGCGCTGATGAGGCCCTCGCGCTCCATGCGCTCGACGAGGTCGGCGGCACGATTGTAGCCGACCGACAAGCGCCGCTGGATGTAGCTCGTCGAGGCCTTGCGGTCGCGCAGCACAATGGCCACCGCGCGATCGAAGAGATCGTCATGGCCGTCTGGGCGGCCATTGGTTCCCGGCTCTTCGCCCATCGCCATCGCTTCCCCGATCCCCGCGACGTAGCGGGGCTCCCCCTGCCCGCGCAGAAATTCGGCGATGCTCTCGACCTCCTCGTCGGACACGAACGGTCCATGGACCCGGACCATCTGCCCCGCCCCAGAGGCATAAAGCATGTCCCCGTGACCCAGGAGCTGCTCGGCGCCCTGCTCGTTCAGGATCGTGCGGCTGTCGATCTTGGACGCGACCTTGAAGCTGATGCGGGTCGGGAAATTGGCTTTGATCGTGCCGGTGATGATGTCGACCGAGGGACGCTGGGTGGCCATGATCAGATGGATGCCGGCCGCGCGCGCCATCTGCGCGAGCCGCTGCACCGCCGCCTCGATGTCCTTGCCGGCGACGATCATGAGATCGGCAAGCTCGTCGATCACGACCACGATGTACGGCATCGTCTCGGGCGCCAGCTCCTGGCGCTCGTAGACGGCCTGCCCCGTCGCGGCATCGAATCCGGTCTGCACCGTGCGCGCGATCGTCTCGCCCCGCTTTCTGGCGCCTGTGACGCGATGGTTGAATGCCTCGATATTGCGCACACTGAGCGCCGACATGCGCTTGTAGCGCTCCTCCATCTCGAGGACCGCCCAGTTGAGCGCGGCGACCGCCTTCTGCGGCTCGGTCACAACGGGGCAAAGTAGGTGCGCGATCCCGTTGTAGGCCGAAAGCTCGAGCATCTTCGGATCGATCATCAGGAACCGGCACTCGTCGGGCGAATGGCGGAACAGCAGCGACAGGATCATGGCGTTGACGCCGACCGACTTGCCCGATCCCGTCGTGCCGGCCACGAGAAGGTGCGGCATGCGAGCGAGGTCGGCGACGATCGGCTCGCCGCCGATCGATTTGCCGAGCGCGAGCGGAAGCGCCGCATCGGTCGTGCGAAACGCTTCCCCCTCGAGGATCTCACGCAAGAGGACCGGCTCACGGCGCACGTTCGGCAGCTCGATGCCGATCGCGTTGCGGCCGGGCACGATCGCAACCCGCACGCTCGCCGCGCTCATCGAGCGGGCGATGTCGTCGGCGAGCGCGATGACGCGCGATGATTTCGTGCCGCGCGCGGGCTCGAACTCGAACAGGGTCACGACGGGACCCGGCTTGATGTCGCGCACCTCGCCTTTCACGCCGAAGTCGGCCAGCACGTCCTCGAGCAAGCGCGCAGTTCCGCGCAGAGCTGTCTGCGTGAACTCAGCTCCCGGTTTCGGACCGGCAGAGCGCTTCAATAGGCTGATTGCGGGCCGTTTGTAGTGGGCCTCGGCGCGCATGAAGGGTAGGCCGCCGAGCAGGTCGGTCTTCGGCCGTGCGCGCGGAGTGGCGGCCACGGCCGCCCGCGCATGAGCCGGGGCGAAGCGTTCGGCGATGGCACGGCTTGCAAGGTCCGTGTCGACATCGAAAGCGGGCTCGCGCCCGGGCTCTGCCGCCTCGTCGGCGGGGGCAAAGTCGTCTCGGAGGACGCCCGGGCCATACCCGTCAGCGTGCGCCTCGGCCGCATGACCATCAACCGCGTGCTCCGCCTCCGGCGGCAAACGCTCTGCCTCGAAGCTCTCTCTCGGAGCCGGCGGGCCGAACACGGGCTCCCTGCGAGCGCCCCACCATCCATCGATCGACCGCGCCGCCATGCGGCCGGCGCCCTCGATGCTGACCATCGTTGCCAAATGACGGCCGAGGCTCTGGGCTTCGGCGCGCACGTTGTCGTGCCAGGTTGCTCCCGCGGCGCGCCATGAGGAGCGGCGCCAGCTGCTCGCCGCCGCCACGACGTCCTTGAGCTCCAATCCGATGCTGCGGCCGAGCGCGGAAAACCCTGCAGCGAAAAACAGCAGGCCCACGACGGCCCCGGCGCTCACCGGATTGACGAGGGCAAGAACCGAGACGCCGAACTCGTAGATCACATCGCCCACCAGACCGCCGCACGCGTGCTGCAAGGGCCAGGCGGCCGGCACGGGAAGCGCCGCGAAGGCGCCCGCGAGGACGAGCACGGCGAGTGGATAGAATGCAACCTTCGAGCGAAAATCGGTCACTCGCTCGGCGAATGCGAGTTCGATGCCCCAGAACATGGGCGGGAGGAGAGCAACCGCCGTCGCGAGGCCGAGCGTCTGCAGGAAGAGATCGGAGACGACGGCGCCGGGAGCGCCGAGCCAGTTTTGCACGTGCCCAGCGGTGGCGTGGGTCAGGCTCGGGTCGGCCAGCGACCAGGTGAGCAGACTGAGCCAAACGGCACCGACGATGGTGAGAAGGAGAGCTCCGCCGCAGCGGCCGAGCCATCCGATAAGCCTGTCTTCCAACGACGCCGGAAGCAGGCGCTGTTCCACTTCTGTGGCACGCAACATTGGCGCGAACGTCTCTTACGCAGATACATGAACGATTCGTTCGAGCGCCTCCCTGACAGTCGCCGCGTCGTGGACCAAAGCAATGCGCACGTAGTTCGCGCCTGGATTGGTTCCGTCGCGCCCGGCTCGAGCCAGAAAGGCACCAGGCACGACCCTGACGCCGAAACGTTTCCATAAGGTTACCGCCGCGTCACGGCTCTCCCCGATTTGGCTCATGTCGAGCCAAAGGAAGAACCCGCCGGCCGGCCGCCGGTAGCCGAACCGGCCCGCGAGCACCTCGTCGCACACATCGTATTTTCGCCGGTAGGCCTCGCGGTTCCCCGCCACGTGCTGCTCATCCGCCCACACGGCCGCCGAGGCGTGCTGGGTCGGGCCCGGCATCTGCGGCCCGACGAGGTTGCGAACCTCGAACAGCATGTCGAGAAACGTTGCATCGCCCGCGCAAAAGCCCGAGCGCAGCCCGGGCAGGTTGGAGCGCTTGGAGAGCGAGTTGAACACGACCAGGTTCTGAAACCGGTGCGCCGTTTGCGCGCCGACCTCGAGGCCGCCCGCGGGCGGCGCGCCCGAGTAGATCTCGGAGTAGCACTCGTCGAGGAACAGCATGAAGTCGTGGGCCCGGGCCAGCTCGAGAGAGCGCGCGATATAAGCGGGGCTTGCGACGGCGCCCTGCGGGTTGGCGGGCGAGCAGAGATAGAAGGCCGCCGTGCGCCGCAAGAGCGCCTCGTCGGCGGCGATCTCGTCGAGGTCGGGGAGGTGGCCGGTCGCCTCGGTCGCATTGAGAAATACCGGCTCACACCCGGCCGCCAGGGCGGCGCCGAGGTAGGCCTGATAGAAGGGGTTGCACAAGAGCACGGCGGACCGCCCCTCGACCGTCTTGCGGCCGGCGGCCGGAAACACGGCATAGAAGAGCCCTTCGCGCGAGCCGTTGCAGGGCAGGATCTCGCGCGCTGGATCGAGGACCCCGGGCATGCCGTAGCGGCGCCCGATCCAGCCGGCGATCGCCTGGCGCAGCTCGTCCGAGCCGCGCATCGGGGGATACTTGGCGAGCTCCGCCTGGGCCTCGGCGAGCTCCTCGACAACGAACGGCGGCATCGTCTCGCGCGGCTCGCCGAGGGTCATGTCGATCGGCCGGGCATGCCCCGGCGCAATGCCGTCGAGCAGGAGCCGCAAGCGCGAGAACGGCGACAGGATCGTGCCGTCGGTCAAGGCCTCGAGGCCTGATGTCGGGGCTGTCATCGATTGCCGGTTCCGGAGCACGCGTCAGCGTGCCAGGCATAGCCGCATCGGCGGGAGGCGTCCACGGCCGAGACCCGAGCGACGGCCGGCGCCCGAACGGCACGTGTCGCGCAGCGCATAACGCCACCAATCCGCATCTGGTCGACGGGTGCGGATTGGATTGCAGCGGGGAGCGGAGCACCTGAGAACAGCTCAATTTTTAAGCATAGTGCCGGAGAGAGCAGTGCGCCGCAGGTCATCGTATTTTTTCGGGGAACAACGGTCAGAAAGGGCTTGTGCGGTTAGGGTCGCGAGAGCAGATGCAGGTACCTACGTTCGGCCTCGCCACCAAGGCAACCAAACGCTGCAAGCTCCTCAGCTCAGGGGGTCAACGATGGCCCAAAGCGATAGAACCGTAAACCTCGCCGGAGCCAGAGTCGGCTGCCGGTGTCATGTGTGCGCGCTCTTCGATAGTCGCGATGACGAGTACAAGATACTCGTGCCCTTCATGAAAGAAGGGCTCGAGGCCGGCGACCGCACGGTCCATATCATCGACAAGGGACGCCGCGCGGAACGGTTGCAGCGCTTGACCGAAAGCGGGATCGCCGCAACGGCCGCCGAGCGGTGCGGCCGTCTCGAGGTGCGTCCGTGGGAGAAGGCCTATTTGCAGGGCGGCCGGTTCGATCAGTACGCCATGGTTGCGCTGCTCGAAGAGATGTTGGCCACCTCGAGGCAACAGGGCTTCGGCGTGACGCGGCTGTGGGCGAACATGGAATGGGCGCTCGGGGAGTGTCCCGGCGGACATGATCTCATCGAGTACGAGAGCCGTCTCAACTACGTCCTGCCCAATTATGACACCGTCACTGTCTGCACCTACGACGTGACGAAGTTCAGCGCCGCTGTCGTGACCGACGTTTTGCGCACCCATCCTCAGGTGATCGTCGGCGGCATCCTGCGCGAGAACCCATCTTACGTGCCACCGGAC
>DATETZ010000007.1:0-17299 GCA_035283385.1 Hyphomicrobiaceae bacterium
AACGAGCCTGCGCCGGGTCATGAGTGTGGCTCCCCTGCCGCGATCCGCCGTGAACCTGCGATCGAGGAAATTTCTCCTTGAATCCGGCCAATGTCAACGAAGGCGCTAATGAACGATGGCGGGCCGCCAGCCTGCCTCCTGTGCTTCGGCCTCGGAGCAGAACCAGCGCTCGCCCTTCAAGGCCTCGATCCTCACCTTGCCGTACCACGGGCTCCAGGGCATGTGATAAATGTGGCCGTGCTCCGTGACGTTGCCCTTGATGGCGCAGCCGCTGGGCGCCGCTTCCTCGGCGCTCGCCCAGCGCTTCTCGCGAAAGACCCACGCCGGCTCGGCCTCGCCTTGCCAAATGCCGGCGTGCCGGGCGCGGGCCTCCGCCTCGGCCTCGACATAGCTCGTCGAATACTTGACGAACGCCCACGCGAAGCCCGACCGCACCATCTCCGCATTGATGTCGCGGCCATCGGCGAAGCACACGCCGAGGACGCGATCGTATTTGTCCCGGCCGCGGCTCTCGCAATCCACGCGACGGGTGTCGATCAAGGCGGCCAGCTTCGCGCTCGCGGCCGAACCGCAGCGCCACTCGCCGCCATCCTTGCGTCCGCACGTTTGGCCGGCCTCGGGGGCATCGATGCCCTCGAGACGAATGTGGGCGCCATCGATCTTGATCGTATCGCCGTCGACCACCGTAGCGCGGCCGGTCAACGTTTCTGCCGCATCGAGCGGGCTCGCCTGCCGCGCAAGAAGGGTGCCGAGGATGGCAATGCCGGCCAGCGCGAGCGCCGCCGGACTGAAGGTTGTATATGACGCATATGATTCGCGCATAGGTTGAATCTGCACGAATCCATTGCCAGAAGCTAGGCGCGCGGCCGACAGGACCGCAGAGCCGGAAATTTCGCGCAATACCTTGAAAACTAGGGGATTCTTGTGTACCGCGCGGCCGGTGCGCGAGGCCACGAACGCAAGCTCACCGAAAAATGATCGAGCATCGCCATTGCCAGGGCCATTGTTGGGCCGGTGGTGGACTTCGTGACAGCCGAAAAGGCCGCGCGCCCTGTCGGCGTGGCGACCGAATTGAGACTGTCGTTCATTTTACAGCCAGGCTTTCGCGCCTATGATTTGGGCCGATCTTTGCCTCCCGGCCGGCATAAGCGCGGTCCGATCACCCGTTGAGACCACGAGATGACGAATAGGAAGCCGCCGCAGTTCCCGCCTCCGGTACCGGGCATCGAGTCCTACCGGCCAGGGCAGGAGCGGTCGGGTGCACCCGCCGCGCCCCACGCCGACGCCGGCGGGCAGGCCCGCCACGGCTCCACGGCTCACGGCCAGCACAGGGAGACGGCGGCGCGTCGGCAGCGCCGCGACGAGCCGCGCAACCGTTCTGGCCTGCTCACCGGCCTCTTCTACGGCATGGTGGCGCTCGTCGCGCTGGTCGCGGGTGCGGTGGTGTTCCTTCTCGTCGCCGTGCCGACCGAGACCCTCCGCAACCAGATCCTGGCCGAGGTCAAGGCCAAGACCGGCCGCGACCTCGCCGTCGCGGGCCCGACGTCGTTGTCGCTCTATCCTTCGATCGGGCTCGCAATGCGCGGCGTCTCGCTGTCGCCTCCGCCCGGCATGGACGGGGCGCCACCGCTCGCCACGATAGCCTCGCTCGAGGTGAGCGTTCGGCTGCTCCCGCTCCTGAGACGCGAGGCCGTCATCGAGCGGTTCGTGCTTCACGAGCCCGTTTTCCATCTCGCGATCGACAAGACCGGCCGCCGGAGCTGGGAGTTTGCGGCCCTCGCGCCGAGCGAGGCGCGGCCGCCCATCCGCCTCGCCGAGGCGCAAGCGCCACTCTCGGACGCAACCCCACCCCTTCCGTCGGCAGCCCCCGACACGGCCTCGGATACGACCTCGAGCCCGGAAAGCCGCCGCACGAGGCTTGCGCGCCTGGAACGGCTCGAGCTCCGGGACGTGCGAATTGAGAACGGCACCGTTCGTTATGAGGATGCCCGCTCCGGCGCCCGCCACGAGGTGGGGTCGATCGACATGCAGCTGAGCGCAAAGTCGATCTCGCACCCTGCCGGCGCCAAGGGCAGCCTGGCCTGGAACGGGGCGACGGTCGATTTCGACGCCAAGCTCACGTCGCTCAAGGCCGTGCTCGAGGACCGCCCGGCCAAGCTCGCGCTCGCGATCTCGAGCACGGCCGGCGAGGCCACGTTCGACGGCTCGTTGTCCTTGGCCGGAGCGCCCGCCGCCGAGGGCGCAGTCACGGCCAAGTCTGCCTCCGCGAGGGCACTCGCGAATTGGCTCGGCGCGACGCTCCCACCGGGCAGCGGCTTTGCAGCGCTCGAGGCCAAGGGACAGCTCAGGGCAACGGAGGCGGCCGTGACCCTCTCCGAGGCCGACATCACGCTCGACGGATCCACCGCAGCCGGCCAGGTCACCCTCGAAACGGCGGGCGAACGGCCGCTCATCAAGGCGAACCTCAAGCTCAGCGAGCTCGATCTCAACAAATACCTGGGCGAGAGCGGCGTCGCAGAGCCAGCGCAGCCGCCGTTAAAGACCGAGGGGCGAGATGGCGCTGCGCCCAGGACGCCGGCGCGCTCGATCGACGACCTCTTGGAGCGCGAGAGCGAAACACCGGGGACGCAAGTCAAAGGCTTCCTCGAGCGCGACGGCTGGAGCGAGGAGCGGATCGATCTTTCGGCCTTGGCGCCGGTCGACGCCGACGCCAGGCTCTCGGTCGGCCGCCTCCGCTTCAAGGAGATCAAGGCGGGCCAATCGCAGCTCACCGTCGCGCTCAAGAACGGCGTGCTCAAGACGACGCTCGACGACGCGCAGCTTTACGAGGGGCGCGGGCGCGGTTTCATCACGATCGACGCCAGCGCCGGCAAGACCTTGAGCGTCGGCGCCAACCTGGTCTTCGACGGCGTCGCCGCGCAGCCATTCCTCGCCGACGCCGCCGCCATCGATTGGATTTCCGGCAAGGGCAGGCTCGCGCTCGCCCTCGCTGGCCAAGGCCGCACCGAGCGCGAGATCGTCGCGACCTTGAACGGCAAGGCAGATTTCGCGATCTCGAACGGCGCCATCGTCGGCATCGATATTCCGCACATGGCCGACGCATTGAGCCAAGGCCGGCTCGGCGATCTCAAGAGCTCGCCCGGCGATAAAACCGACTTCAGCGAGTTCGCGGCAAGCTGGACGGTCAGCAGTGGCGTAGCGCGCAACGAGGACTTGCGGCTGATCAGCCCGGCGCTGCAGGTATCCGGCGCCGGCATCGTCATGCTTGCGGCGCGTGAGATCGACTACACGATGCGGCCCAAGCTCGCCGCGACTGCGCCGGGAGGGCAGCAAGGCTTGTCGGGTCTCGAGATCCCGGTTCGCGTGCATGGCTCCTGGGAGAGGCCCGACTTCAAGCCCGACTTGCAGGGTGTCGATACAAACCACGCCATCGAGGCCGCGAAAGAGATCGGCAAGCAGCTCAAGGGCAAGGACGCGGGCGAATTCGTCGACGAGCTGGTCCGCAAAGGTCCGAACGGGGAGCCGAGCAAGGTTCAGAAATTTCTCGACAAGCTCTTCAAACAGTGAGGCGCGCCGCGGAACCGGCGCACCATTTCGATGACGAGGGCACTTGCCGGCGCGCGACGACCGCTGACAAAGAGTGCGTCTTTGCAGCACACTCTGCCGGCGTTAAGACCGCGTTAAGGCGGCCGCCACAAAATCCAGCCGCGTGACCCACATTTCTCTTGCACCGCGGGGGCGCTGGCCTCATATCACGGCTCTCCGTTCGTCCACCTGCCCCTAAGGTCAAGGACACAATCCCCAAACCCCCAAGGTAAGGAGCGGACGCGTCACCTCTATCTGCTGGTTGGGGAGGGTCATATGGCCTTTAATGACACCCTCTTCCAATTGGGGATGGACTTGACTCGTTCAAGCCCCGCCCAAAAGGAAGATCTGAATGAAGCTGCGCGCCTAGCGCAAGACGATCGCAAGGACTTCTTCATCGAGCGCGACGGCGTTCGGTTTGCCGGTCAGCACCTGATCATCGATCTGTTCGGTGCCCGGCGGCTTGATGATCTCAAGCATATCGAGCGTACGTTGAAGCGATGCGTAGAAGTGGCAGGCGCTACGCTGTTGCACATTCATCTTCACCACTTCACGCCCAACGGCGGCGTGTCGGGAGTGGCGGTTCTGGCAGAGAGCCACATCTCGATACACAGTTGGCCCGAGGCCGATTATGCGGCGCTCGACGTTTTCATGTGCGGCGAGACCAAGCCCCACTTGTGCGTCAATGTGCTGCGCGAGGCGTTTTCGGCGCACGAGGTCCTCGTTCAGGAGCACAAGCGCGGCGATAAGCTCGAGGAGCTCAAGTGGCGCACTGCCGCCGCGAGAAAGGCTCCCGTCCGCTTGCGAAGCGTGAGAAAGGCAAAGGCCGCTTGAGAAGCGCCGCAAGGCGCCTTCGATGAGGGCAGAAACCCAGCCACAGGTCTATGATCGCGTGCCGGTCCTCAAAGCCCGGGCACGCGATCGCCGCGCCCGTGCGCACCGTCGCCGCCTCGAGTTGCGCCGGCACGTGTCGAGCAGGGCCGTCGCGAGAGGCACGCAAAATGACCGAGCGTTGGATCGAAGAGACCTTTCATCCCCATTGGCGCGTCGCGCTCAAGGCGGACGAGGTGCTGCATGAGGCCAAGACCGAGCACCAAAACCTCGTGATCTTCAAGAACGCGACGTGGGGCACCGTGCTGATGCTCGACGGGGTCTGCCAGCTCACGACCTCGGACGAGTTCGTCTATCACGAGATGATGGCGCACGTGCCGCTGTTTGCGCTCTCGAAGCCGAAGCGCGTGCTGGTCGTCGGCGGCGGCGATGGCGGTGTGCTGCGCGAGGTGCTGAAGCACCCTTCCGTGGAGAAGGCGGTCCTGTGCGAGATCGACCGCACGGTGATCGACACGGGCCTAAAGTGCTTTCCCGAGATCGCCGCCGGCGCCTTTGACGACCCGCGCACCAAGGTCGTCATCGCGGACGGCGTGACGTACATCGCCGAGACAGCCGAACACTTCGACGCGATCATCGTCGACAGCTCGGAGCCGATCGGTCCTTCGGCCGTCTTGCATACGCGCGCCTTCTTCGCCGGCTGCAAGGGGGCGCTCGAGGACGGCGGCATCCTCGTCACGCAGAACGGGCTCCCGTTTCTCTTTCCCGACCACTTGAAGGCCACCACCGCCGCCTTGAGATCGCTCTTCAAGCGCGTCGCACCATTCATGTGCACGCAGCCGTGCTACTTCGGCGGCCCGTTCGCCTTGAACATGGCGACCGACGAGAAGGACCACTTGAAGCTCGACGAGAAGGATCTGGCCAAGCGCCAGAGAAAGCGTGGGATCACGGGCTTGAAGTATTGGACGCCCGAGGTGCACGTGGCCGCCTTCGCGCTCCCGGCTTATGCAGAGAAGGTCGTGGAGCAGGCGATCGCGGACGGCGAAGCCGAGGGAGAGCGGGTTCGCACCGTGGCCAGGGCCGCCCTCGAGGCCGCCAGGGCCGACCAAAGCGATGACTGAGATTGCGCCCGGTGGGCCGAGTGCCCGACGGCCTCATGCATGAAATCGACGAGGGATTGCGCCTCGTGCTCGCGCTCTGAACGGAGCGCGCCTCGACCGTCACCGGCTGCATTCAGCGCGAGTGGAGTGCGATGCGGTTGCCCTCGCTGTCGAGGATGATGGCGCGGCTCCCGTGCGGCGCAATCGAATGGGCGGGCTTTAGAACCTTGCCGCCGTGCTTCTCGACTTGCGCCTCGGCAGCGTCCAGCCGGCCATTGCAGTTGAGGTACATGAGCGGGCCGTTTCTGCCCGGCTTGTCGGTCTTAGACTTAAAGAGACAGCCCCCGACCTCCCCACTCTCGGCCGGCAGGAATGCCAGCTTCATGCCTTGCATCTCATGCATTGCGAGGGGCGCTCCTAGGACCGCCGAGTAGAATCGCACCGCGCGCTCGAGATCGGCGACCGGAATATCGACCCACACGACTTGGTCGGCCATTACGCATCTCCGATATTCGAGCCGATCGAAAGTCGTCCATGGCCGGGTGCTCCCCGGCCATTACGCGGACCAGCGACTCAGCCGCGGCTCAGGCCCTTCTTTTCGAGGTCGGCCAGATATTCAGCCCAGCGCTGCTCCTTCTCGAGCCCGAGCATGTGCAGATAGGACCACATGAAAAGCCCGGTATCATGGCCGTCGTCGAAGACGATGCGGACCGCATAATTGCCAACGGGCTTGAGCTCGCGGATCTTGACGCGGCGCTTGCCCCCAACCGTCACACGCTGCTCCTTCGAGTGCCCTTGCACCTCCGCCGACGGACTCATCACCCGCAACAGCTCGGCTGGAAGCTCGTGCACGTCGCGCGTGGCGAACGTGACCCGCAGAGCCTCCCCGCCATGCACTACCTCGAGCTCCGGGGCCTTTTGCCCTTTACCTTCGGCGGCCTCGAGCTCGGCCCACGCCCGGACCGCAATCTCGCGAAAAATCTGCGCCTCGGGGCTTGCCGGCGCGGTCGCGGTAATCGGCTTGCCGCTGTCGGATGTCGCGCGCACATCCATGTGCAGCGGCACCTCGCCGAGGAACGGCACGCCGAGCTTTTCGGCCTCGGCCCGCGCCCCGCCGTGGCCGAAGATGTCGGACCGCTCCCCGCACTTCGGGCAAACGAACGTGCTCATATTCTCGACCATGCCGAGCACGGGCACGCTCACCTTGCGGAACATGGCAAGGCCTTTCCTGGCGTCGATGAGGGCCAGGTCCTGCGGGGTCGAGACGATGACGGCGCCCGAGAGCGGCACCTGCTGCGCGATTGTGAGCTGCACGTCGCCGGTCCCCGGCGGCATGTCGATGACGAGCACGTCGAGCTCGCCCCAGAGCACCTCGCGCAGCATCTGGTTCAAGGCCTGCACGACCATCGGCCCGCGCCAGACGATGGGGGTTGCCTCGTCGACCATGAACCCCATCGACATGACCTTGAGGCCGAAGCCCTCCATGGGCACGAGCGTCTTGCCGCTTCCCACCTCGGGCTTGCCCGAGAGTCCGAGCAGCCTCGGCTGCGAGGGCCCGTAGATGTCGGCGTCGAGGATGCCGGCCTTGAGCCCGATTGCCTGCAGCCCGAGCGCGAGATTGACGGCGACCGTCGATTTGCCCACGCCGCCTTTGCCCGAGGCGACGGCGATCAGGTGCTTCACGCCCGGCACCCCTTGCGGCGCGCGCATGCCGCGCGGGGCTTGGACTTGCGCGCCATCTCCCCTCATTGAGCGCGCGCGGGCCTCGCGAACGCGAGGATGCTCGTGCACGTTGCTCGGTCTCGTCTCGCCGCGCCTGGTCTCCGCCGTCAGAACGGCGGTCACGCCGCCGACGCCCGCGATCTCGCCGACCACTTTTTCCGCGGCCTTGCGCAGGGGCTCGAGCTCGCCCGCGCGCTCGGGCGGCACCGTGATCGCGAAATAGACGCGATCGTCCTTGATCAGGATCTCGGAGACGAGCCCGAGCTCGACGATGTTGGCGTCGAGATCGGGACCCTTCACGCGCCTCAGGCGCTCGAGAACCTCGCTCTTCGAAACGGCCATCCGGATGCTCCTCGGGTGCCTGCCCGGGCCCGATCCGGCAGCGGCCATGACGCGGGCGGGGGATGGGCAACGGAAATCTCGGGCCATCGAGCAGACGTGTCGGCGGACGCTCACCCGCTCCGAATTCGGCGGATACTGGCAGACGCCGCTCTGGAAGTCACGGGGCCCCCTCGGCTATACGAGAGCGCCAGTGGCTGACACGTAAATGGTGCCCGCGCAGCGCCTGGCAAGGGATCGGCCGAGAGGAGACGCCATGACGGGACTTGTCGGCTTGAGCCGCTTCATTGATGGCGCCTCCGGCCGCATTGGCCGCTGGGTCGCCTGGCTCATCGTCGCCGCCGCTCTCGTGAGCGCCGGCAACGCCATCATCCGCAAGCTCTTCGATACCAGCTCAAACGCCTGGCTCGAGGTGCAGTGGTGGCTGTTCGCCATCGTATTCCTGCTCGCCGCCCCATGGACGCTCGCCTCGAACGAGCATGTTCGCATCGACATCGTGAACAACTTTTTCTCACGCCGTTCAAGGAACGCGGTCGAGGTGATCGGTCACGTCTTTTTTCTGCTGCCGTCGGCGGCGCTGCTGTGCCTCACGTCGTGGTCGTATTTCCTCACCTCCTACGCTCAGAACGAGCAGTCGCCGAACGCCGGAGGGCTCCCCCAATGGCCCATCAAGGCGCTGATACCGGCCGCCTTCGCGCTGCTGTTCCTGCAAGGCGTCTCCGAGCTCATCAAGCGGATCGCGGTGATCCGCGGCCAACTCGCCGAGACGCGACCTCACGACAGCTATCTCGAGGCGGTCACCGCCGCGGGCGCCGAATTGAAAGAGACAACTAAGGACGGAGCGGCGCCGGCCAAGAAGCGTTGAAGCGCCGTCGCTGCGCGTCCGCGAAGGAAGGGGGAGGCATGGCGGCCTTCGTGGCCCAGAACCTGGCGCCGATCATGTTCGCGGCGCTGGTCGTGGTCCTGCTCCTGGGCTATCCGGTCGCCTTCTCACTCGGCGCCGTGGGACTGATGTTCTTCGTCCTTGGGGTCGAGCTCGCGCCGCTGTCGGATGGCGCGATTACGCTCTCCTGGCCGCTCCTGCAGTCCATGCCCGGACGCATCTTCGAGGTGATGCGCAACGACACGCTGCTCGCCATCCCCTTCTTCACCTTCATGGGGCTGATCCTCGAGCGCTCGGGCATGGCGGAAGACCTCCTCGACACGGTGGGTCAGTTGTTCGGCACGCTGCGCGGCGGCCTCGCCTACGCGGTCGTGTTCGTCGGCGCGCTGCTCGCGGCGACGACCGGCGTAGTGGCCGCGAGCGTGATCTCGATGGGGCTCATCTCGCTCCCCATCATGCTCCGCTACGGCTACGACCGCCGGCTCGCCTCGGGCGTCATCGCCGCATCCGGCACGCTCGCCCAGATCATCCCGCCGTCGCTGGTCTTGATCGTGCTTGCCGACCAGCTCGGCCGCTCGGTCGACGATATGTACAAGGGCGCGATCGTGCCGGGCCTCATGCTGGCGGGGCTCTACGCCATCTACGTGCTCCTCGTCTCGGCGGTGAAGCCCGAGGCCGCGCCGGGACTGCCGCCGGAGGAGATCGGCTTTCGCAAGGCGGACGGATCGCGCGGGTTGCCGTCGCTCGCCATTCTCACGGGTTTTTCCGCTTTGTTCGGCTGGTGGATGATGCGCGCTTCGGCCTATTCGAATGTCGACCTCGTGATCCTGGCCATGGCCTGGGGCATTGGCTTTGCCCTCACCGGTGCCATTTTGAGCCGGATCGTTCACTGGGGCACGGGCGCGCGCCTCCTGTCGCCGCTGGCCGAGCACGTCACCTTCGTAATGGTGCCGCCGCTCTTGCTGATCTTCCTGGTGCTGGGCACGATCCTGGTCGGAATTGCGACGCCGACCGAGGGCGGCGCCATGGGCGCGGTCGGCGCCCTGATCTTGGCCGCGGCCAAGCGCGCCATCGATCACGACCCGCGCCGGCTCTCCGTTGCGATCGTGAGGTCGGCGGCCGAGGCGACGGCGAAGCTCGCCGCATTCGTCATGTTCATCCTGATCGGGGCGCGCATCTTCTCGCTGACCTTCTACGGCGTGAACGGCCACCTGTGGGTCGAGCACCTTTTGATTTCGCTGCCCGGCGGCATGTACGGCTTTCTGATTGTCGTCAACGTCCTGATTTTCCTGCTCGCCTTCTTCCTCGACTTTTTCGAGCTCGCGTTCATTCTGGTGCCGTTGCTGAAGCCCGCGGCCGAGACGATCTTCCGCACCGCGCCCGAATCCGTCGCCCTCGCCAAGAGCTTCGGGCTCGCCGTCGTCACGACGACGGACAGCTCTGGCCTCGCGCGCGAGATGGTGGGGGACGTGACGCCGTTCGTGGTCTGGTTCGGCGTGCTGCTCGCCATCAACATGCAGACGAGCTTCATGCACCCGCCATTCGGCTTCGCGCTGTTCTACCTGCGCTCGGTGGCGCCCAAGGAGCCGTTTCGCGACAAGGTGACGGGCAAGCGCATGAATCCGGTGACCACGGGCCAGATCTACTGGGGCGCCGCGCCGTTCGTGTGCATTCAGCTCGTCATGGTGGCGCTGGTCATGGCTCTCCCGTGGCTGGTCATGCCCACGAGGACGAAGCCGCCCGCGCCCCCGCTCGGTGTGCAGATCCGCCTGGCCCCGGCTGAGATTCCCGTCTCGGGCGAGCGCCTTGCGTTGCCGCCGTGGCCACCCACGATCGAAGGCGCCCCTCCGCCCTCCATGACCGGCCCCGGCGCGCCGACCCTCGACATGGCCGAGCCGCCGAACCTCGACGCCCCCGAGCGTCCGCTGCCGGGGCGGGGGAATTGACAACGTCTCTCGGCTTAGCGTCGCGCGCCTGCAGCGACCGCATTCGAGATCACGACGATTTCGACGCGACGGTTTGCCGTGCGGCCCGCCGCCGTATCGTTCGTCGCCACGGGCCGGAGCTCGCCGAAGCCTCTGGCCCGGATGAGCCCGGCATCGATCCCGCCCCCGGATACGAGCCACGTCTTGACCGCGTTCGCACGGTTCTCGGACAGGAGCTGATTGGCGGGTTCGCTGCCGACCGAATCCGTGTGACCATCGACATAGACGAGCGGGTCCGCTCGCGCGCGGATGCCGTCGGCGACCGTCATGAGCTCGGGCTCCGCCGCCGGCTTGATCGTCGCGCTCCCAGTGTCGAACAGGAGGCTCGAGGTCAGCGTCTGCCGCTGCGCTTTCGGCACCCCTTCAAGCTCGATCCGCCACTGTCCGCGCCCCATGGTCCCGAGAAAGAGCCTCAGCCGATCGCCGTCGCGGTGATCGAAGAACGCGTAGCGCGGTCGGGGAATGTGCGGGGTTCCGCTCACGCCGGGATCGATGGGATCGGTGAGCAGCCGCCATGTTGCGCCCGAGTCGAGGCTGATGAACACACCCGCATCCGCGGCACCCGCCACGATCACGTCCGGGTTTTCAGGATCGAACGCGAGGAGTGTCGGCTGGGGATAGGACTCCAGCTGCGTGCGGCCTCCGACGCTGCCGCTCGGCCCGCGCGCCACCCGATAGCGGAACGTGCCGTTTCCCGTCATCAGGGCATCGAGCGCGGTGAGATCAGACCACGTCGCACCGCCGTCGGTCGTCATCACCATCTTCGGCGTATCGCTCGTGAGATCGGATGCGATGATTCGGTTGGGATCGTTGGGGTCGACGGCATAGACACCGAGCGCCCGGCCCGGCGGCGTCACGCGCTTCCATGAGCCCCCCGCGCCGGTGCCTTCGTACCGCCACAACTCCCGGCCGCGGTCGCCGTTGCAGGTTTTCGGATCCGCCGGGTGGCTCAGCACATGAAAGACTGGTGTGCTGCCACGGAACGCGGCTTGCACCGCGCAGGCGTCGGGGGGCGACGAGCTGGCGCCAAGCTGCGTCCAAACGATGGAGCTCGCGGCAATGTTCGTCGTAACGAACACGCCATCATAGGTGAGCACCACATAATCGTCGGGGCCGAAATTCTGGAGCGTGTCCAGCTGCTCGAATCCCCTGATTTCCTCTCCCGCCGGATATTGATCGACCGGCGTCGACCCGACGAGCCCCGACTGGCTGAGCGAGAGCCGCGTCTGGCGGCCTGGGCTCCAGCAGCACACGGTGCTCAGCACGCGCGATTTCTCGCCGGCCATACCGAAGCCGTCGCAACAGTCGGGATTGTTCCAGCTCGGCTCCGCGACGCCGGCATCGGTTGTGCCGAACGTCCCCGTGTCCTGATTGCCAAAGTAGAGGCCGACCTTGCCGGTCCCGCTGTCCTTGACGCCCGCCATGTCCATGTTCCAGAGCGCCTGGGGCGTGCGGTCGGGCTGCCGCCAGAGCGGCGAGTGACACGCGGGATTCGTGGTCTTTGTGTTGAAGTACACGCCGCCGTCAGATGAAAACAGCAGCGGGCAGGCGTCGGGCTGCGTTGTTGCAAATGCAATATCGCCCGCATCGTTGTGTGCCCCCGCTGCCGTGCTGAAATCGGCGCTCCAACTACCAGCGCACCGGGGCGTGCCGCCGGGCGATCCCGGAGCGGGAGTCGTGCATCTGCGGCGATTGAGTCTCACATCGCCAAACCAGAGATCGTAGGCGGCGCCGGTGCGCTTGTTGGTTGCAACGAACGGAATGCGGCCCTGAGGGTCCGGGTTGGCGTAGCTCTGAGTCCACGTCTGGCCCCCATCGACCGAGTCGTAAATGAATTTTTTTCCCGCGGCGGCGAAGAGGACATGAGATTCGTCCGGCGAGGCCGCGATGGAGCAGCGTCCGCTGGGCAGCGGCTGGCCGCCGGGAGTGGCCGTCGTCCAGCTGGCACCGTCATTGATGGAGCGCTGATGGCCGTCGTCGCCACAGAGATCGATGATGCCTCCATCGTGAACGACGATGTCCCACACGTAATCAGCCGCATCGTCAGGCGAAGGATCGATGAAGCGCCATGTCGCACCGCTATCGTTACTGGCAGCAAGGCCGCAGTTGGTGCCGATGAAGACATGGGTCGGCTGCTCGGGATCGATGGCGATGCCGAAAGCGTGGGGCTGGTCGCGATCCTCGGGGCTGGCGCACGAGCCCTCGGGCGGCACCGCTGTCGGAGGCTTCGACCATGTGACCCCGCCATCGGTCGAAATGTTGATGCCGGCAATCGAGTTCACCCGCCCGTCATAGAAAGACGTTGCATAGAGGCGCTGCGAGTTGGCGGGATCGACGGCGATGTCCCATGTGGCGTGGGGAACGTGACCGTTGAGGTGCACCCACGTCCGGCTGCTATCGGTACTCTTGAAGAGGCCACCCCACTCGCTGGCGGCGTACATGATGCGGTTGTCGGCGGGATCGACGGCGATCCCGTTGACCCGGCCGCCGCTCGCGGCGTTGGGATCATTGTCCGGATTATTGGAGCGCTTGGGGCCGATCTCGACGATTGCGCTGACGGTCTGTGCACCGGCGGGCTGCGTCGCGCTGACCGTCAACAGGTGAGCTGCACCAAGGTAAAGAGAGAACAACAAGCCGCAGCGTGCTCGCGTCACGACCGAGGACATGTCGGCTACTCCTTGAGGTCAGCCGCGCAGGTCGGGGCAATGCACGTCGCGATACCGGTCAGCTGCTCCCCGTTCGGCGCCTTGAAACGCACACGCCACTGGTACTTGAGGCCGGGCTCCAGCCCCTCGACCTCGACCGAGGTCTCCTGAGCGGCCACGGCCTCGGGGGCTAGACGGCTCAACGCGTCCCTTTGCTCAAGCGCGCGTCGTTGCTCGGTCGTGAGCTTCGGCTGTCTGAACTCGGTCACCTTGAGATCGAGCCCCGCCAGCGCAGGCTTTTGAGGAGCGGCGGCACGGAACTCGGCACCCGGGCGCGTCTCCGGCCGCGCATCGAGGCTCGCATAAAGGTTCTGATCGAAGCCTTTCTTATAGACCGTCGCCTCGACGATCTCGCTCACCGGCGCCGAGACGCTCCGGAACTCGCTCGGACCGAGCGGCATCTGCGCGCCGACCCAGAAAATGCGCGCCTTGACCGTCCTGATCGTGTCACGGCTGCAATACGTTTCGCAGCGCAGACCGGCGTCCTTTTCCGGTGCTTGCGCGCTAAGCGGCGGCGATTGCAGCATAGCAAGAAGGGCAAAACAGGTCGGCAGCCAGCGCCCGGTCCATAGCGCAGTCATGGCCATCGTCCCACCTCGATCCACCCCGGCCGCAAGCGCGAAGATGCAATAAGAATTCTACACGGACTGCGCTGTCATGATCAAGGTTCGGCAACGTTAGGTGGTGCGGCCGCCAAATCGATTCCGCGGCTTACTTGCAATGACGGCTCCTGGCGCTCCTCTAACATGCAGCCTCCCACGCAAAGTCTCCGGGAATGCGTGGCAAACCGGGCCTCACCATGGCCGCCTAACGTGGGTCGCCGAGAGAGCGGCACAGCGCTCGCAGAAGCCCCTCACCCCGACCTTCTCCGCGTAAGCGGGGAGAGGGGGATGATCACAGCGCCCTCTTCCGCTGCTGGATCATCATGTAGGTGTCGGACGTGTGCTCGGCGAGCTGGAACCACAGATACTCCTCGGCGCGCACGGCGGCCATCGCCTCGTAAGCCTTCTTGAAGTCGGCGTTCTTGGCCGAGAGCTCCGCGTAGACCTCGTTTGCGGCCTTCAAGCAGGCGTCGAGCACCGCCTCCGAGAACGGCTTCAGAACCGCACCGTTCTTGACCAGGCGGCGCAGCGCCGGCGGGTTGCGCATGTCGTAGCGCGCCATCATGATCGTGTTCGCGGTCTGGGCCGCCGACCGGACGATCGCCTGATAGGTCTTGGGCAGCTCGTTCCACTTGTCGAGATTGAAGAAGAAGTGGAGCATCGCCTGCCCCTCCCACCAGCCGGGGTAATAGTAGTTCTTGGCCACGCGGTAGAACCCGAGCTTCTCGTCGTCGTAGGGGCCGACCCATTCGGCGGCGTCGATCGTGCCCTTCTCGAGCGCCTGATAGATCTCCCCGCCCGCGATCTGCTGCGGCACGGCGCCGAGCCTCGCCATCACCGCGCCGCCGAAGCCGCCGATGCGGATCTTGAGGCCCTTCCAGTCCGCGGGTGTGTTGATCTCCTTCCGGAACCAGCCGCCCATCTGCGCGCCCGAGTTGCCGCCCGGCAGCCCGTAGATGTTGTACGTCTTGTAGAAGTCGTTCATCAGCTCGATGCCGCCGCCTTCGTACATCCAGGCGTTCTGCATGCGAGTGTTCAAAGCGAAAGGCACGTTGGTCGCGAGCGCGAAGGTCGGGTCCTTGCCCCAGTAGTAATAGGAGGCGGTGTGACAGGCCTCGATGGTGCCGCGCGTCACCTCGTCGGCGGCTTGCAGGCCGCCCACGATCTCGCCCGCCGCGAAGACCTGAATGAGAAACCTGTTGTCGGTCATTTCGGCCACGGCCCTGGCAAACACCTCGGCTGCGCCGTGGATCGTGTCGAGCGACTTCGGGAAGCTCGAGGTGAGGCGCCACCTGATGACCGGAGCCGATTGCGCAAGGGCCGGAGCGGGGAGCGACGAGGCCGCCGCGGCGCCGATCCCGGCCGCTCCCGCAACCTCGAGGAACGTGCGCCGGCTCACCTTGGCCATGGTCGGCTCCCTCCGCTATGGGCCCCCGAGAGCCCGCGCTGGAGCCGGACTATAGAGGCCCCCTCATTGAGTTCAAATCGCCCCGCCGGCACTGCCCGCTGCCCGGCGCAAGCGCCCAATGAAGGCGATGTGATCGGCCAGTCCCGGAATGCGGGCGCGCCGAACCCCATCCACCCCATCGCCGCATGAGCCTCACCCGTGCCACCTTCTGCGTGCGCCATACATACGACCTCGCGGCGTGCTTTGAGGGATAGCCGGCGGCGCGCCGGCCGGCTTGGACAGCAGGGAGCTTCTCGCCACTGCCACGATGCGGCCCCGTCGCGATCTGGGGCCCGGTTGAAAGTTGCTCGACGGCAACATTGGACGAGCAATTCTGAGCCTAAAGGCGAACTTAACCTCATGCCATGGCTTAATAGGAGGGCCTATTGGAATGATGAGGAGGTCAAGGATGGGAGGAAGACGGCTTGCCGGCACCGTCGCGGTCCTCGTCGTCTCGACCATGGGCGCGATCGGAGTCCACGCAGCAGAAAACCTCGACGGTTTCTGGATGGACTCGGACGGCGAGGTGATCCTCGAAGTGGGGCCGTGCGGCGACAGGCGATGCGCGAAGGTTGCCTGGTTGAGGAAGCCGAACGGACCGGACGGCTTGCCCTTGCGCGACTACCGGAACTCTGACCCAAATCTCAGGTCGAGGCCGGTCTGCGGGCTCGAGGTTGTCACCGGCTTCAAGCGGCAGCCGGACGGCACCTGGGGCGACGGTACCGTCTACGTGTCGGACCTGGGAGCAAGCTTCAGCGGCTACGCCGAGGTCCTGAGCCCGACGAGCGTCAAAGTAACGGGCTATATCATCCTGCCGATCTTCGGGGACTCGGAGGTCTGGACGAGGGTCTCGGCCCCGTTCGAGCATTGCGAAGGACGATCGGCCAAGGCCGGAGGGCCTCAAAGAGCCGCGAAGACGATCACCGCGCCTGCCGCGCGCGCCGGGTTGAGGAGCGGGGCAGCGACTACGGCGCCGCGCACCGACCAAGCTGGAAACTAACTCGGTCACGGCCGTTGCGCCCATTCCGAAGCCGGACCGTAGACGCCCCCTCATCGAGCCGGACCCGCCCCGCGCTGCCGCCGCACAGCACATGCGCTATGGCCGCGCGCTTCGGCCATCGGCGATGCTCGTGCGATTCTCGAGGGCCCCGTCCTCGAGCACCATCTTGTATGAGACGACCGACCACCAAATGGCGGTCATGATGGCCGCCAGCGCCCAGGCGCCGAAGGCTGCGGGGAGCAGACACGTCTCGGCGATCGTCACGGCATAGTTCGGATGGCGCATGAGACGATAGGGGCCGGCGCGCACGATCGGCGCTCCGTCGAGCGTCAATATGCGATGCGTCCAATAGCGGCCGAGCGTGGCGATGATCCAGTAGCGGACGATCTGCAGGGCGAGATAGGCCCCCAGCAGGACATAGAAGATCGGCGCGTCGGGGCTGATCAACAAAAAAACGCTGGCGAGCCAGCCCAGGTGGGCCGTCGCGACGACCGGGTAGTACGGCCGGCCGACCTCGTAGGCGCCGGCAACGATGAGCCGGCGCGTATTGCGAGCCGAGTAGAGCTCCTCGAGCCCGCGCTGACCCAGGACCAGCAGGGCGGCGATCTGGGGCGGACCAAATAGACCATCGGGCATTGGCGCTCTTTTTCTTGCTGCACGCGGCGGATCGGCGGCGGGCGCCGGCCGCGAGTTGGCCGCTGCGTCACGCACTTCTGTTTGGACCCCTCGCTCGCATGCACGAGCTCGACGAGCCAGCAAGGTCATGGCATATCCGGTCGATTGTTCGCGAGCAACTCATCCTCCAATGGCAATCGAAACCTCTCCGGACTCTGCGTTGCAGCACGTGCAACGATAGTGCCGCTCCTATTACAGGGTTGCACTGGCTGCGTGCCGGCACGGGCGATCACATGCCGGCTACCAGTGGTGAGACAGGGTGGTCGGCCGTAGCCAAGTGACTGCTGCAAAGCATTCGGCCAGAGCGTGGAGAAGCGCCCTGGCCGGAATTCATGAGCTTCGCGTTGGATACGATCAGTTCGCCGCCGCGGAGCGGCGCGCGACTTCTTGCTTGGAGACCTCTCCGGCCGCGATCAGGGCGGTCACGC
>DATETZ010000008.1:0-8985 GCA_035283385.1 Hyphomicrobiaceae bacterium
TCGCCACGTCGTCGCTCATGTCGCCTGCTTCCGATCGATAGACGCCCGAGATGGCCCGGATCTCCGCCCGGTGGCGGCTGAAGACCTTTTCCATGGCGTCCGACATCTCGCCGACGGTCGCCTTGGCGCGGGCCGCCTTGACGCACAGCTCGAGCAGGTTCGCCGTGCCGCGGGCGCCCTCGGTCAGCGCGGTCAAGGCCGCCGCGACCGCCTTCGGATCGCGCTCGGCGCGCAGCCGCTCGAGCTTCGCGATCTGCTCTGCGCGCACGCGCCGGTTGTCGACCTTCAGGAGCCCGATCTTGGCCTCGTCGCCGACGCGGAGCTTGTTGACGCCGACGATGGTCTGCTTGCCGCTGTCGATGCGGGCCTGGGTGCGCGCGGCCGCCTCCTCGATGCGGATCTTCGGGATGCCGGCCGCGATCGCCTTCGCCATGCCGCCGAGGCGCTCGACCTCGCCGATGTGCGCCATGGCGCGCCTGGCGAGCTCGTAGGTGAGGCGCTCGACGAAGTAGCTGCCGCCCCACGGATCGATGACGCGGCAGGTCCCGCTCTCCTTTTCGATCACGAGCTGGGTATTGCGGGCAATGCGCGCCGAGAAGTCGGTCGGGAGCGCGATCGCCTCGTCGAGAGCGTTGGTGTGCAGCGATTGCGTGTGGCCCTGCGTCGCCGCCATGGCCTCCATGCAGGTGCGCGTCACGTTGTTGAAAATGTCCTGCGCGGTCAAGCTCCAGCCCGACGTCTGGCAATGGGTCCTGAGCGACAGCGAGCGTGGATCCTCGGGCTCGAACTCGTCCTTGATAAGCTTCGCCCACAGCAAGCGCGCGGCGCGCATCTTGGCGATTTCCATGAAGAAGCTCATGCCGATGGCCCAGAAGAACGAGAGCCGCGGCGCGAACGCGTCGATGTCGAGCCCGGCGTCGACGCCGGCCCGCACGTACTCGATGCCGTCGGCGAGCGTATAGGCGAGCTCGAGGTCCGCCGTCGCGCCGGCTTCCTGCATGTGGTAGCCCGAGATCGAGATCGAGTTGAACTTCGGCATCTTCTGGCTCGTGAAGGCGAAGATGTCGGAGACGATGCGCATCGAGGGCTCGGGCGGGTAGATGTAGGTGTTGCGCACCATGAACTCTTTGAGGATGTCGTTCTGGATGGTGCCGGCGAGCCTGGACGGCGCCACTCCCTGCTCCTCGCCGGCGACGATGAACAGGGCGAGCACGGGGAGCACCGCGCCGTTCATGGTCATGGAGACAGTCATGTCCTGGAGCGGGATGCCGTCGAACAGCGTGCGCATGTCGTAGATGCTGTCGATCGCGACGCCCGCCATGCCGACGTCTGCCCTGACGCGCGGGTGGTCGCTGTCGTAGCCGCGATGGGTGGCGAGATCGAAGGCGATCGAGAGGCCCTTCTGGCCCGCGGCGATGTTGCGCCGGTAGAAGGCGTTGCTGTCCTCGGCGGTCGAGAAGCCGGCATATTGGCGGATGGTCCACGGCTGTGTGACGTACATCGTGGGATAAGGCCCGCGCACGAAGGGGGCGATGCCGGGGAGCGTGTCGAGGAAGTCGAGGCCCGCCGTGTCGGCGCTGGTGTAGACGGGCTTCAGCGCGATGCCTTCCGGCGTGGTCCATGTCCCGCCGCCATCCTGAGGCTTGCCCCGCCGGTCGAGGGCTTCGCCGTTGTATGCGACGCCATTCGACTTGCGCGCGCCGTCGAGCTTGACCTTGGTGAAGTCGGGTATGCGCGTCATCGGTTCTCGCGGCTCTTCTCGTGCGGGGGCGACCACCCGTCTCGCGTATCATGATCGGGATGCTGGTAGCTGACAATGGTGGCGGCCTTTGCGGCGCCCGTATTCTCGCTCGTCGTCCTGGCCAGCAGCTCGGCGATGCCGGCCAGCCAGTCGAGCCTCGATTCGACGCCCACCTGACATGTCGGCACAACGCGGCGGGGGTCGTCGAAGCTCCCCGTCAGCAGCTCTATGATTGGGCCGTCGATCTCCCGGTAGCTGAGCGGCGTGCCGCACGCCGCGCAGAAATCGCGCGCGGCGAGCGAGGAGGAGCGGAACGATTTCGGCTCCCCGCGCGTCCAAGCAAAATCGTCGCGCTTGACTTCCGCCAGCGATGCAAAGGGTCCGGCCACGGCCTTCTGGCACATGCGGCAATGGCAGAGACCGATACTGACCGGCTCCGCGTAGCAAGCGTAACGCACGGCGCCGCATTGGCAGCCGCCGGTCAGGACCGGTTTGCGGTCATGCGACAAGTTGGGTCCCCGCATAGACTTCGGCGATGGCAAGCGCCGCGTCGATGCTCGCTAGGCGCACTGCGCCGCCCGACTCGATGACCTCGGGGTCCTTGGGCCAGGCACCTTGATCGTCTTTCCGCCAGACCTCGGCGTGAATGCGCTCGCTGTCGACGACGAGATCCTCGGTCATGGTCGGGATCGTCACGGCGGCCCGGATGCTTTCCCAGGTTTCTGCCTCGTTGCCCGGCGACAAAACCCCGACCAGCAGGATCGGTTCGCTGACAGTCATGCGGCTGGCGTCTGGCGGCGCGCAGGTGACGACGAGATCGGGGACGCGCACGTTGTGTCCGTGATTCAAGCGCGGAACGACGCCGCCCTCCGTAACCACTCGGCAGCCGCTACCACGTTCGACCAGATGACGGGTCAAGAGGTAGGCCAACCGCGCCTGAATCGTTCCGTGCGTTTCACTGGCGGGGGCCATGGCCCGAACGATGCCGTCGACAAGCTCGAGCTTGCCGTGATGAGCGCCGCCATCCCATTTCATGAACTGGTCGATGTTCATGCGAGGTTCCGCCTTTGCCTCAGCGCTAGTTATCTGGGCTTCTCCAATGCCAAGACCATCATGTGCAACTATAGCATGCGAGTGGGCCTCGCGACCGGCGGGCGGAACGGCAAAAGAACAGCCTTAACCCGCGACCCCGAGCTTCTCCTGCAGGCCTTTGAGGGTCGCCACCGCGTCGGTGCCGGCAAAGAGGAACTGGTCGACGCCGGCGGCCTTGAGGGCTGCTTCGCTCTCGCCCGGCCGGCCGGCCATCAGCACGAGCCCGGCGCCGGCCGCCTTCAATGACTTGGCGCCCGCCACCGCCTGCTCGGCATAAATCGCGTCTGAGGAGCAGATGCAGGCCGCGCCCGCGCCCGATGCCTTGAAGGCCGCCGCGGCGGCCTCCGCGTTTGCGTATCCGTCGCTGGTCAGCGCCTCGATGCCGCCCGCCGCGAGATAGTTCTTGACCCATGCCGAGCGCGACGTGTGGTCGGCAATCTGGCCCAGGTTAGCCAGGAAGACATGCGGGGGTCTGCCGCTCCTCGCGGCATGGGCGTCCGCGGCGTCTCTCAGGGCCTCGAACGGCTCGGCGAGGCGATGCGGCGTCAATGGCCGCGCCATCTGCTTGCCCGTGATCGGGGGCGGTGCAGGGTGCGGTGCGACCTCGACCCCATCGCCGCCCAAGAGCGGGAATGCCGAGACGCCCGTCTGCTCCACGCGTCCGGTCGCGATGGCCCTCGCGCGCGCCTCGGCGGTCGCCGCGATCTGGTCCTGCACGAAGCCGTCCGCGAGGGCGGCGATAATGCCGCCCTTGGCCTCGATCTCTTGGAACCGGCGCCACGCCGTTCGAGCGAGGTCGTCGGTGAGCCTCTCCACGTACCACGAGCCCCCCGACGGATCGAGGACGCGGCCGAGCGAGCACTCTTCCTGCAGGACGATCTGGATATTGCGTGCGATGCGCCGGGCGAAGGCGGTGGGCCGGCCGAGGGCCCAGGTGAACGGGGCCACCGTTATCGCGTCCGCTCCGCCGAGGCCCGCCCCCGCGCAGGCGAGCGTCGTGCGCAGCATGTTGGTCCACGGATCGCGCTTCGCCATCATGCGCCCGGAGGTCGTCGCGGTGAGATGCAGCTTGGCGGCGGCCGGCCCGGCGCCTGCCGCGTCGGCAATGCGCCAAATCAATCGCCGCGCCGCGCGCAGCTTGGCGATGGTGAGGAACTGGTCGGTGTCGGCCGCGAGCACGAACGAGAGATGCTCGATCGCGTCCGCCGGCGCCGTACCGGCCGCCTCGAAGGTCTTGAGATAGGCGACGAGGGTCGCGGCGAGCGCGGCTAGCTCCTGGCCCTCGCTGCAGCCTGCTTCGTGATAGATAGCGGCGTCGATGCAAACCGTGCGCAGCGCCGGCACGCTGTGGCGCGCCTCTCGGGCGAGCGCCATCGCTTCCGCCAGCGCTTCGTCGATCGGTGCCGGGAGCGTCCCCCATCGCGCCATGGCGCCGATGGGATCGAGATTGAGGAAGCCGCGCGCCGTGCCGGGCCTGGCGCCGGCGAGCGGCAATGCCGCGAGGAAGTGGCGGACGGCCGCGTTGCCGCTGAGCCCGGCCTTGAGCTGGACCGCCGCCAGGTCCAGATGGACCCCGGACAACACCCTCGCCATGTCCTCGGCGCTCGCGATGCGAACGCCGAATTGGCCGGGCGCTCGGATCTGCAACACGATGCCGTTCGCGCCCCCCTCGAGCTCCTCGAGGAGCGCGGTGCTTGCCGCCTCCGGGTCGGGCTCGGCGACCAGCTGGTGGATCTCCCAGCCGAGCCCCTCGACGGTCGCCCTCGTGCCGCGCGTGAACGGAGCCGCAGCAGGCATCGCCGCGTTGGTCTCCTCGCGCCACTCGGCGCGTGTATAGAGCGGCTCGATGCGCAGCCCATCCGCGGTTCGCGAGACGAGCCTGGTCTCGAAGTCGCCGCCCTTGATGGCCTTGTCGACGAGCGCAAGCCACATCTCGCGCGAGGCGGGCTCGAAGTCCGCCGCGAGAGTCACGGCGTCTAAGCCATCACCGTTTGCTCTGGCCGTCATGGCTCCCGGGGTCCTGGTTGGCGGGCGTGGCCTGCGCCCGGATCTGTGTTCTACGCACTCTTATATGGCGAGGCGCGGGCCGCGCACGCGGAAATGAGCCGACCCGATCTCGGCCCGGCGACACGCCGCCCGCCTTGGGCGAGGAATTGCGGCATGACCTTGCACGGTCACGCAAGTTTCCCTCTTAATTGAGAAAATTTCTTATGCAACTGTCGTTTGCAAACGATATCGGCCCGTGCAAAGAGGGCGCGCCGGCCGGCTTTGCACTTCGGCCCTTGCCATTTGGGCCCAATGAGCCTGAAACGGCTGCGCGCAGCACGGCGGTAGGCTTGAGGAAGCGGTGACACCAATGAGCCAGTCGGTGATCCAGGACGGCAAGATCTTCATCGGCAAGAGCGTGAAGCCCGAGTACTTGGAGCTCAAGCTCGCCAATCGGCACGGTCTCGTCACCGGCGCCACGGGCACCGGCAAGACCGTGACCTTGCAGGTGCTGGCCGAAGGCTTCTCGGCTGCCGGCGTGCCGGTGTTCGCCGCCGACATCAAGGGCGACCTTTCGGGCATCGCGGCGGCCGGCGAGCCCAAGGACTTCCTGGTGACGCGTGCGCGGGAAGTCGGGCTCTCCGACTACAAGAACCGCGCCTATCCCTCGATTTTCTGGGACGTGTTCGGCGTTGAGGGGCACCCGATCCGCGCCACGGTGCTCGACATGGGACCGCTACTGCTGTCGCGCATGCTCGAGCTCAACGAGGTTCAGGAAGGCGTCCTTAATATTGCCTTCCGCGTGGCCGCGGACGAGAAGATGCCGGTGCTGGATTTGAAGGACCTGCGGGCGCTCGTTGGCAGCGTGTCGGAGCGCTCCAAGGAGCTGATGGCCAAGTACGGCAATGTGGCGGCGACCTCGATCGGCTCGATCCAGCGCCGCCTCCTGGTGCTCGAGGAGCAGGGCGCCGACCGGTTCTTCGGCGAGCCCGCGCTCGAGATCGCCGACTTCATGCGGGTCGCTACCGACGGTCGCGGCGTCGTCAACGTCCTGGCCGCCGACAAGCTCATGGAGAGCCCGCGGCTCTATTCGACGTTCCTGCTCTGGATGCTGACCAAGCTCTGGCAGACGCTGCCCGAGGTCGGCGACCAGCCGAAGCCGAGGCTGGTGTTTTTCTTCGACGAGGCCCACCTCCTGTTCGATGATGCGCCCAAGGCGCTTCTCGAGCGCATCGAGCAGGTGGCGCGGCTGATCCGCTCGAAGGGTGTCGGCGTCTACTTCGTCACGCAGAACCCGTTGGACGTGCCCAATTCGGTCTCGGCCCAGCTCGGCAATCGTATCCAGCACGCGCTGCGCGCGTTCACGCCGCAGGAGCAAAAGGCCGTGAAGACGGCCGCCGAGACGTTCCGCAAGAACCCGGACCTCGATACCGAGCGGGTCATCATGGAGCTCAAGGTCGGCGAGGCGCTGGTTTCGACGCTCGAGAACAAGGGCGAGCCGTCGATTGTTCAGCGGACGCTCATTCGCCCGCCGGACGGGCGCATGGGCCCACTGTCGGCCGAGGAGCGCAAGAGCGCCATCGGGCAGAGCCCAGTCTACGGCAAGTACGAGCAGGCGGTCGACCGCGAGAGCGCCCACGAGATCCTCTCTCGGCGGACCGAAAAGGCCGCCCGGGAAACCGAGGCCGGGGGCGGCTGGGGCGGGGTGATATTCGGCGGGGGAGCGCCCGCCAAGGGCGGACGCCCGCGCCAGGGCATGGGCGAGATGATCGGCCGCGACCTGCAGCGCTCGATTTCGCGCACGATCGCGACCACGATCAAGAACATCATCGTCAAGTCGATCACCGGCCGCGGGCGTTGAGAGCTCGAACTGAGTGACGCGCGAGCCGCGCCACCGTCTGTGGCGGCATGGCCAAGTCGGGACCGGGGCAGCCAAGGAACCTGCGATAGATCAGCAACCGAGAGCGTGTTCCAGATTCCATTGCTGCGGGAACCGCTCTACTCTCTCCCGCTCATGATCGATCGAGGTTCGGGCAATGACGAAAAGCGCTCTGGCGTCCGGTCTCGTGCTCGCCGCGCTGGCCGGCCTCGCGGGACTGGGGGCGCGCGCCGAGGACGACGAGGACGCGGTCTCCAAGGGGCGCGCGCTGGCCGCGGCGAAGTGCGCGCGCTGTCACGCGATCGGTCGCGACGACAAGAGCACGCACCCGGCGGCCCCGCCGTTCCGAGCCGTCGTTGAGCGCTATCCGCCCGAGTACCTGGCCGAGGCGCTGGCCGAAGGCATCGTCTCCGGCCACCCGGACATGCCGGTATTCGTGCTCGAGCCGGCCGAGATCGACGCCTTCCTGGCCTACCTCGAGGAGCTCCGCGAGGCGCAAAAATCGCCTCTCTGAACCAATTAGACCGCGCCTTGAGAGGCAGCGCTCCTCCCCTCGGTAGCTGTCGCGCAGATGAACGACGGCTTCAGGGCAAGTTCAGGTGGTGCAGTCTACGCTCCCGCCATCGTGACCGCCAAAGGAGTGACTGCCGTGAGACGATCCCCCCTGATCTTGGCTGCCGCCGCCATGGCAAGCGTTGCATTCGCCATGCCGGCAAGCGCCGCGAGCTTCGATTGCGACGAGCTCGGCAACAAGAATGCCGCCGAGCGGCGCATTTGCCAGAACCAGCGACTCGGAGCGCTCGACGAGCGGCTCGACAGCTGGTACCGCCGCGCGCTCGAGCGTGCGAAGTACTTCGACCAAACGGGGAGCGTACGGTCGGCGCAACGGGCTTGGCTCAGGAGCCGCAACGAATGCGGCGCGAGCGTCTGGTGCTTGAGGCGGCATTACGTTTCGCGTATCCGCGAGCTCAAGCGCTACGTCGAGCACGTCTGACCGAAGGTGCCGGACCCTCCGGGTCTGACGCATCGACAAAAGGGCGAATTTAGGTGATTGCGGTGTCGGACCCTCCGGGGCTGACACCGCGTCGCTGCGCTCAGTCCATCATTTCCTCGACATGCCCCCAGTCGACAAGGTTGTCGAACCAGGCTTCGAGGTACTTCGGGCGCGCGTTGCGGTAGTCGATGTAATAGCTGTGCTCCCAGACATCGCAGCCGAGGATGGGCTCGGCCCCGTGCATCAGCGGGTTCTCGCCGTTCGGTGTCTTCATAACCTCGAGCTTGCCATCGCGCAGCGCGAGCCAGCACCACCCGGAGCCGAATTGCGTCACCCCGGCGTTGATGAAGTCCGCGCGCATCTTGTCGAAGCCGCCGTAGTCGGCGACGAGCCTCTCGACGGCGCCCGGAAGCTTCTTGCCGCCCCCGCCCTTCTTCATCCACTGCCAGAAATGGATGTGGTTGTAATGCTGGCCGATGTTGTTCACGAGGCCCGCGTTCTTGCCGGCGTAGGCCGCCTTGCAGATGTCCTCGATCGACTTGCCTTCGAGGCCGGAGCCGACGATCAGCTTGTTGCCGTTGTCGACGTAGGCCTGATGATGCTTGTCGTGATGATACTCGAGCGTCTCTCGAGACATGTAGGGCTGCAACGCGTCGTAGGCATAGGAAAGGGGAGGGAGCTGAAAGGTCACGGGGGCGTACTCCGTCTCGAGCGGCAGGGAGCGATACGTTTCGCCTCAATGCCTACCGGCTAGGACGGTTGCATTCAAGCGTCGTCGCGGCGAAAGAGCGCCGCGGGACCGTGCCGGCGAACATGGCACGGGTTTCAGCGCGCCCTGCCGGAGGCAGGCTAAAAAGGGAAAGGCCGAGCGACCCTGTGCGCGTGTCTTGCCGGAGGCGAGCGCTCATGGAGCCGGAGGCAGGCCAAAAAAGGAAAGGCCGAGCGACCCTGTGCGCTCGGCCCCCTTTGGATCACGCCGGGGAAGATAGGTGTTCAGGGTGTTGACATGCTAGGGGAGGTCCACTGAACCCATTCTGAATGACCCATTCATGTGCCGTTCATCGACTGACGGCCTGCAAAAAATCGATCCTCGATCATGGAACGGCCGGCTTCCGGATGCCGGACGCCAACGGCGTCTTTCGATGCCCCGAGGAGGAATCCGAAGCTCGCACACACCTTGCGGCACGCGCATTTGCGAAGTTCGGGTTCATAAGGGACACTAGAATGATGAGCCTTGCTGGTATGGCTTTGGTTCAGAAGCTCCCTCACGAGGAAGCCGCGAGTGGCGGGGAA
>DATETZ010000009.1:0-36497 GCA_035283385.1 Hyphomicrobiaceae bacterium
AAAACCCGACCGCTCCACCGACGCTGCCTGTCAGATCAGGTCTTGGCTTTTACAGTTCATCCATGACGGAGCATTCCTTCCAGGGCATCGACACCCTCCGCTGGTCAAATCCAGCGAAAAGTGTCACCCATGTCTCCGGAACGAAACGTCACCTATGTCTCAGGACGGACACCAAGCACTTATCTGATTGCTCGGATTGCGCCTGAAACGTTTGCGGGAGTATTGCCGGAGGCGCCCTGCAGCGCGCCCCGCAGCACGATTGGTTCCGGCTGCTTTCCATCTCGATCTCAGACGGTGTTGGCTGCCTCGATCAGCCGAGAGAGTTCGGCTGCCGAGGTGTGCGTCGTGATCCGTCCCGAGCGGTGCCCTATTCCCCGGTCACCTCGTGAACCATCGCGGCTAGGCGGTCGACGTCCTTGATGAGCAGGGCGTGCCCGCGGCACTCGATGATGCCGTGGCGCGAAAGGCGATTGAGCTCGCGGGTGACTGCCTCGCGGTGCGTACTAATGCGGCTCGCGATCTCAGCGTGGGTGGGCGCTGGAAATATGCGGGCGGTCTTGCCTTCTCGGGGCGCCAGTTTGGCCAGGCGCAATCACCTCAATCTGTCCAACATGTGCTGACGGGCTACAGTCTGTCGCATATGGCATGGCAACACCGCGTGAGCGGTCTCAAGGGGCGCGCCTAGGACCGCCCCTTGTGCTTCGGATCGCTCCAGCCGGCTTCACGAAGCGCTGCCCGGCCAGCGCTCCTAGCTCAACTGGACGGAGAATCAGGCTTCAGCTTCTGGACTGCATACTCTGCGCAGCCTCTGCCATGAGCCGGCCAAGCTCTTGCGCCTGAAGGGCATAGTTCTGCATCTGCGTCTGCGCGTAACGGCTCTGAAGTGCTAGCACATCCTGGAAGTCCTTGGCGTTGGCGAGCTCGTTTGCCAACTGGAAGCCGGCCTCAGCGTTTTGCTTGGCAAATCTGATTGCCTTTTTCTGGACCGCTTCAAACCGTGATGTCATCTCGTTTGACGGCATCGCGTTGAACCACATGCCCATTGCCTGTGTCATGGCGTCCATGAACTGGCCGTATACCGCTCGCGCTTGTTCGACATTTTTCTCAGTGAGCTCGCGCAGCTGTTGGGGGATCTCGAAGGGCTGGTTTTCGGCCATGGTCTCCTCTCGGTCTGGATCATTTCCAATCGCGCCCGCGTCGGTGAATACTAGGCGATCTGGCCGTCCCCGACCATACGGTAGCATCATGGGCAGTGGGTCCGGTTGAACTTACGGCGTTTGATGTGTCGGTGATCTCGATCCGCCGGTTGGCGGACCTGGTGGTTGCATGTAATGGATCAGCAGCAGCGCGCCAAAGAAAGCTGCAAAGAAAAGCCAGAGAACGACTGCCACTCGCCAACGCATGCCGTCCTCATCACTGATGTGACTTCCGCTGTTCTAGGTTCTCGGCCGCGCGCGTGGCATTGTCCACAATGCTCTTGGCGAGCTGGTTTGCGTCGCGCCGGCGCTCCTTTCGAGAGGTCATGCTGGCTTGACCTCGCCTGTTCTTAAATTAATCGCGGCAATCTCAGCTGATGACAACTGCCGAACCACTGCGATGCGCGCATCGTCGGCAGCGCCCGCTCGCTTCCTGGCCGCCTCGATCGCCTTATCGGCAGCGCCGATCGCGACGTTGAAGAACGCGAATTTGGGCGCGTCTTCGCGAGTTTGTGTAGAGATCTGAACGACCCATCCCGCTGGTGATGATTTATCGGTCATGCATGGGAAGGTGGCCCCGTTCTGGGATAGGTTCAACCCCGACGGGGCAAGATGTGACATTATTCAAATTGACCCACTCCCGGCACGGCGGCTTACCCACCAAGAGCAGTCGCCAAAGCTCAGCCCGCGACTGTTCCCAGTCTGACCCTGGCTGTGTGAAAATGCCGTGAGCTCAAGAACGGCTAGAATGGTTTTTCTGAGATCGACCGTATCTGGCCTGACCGACCGATCCCCATGCCCTCGGTCGCGATCCGAGGGAGAATTCATTCTATGGGTTCTCCGCGCCGCCACGTTTTCACGCAGCCAAGACCCAGAGCTGCCTACGGCGCCAGCCTGTACGCCGAATGGCAGCTGATGCAGTTGCCCATGATGTCGCGCAGATCGGTCAGGACTTCGGCGCGTGAGGTCCCACGCTTGGCCTTCTCGGCGAGCTTATCGAACTTGTCGTGCGTATCGAAGCTCATCGACGCAAAGCCGAGCGGCAGTTTCAGACCGGTCACGGGAGCCACATTCTGCAACAGCTTGGCCCCGGACTTGGCGGCAATGTCGGGCACGCGGGCAACCTCGTTCTCGGCCATGGCCGCGACGATGCCCTGGATGGTTTCGAGATAGGTCCGCATGCCGGCCAGCAGCGTTTCCACCTCGGCGGGGGCAAGTGCCACCGCCTCACGTGGATCGCCCTTGGCCCGAGGAGGCTGCTGCGCCATAGCCGGAACGCCGACCGCCATGGCGACGAGCGCGCATGCGGCAGCAAACGAAAAATGATGGCGGCGGCTCATGTTTCGCAGTTCCTCTACGAGGTGATCCCAGTGATTCGTTTGAAAAAGAGACAGCGCTTGGCGCCACGCCGCCTTGATCGAGATCACAGACGAACCGGGCGGCGATTTGCTGACGTTTGCGTCGCGCGGCAAGCGTCTGCTCGGCCTGAGCAAAGATGAGATAGCCAAGGGTATTCGCGGTGGCTCTAACACGCGATCCGGCAGGAGCCCTGCTCATAAATCCGGCGCGCGGCGCCCCAGGCAAAGCGCGGAAATAGAAGTCAAGATCGCAATTTGCCGATCGACCGGACGCACGCTGGCTACCACAGCGATACGTCGAGCCCAGTTCGTCCGGTTTCTGATCCGACAGCTGGCATTGCCGCGAGCAATCTTTAGTTTCAAATGGCGTCTGGAGTTGGCCCACCTGCGAAGTCGTTGCCTAGACCGGTGACGGCCGGAGCGAGAGGCAAAGCGGATTTAGCGATCGCGAGACCGGACGTCATTTTGGCAGATCGGCTCCGTGGGTCTGCGTGGATTTTGCGGCAGACAGTTCCGCACAGTGCTGAACTGAGGGGCAGACGCTACAACGGGCGCCGGCGTAACCTATTGAAGTGTCTTTGGTTCAATCTTGCAGTTCGTCCTCATAATCCGTAGGTCGGCGGTTCAAGTCTGCCTCCCGCTACCACGGGCCGCGGACCCCGGCCGGCCCCGCCGCGCTCGAGCGGGCGCAGCCGGAGTGCGGTGTCCCAACCCCTCGTCCTCGCCTTCGAGCGCAGGCCCCGGGCCGGCGCCGCCGTCGCACAAATCATGAATTCTCTTGCTCAATTACAGAAGCAACCCGTACACGGATCAGGTCACAATTGGATCGCAAAGTTATGCTCTTCAGCGGTACATAGAGGGCACGACCTGGCGACCTGAGGGCGGCGCCGCCACGCTCCATCGACGTGTTCGATGCGGCTCGACCGTTGGTGCCCTCATGAACTCACTTGCCGAGCGCGCGCGCTCCTATCTCGAGGCCGCGGGCTTTGCGTTGGTGCGGTCCGACGCTAGGCTGATCCAATTCGCGCGGCCGGAGGGCCGCGGGACGAGCGAGCGGATTCTGCTTTGGGCGGACGACGCGGCCCGTCTCCCTTCCGGCGAGCTCGATAGCGCGCGGCGTGCCGAACGGGACGCGGCGGAAGGCGCGCTGCTGTCGAGCTTCGAGCGTGAGCTGCGCGCGGCGCCCGGAGCGGCCGGCTATTATCTCGTCGAGCGCCGGATCGGGCTTTCCCAGGAATTCGTGATCGAGGCCACGCGGCTGCTCGGGGCCCGCGGCGGGATCCGCGTTCCCGTCGAGTTCTTCGACACGGCCTACAAGATCGAAAGCACCGAAGCCCGGCGCGCGCGCTCGGTGCTCGGCGACACGCTGGCTCTGGCCGGCAAGGTCCGGCGCGTCGCGCAGCCGTTCTCGGTTCGCAATCGGCTCGCGGGCGAGGCCCGCGCTCAACCCGGCTGCGATCTCGTCGAGCACCTCGAGACGGCCATGCTCGATCGCGCCCCGGGAGCCAAGCTGCGGCTCATCGATGGCGCCGCCGGAAGCGGCAAGACGATTGCCTTCAATGCTCTCGCCGCGGCGCTGCACGGCGAGTTCGTCGCCGCCAAGAGGGCACGCGTCGAACGGGCCCGCCCGATCGTTTTCCTGCCTGAGCACATCCGCGGCAGGCGGGCCGGCTACGTCGACGACATCCTGGCCGCCGTGGCCGAGACCGATGTGGCCGAGCTCACGTCTCCCGATCAGCTCAAATGGCTGCTCAAGAACGGCCATTCGATCTGGATGTTCGATGGGCTCGACGAGTTCTATGCCGGAAGCAGCGACTTCTTCACCTTCGTCGAAGAGGCGCTGACGGCGCCCGGCAGCAAGGCTCAGTTCATTATTTGCACGCGCGATTCCCTCTCGAGCTCGAGCCCCATCGTTCAAGACTTCATCGCGCGCCGCCTGGCCGCGGGCAACGATACCGAAATCTACGACCTTCGCCCCTGGACCGCCGAATCCTGGAAGGAGCTGGCCTGGCTCGAGCTCGAGGACGGCCGGGAGGATGCGAGGAGCTCCTCGCAGGTCGAGCGGTTCGTCTCGACCCTCAACGGCTCGGTCGAGATCGCTGCGCTGGCTCAGCTCCCCTTCTATTGCAGCGTGCTGCTCTCCCACTTCAAGAACAATGGCTCCGTGCCGCAGGACGCGCTCGACGTGCTCGAGCTGCTCGTCACCCGCATGATCGCCCGGGAGCACGACAAGCGCATCTTTCAATGGCAGGACTTCATCGATGTCGGGGCACTGCAGCGCGCCCTCGAGGAGGAACTGCCCGGCCTCAACCACGCCGCAGCGAACGGCGGCCTCGGCGCGGCAATCCGCCGGTTGCTCGACGAGGAGGCGCTCGAGCTCATGTTCGAACTCGTCGGAGCGCTTGCGCACCGCCTTCAGCGCACGCCGGACGCATTCGAGGCGGGATCGGGGTTGTCCGCCGACGACGTGCGCGATCTCCTCTCGGTCGGCGGCGGTTCCGCCGGCGCGGAGCACGAAGCGCTGCAGCGGCTCAGGATCGCCCTCGTGCGCTTTGCGTTCTTCGGGCCCGGCCGCCGTGCCGGCTCGATCGATTTCACCCACGTGATCATTGCCGATTATTTTGCGGCTCGCTGCGCAGCGACCATGCTCGACCGGGCGCTCGCAGACCATGACGCGGCCTCAGCCGACAGCGCCAAGCTCAACGGCGAGTTGCCGGCGCTGGCAAGCGCTGTCGCCCGGGCCCTCGGCACGGCTCCCGTCGTGCCGCGCTCGATTTTCCATCACTACCTCGCGCGCAAGATTGCAGGAGCTCCAAAGCTGAGGCGCAACCTCGAGCTAGCCCTCGAGCACGGCAATATCGGGCCGGGGAATGTCAGCGACGGCTTGCAGCTCCTGCTCGGCACGACACCTCACCATGCGAAGCGACATCATCTAACTGCGCCGGCATTCGAGGGCTCGCCGGCCGAGACGATTTCATCGCCGACCTAGTACGGCGGTAAGCAGCGCCTCCGCTCCGGGGGGAGCCTTCTGCCTCCACTGACGCTATTCCTCGCTCGCAACACTGCACAAGTATTCGGTCTCGATCGAACAGTGCCGTGCGGGACGGAGGGTGCTGACCCACCGGTCACGATGGCATTTTCAATTGAGCCGTTTACTATGGCGCTGGACGCGGGTGCCCGGGGGTGGCCTCGTTCACCGGCCGCTCTCGTGTTCATGCTAGTGAGAGAGGAACATTCCATGTGCCTGCGAATCGCTTGTGCGGTCGTCTTCGTGACGGCGATGTCGGTCGCGGGAGAAGCCGCAAACGCCGGCGCGCGCCACGCGCGAGGCACGGCTCGAGCCGCCGACAGCCAGGCACCCGCGCGGGATTGCACGCGCTTCAACGGGCGCTACGGCTACTACGGCAACCCTTGGTGCGACGAGAGACAGCAACGTCAATGGGACCTGTGGGTCGACCCGCGACGAGTCCGGTCCATCAAGAATTGACGCTGCCGGCCGCTGAGATCGCATTTGAGGCGCGGGCCGATCGTGAACAGCAGCCGAGGCGCGCGCCTCAGTGGTAGCCTTCGCCGGCGCGGACCTTGCCGCGGAATGTCCAATAGACGAACACCGTGTAGGCGAGGATGATCGGCAACAGCAGCAGCACGCCCACCAGCATGAACAGCTGAGAGCTCGGGTGCGCGGCCGCGTCCCAGATCGTGACCGACGGGGGAACGAGATAGGGCAGGTTCGAGATCGCGAGCCCGATAAAGCCCAGAAGGAAGAGCGCGATCGCCGACACGAACGGCGTCGAGTCGTGGCGCCTCTCGAGCCCGCGCCAGCACGTGTACGCCGCAAGGGCGGTCAGCAGCGGCACCGGCGAGAGATAGAATAGATTGGGGAGTGAGAACCAGCGCTCCCAGATGCGCGGGAACATGAGCGGCGTCCACAGGCTCACGATCGCCATGGCCGCGAGCACGGCGGGCAGAAGCATCTTTGCCTGGGCGCGCGCGCGCTCGGCGACCTCGCCCTCGGTCTTCATGACCAGCCACGTCGCGCCGAGCAGCGCATAGCCCGCGACCGTCGCCAGCCCGGTGAACAGCGCGAACAGGGTCAGCCAGTCGAACGATCCCCCCGAGAAAGCGCCGTTCTCGACCCTGACGCCGGCCACGAGACCGCCGAGGATCACGCCCTGCATGAAGGCGGCCACGATCGAGCCGCCGGCGAAGGCCAGGTCCCACAGCTCGTGCTTGGGCTTGGCGACCCAGCGGAACTCGAAGGCGACGCCGCGGAACACCAGCGCCAGCAGCATGATGATCACCGGCAGGTAGAACGCCGGCATGATGATGGCGTAGGCGAGCGGGAAGGCGACGAACAGGCCGCCGCCGCCGAGAATGAGCCACGTCTCGTTGCCGTCCCAGAACGGCGCGATCGAGTTCATCATCACGTCGCGGCGCTCCTCCTCTGGGCTCGCGGGGAACAGGATGCCGATGCCGAGATCGAACCCGTCGAGCACGACATAGAGGGCGACCGCGGCGCCCAAAATCATCGCCCACACGATCGGCAGCCAGGTGCTGATCGCCTCCATGGCTCACCTCGCCTCTTCGATGGCGTGCCGTGCCGCGTCCGTGGCGGCGGCAAGCGGGCGCGAGGGCATCGCCTCGCCGGGCTCGGGTCCGATCGCGGCGCCCATCGGCCCGTTCTCGATCAGCCGGTTGATATAGTAGATGCCCATCGAAAACACGACGGTGTAGACGAGCACGAACAGGATGAGCGTCACGAGCACCGCGCCGAACGAGACCGGCGAGGCCGCCTCGGCGGTGCGCACGATGCCCGTTGCGAGCCACGGCTGGCGCCCCGTCTCGGTCACCCACCAGCCGGCGAGTATGGCGAGGAAGCCCAACGGCCACGCGTATTGGACCGAGTGCAAATACCAGCGCGTGTCGAACAATCGTCCCCTGAGCCAGAGAAGCGCGCCGACGGCGCCGATCACGATCATGAGCAGGCCCGCTCCGACCATGGCGCGGAAGGCAAAGAACGGCGCGAGGACGGGAGGCCGGTCCTCGGGCGGGAAATCCTTGAGCCCCTTGAACAGTCCCTCTCTGTCGTGAGTGAGGAGCAGGCTCGCCATGTTGGGGAGCGAAATCTCGAGGCTGTTCTCCTCCGCCGTTTGGTTCGGAATCGCGAACAGAACGAGCTCGCCCGGCTTCGAGCCGTCCCAGTGGGCCTCGATGGCCGCAATCTTGGCCGGCTGATGCTCGAGCGTGTTGAGGCCGTGCCGATCGCCGATCAAGGCTTGCAGCGGCGCCAAGACCGCCACCATGCCGAGCCCCATGCGCATCATCGTCCTCGCTTCTTTTTCGAAGCGGCGCGCGGCGAGGTAGCGGGCGCCGACCGCGAGCACGACCAGCGAGGTCGTGAGATAGGCCGCCGTGAACATGTGCGCGAAGCGGTAGGGGAAGCTCGGGTTGAAGACGATCTGCAGCCAGTCGACGGGATAAGCGATGCCGTCTTTCATCTCATGTCCCGCGGGCGTCTGCATCCAGCTGTTGGCGGCGAGAATCCAGAACGCCGAGAACGACGTGCCGATCGCGACCAGGATCGCGGACAGCACGTGCAGGTTGGGCGAGACACGGTTCCAGCCGAACAGCATGATGCCGAGGAACGAGGCCTCGAGGAAAAAGGCCGACAGCACCTCGTAGCCGAGGAGAGGGCCGAGCACGTTGCCGACCACGACCGAGAACCGGCTCCAGTTGGTGCCGAACTGATAGGAGAGCACGAGCCCCGACACGACGCCCATGGCGAAGCTGACGGCGAAGATCTTGGTCCAGAAGCGCGCGAGGGTGCGAAAGTGCTCCTCCCCCGTCATGCGCCAGCGCACGAGCAGGGTGGCGATGAAGGCGGCCAGCCCTATGGTGAAGCTCGGAAAAATGATGTGAAAGGAGACGGTGAACGCGAACTGGACGCGGGCGAGCAGGACGGCATCTGGATCCATGGCAACCGGCCCGCCTCAATCGTTCGCAAGAAGCACTCTCATTTTGACGTGGAACGCGGGCCCCGTCGAGCGGTCAAATGTCTCGCAGCGGCTCGCAATTGCCAGGATTCGCGCGGCGGCGGGTGGGCAGAATTCCTGAGAAACATCCGCAAGCTATAGCTGCGAGCCATCGAGAGCGGAGCCAATCTCTATTTCAATCCCGGCGCGGGATTGGCCATTCTCGCATGCGCAAGCTGGCCCCGGGTCATGCCGCGGCCTCCTGAGGATTGCCACGAGACGAGGAATCGTGCCGCGCGATGAGACCGATCATACATGTAGGCCAGCCGAAGACGGCCTTTGTCCTCGCAGGCGGGGGCAGCCTGGGAGCGGTTCAGGCCGGCATGCTGCGTGCCCTCCTCGAACGTGGAGTTCGAGCCGGCCTCGTCGTGGGATCGAGCGTCGGCGCCATCAACGCCGCCTACTTCGCCGCCGCAGGGTATGAAGCCCTATGACGGGAATCTGCTCTAGGATAGGCCGCCATGCGCCCTAAACCGTTTCACAACTTCAATGCCTGCCTTGCCCTTCTTTATCCAGGCGACTTTTCCATAGAGTATTCCGCCGCACTCCAGTTGCACAGTCACTTTGTCACCTAGGTCCATTTCGCCGATGCCATCGATTCCCAACTCTAATCCCAACCCTGACTCCGATATGTCCTTCATGAGCACTTCCCGCGCCTTGTCGCCCCACGACATTATAGCGTGGCTCTTCAACTGAATACGCTCCGATTGCCGCCGATCGGCCCATTCCGGCATGACAATATCGCCGTTCGGCATGACCCAGGAATGCCCTCCAGAGGCGACCTCCTCGAGAAAAGAAGGAAGGCGCGTCCACGCCGTGCTGGTGCAAATCTCAAGATTGTAGCGCTGAGCGAGCTCCTTCAGTCCCTGCATGGCTTCGATTGCCGTTCGGCAGCTCGCGCGCCACGAAAGTGCCGTCTGCATGAATCTCGAGGCTGGAATCCCGAACGGGCTTGAACTGTTGATCGCCGCTTCGACGGTCGTCACTTTGGCCCGCCGCAGTTTGGTCATCAATTGCCAAAGCGATCTGGACACTCTGGAAGAGGCGTCCAGTCCCCTGATATAGTTGAGGGCCTCTACGAACTCAATCGGCAGAACCGGGGAGGCTTGAATAAGCGATTCGACGTTTTTGATGGTCGCATCCGAGCTCACCAGCGCGTTGGCGATGCACGCCGCAATTCCAATCCCGATAGAGAGGCGGCGAACCTCTACTATCACGGTGATTATGACTTGGACCTGGATCTCCTCTTGATGAGACCGGAATGGAATATTGTCCATCTAAGGCTTATGTTGAGCGAGTTGGAGTTTCCATCTTGGTATTCTTCTAGCCGCAGTCAGCGCAAATCGACGTCAAACTGTGCGAATTTCTGGCTTCGACCTCGCGTAGTCGCCAGCTTGAACCGAATCTGTTGCAGCTGTCTTTCAGCGAGACACCGGGCGTCCCCGCCCGGCATCATCGCCACCGCAGCCACGATCTCGTCGAGCGCCCGTTCGACGTCATCGAGCCGTTGGAGCAGCAATGCCGAAGCAGTTGTCACGTAGATCGACGTGAACGTTGCCATCGCGTCTTGCAATGCAGGTGATGGTCGCGGTGGCGACGCGCTTTGGCGGCGCAATGCAATGACATTCGACACGGTCGCCCTCACTTATTTGTATTTTGCCGGTTCATATTCGGCCGGGAGGCATTATCGGCCCACGCTCAAGTTGAGCGTCGATTAGCGCTGCGAGGAATTTTCCAATTGCCGCCTGCACGTTCTCTGCCTGCTTCGACAGATCGGTTGCCGCGGACAAGACTTGGGTGGCTGTAGCGCTCGTATCGCCGGCGGCTTGCGTCACTCCCGAGATGTTCCTAGTTGCCTCGCCAGTGCATTGCGCGACCACTGGGACGTTGCGAGCGATCTCCTTCGCCGCAGCCCGCTGCTGCTCAACGCCGTCGGCAACCGCATCGAGGTTGCAGGAAGCCCGCTCGGAAGCGCTCGTGACAACCTTCGACTGCGCGAGAGTCGCAATCGTCTCCGGGTCGAATCCAGCCAACCGCGACCCAATCATGCCTCTCTCGTCCATCGTCACTCCCCATCCGAATCCGAAATACAATCTTGAATTGCAATTATTACATTAGTACTACTAGAAATATATCGCCGTAGGCGTGCTGTGTCCGCGTCCGGAGGGCTTTGACAGGAGCCCCCTGGACCGGCTGCCAGATGCCGCTCCCCGTGACAAACGAGGCGGGCGATCGCTGAGTTGCATGTGCGGTCGAGGCGGAGCTTGGAAGGGTGCTCGAGCGCTCCCACCCGGCGGCCGGCGCGAAGAATGGACACCCGAGCCTTCCTATGGCGCGCCTGCGACATGCCGGCCGGTCGCCGGAGCAACCGCCGCACATGGTCAGGCAACGCGGTCATGGCCGCGCGCCCAGCATGGCGGGCAGCACGGCCTCGATCGCGGTTGGCGCGAGGCCCAGATCGGAGAAGGTGAGCACGCCGTCACCGACCACATTGTCACGCCTCATGAGCGTCACGACGTCGGTCGTCAGCGGAGCATTTGGCAGCAGCATCAGGAGACGCGCCAAGGCGTGCCAGGCGAGGAAGGGCAGGGGCATCAGGATGCGCGACCGGCCGGTCTCGCTCGCCACCAACTCGATGAGTTCCCGATAGCGGTAGATCCGGGGGCCGCCGAGCTCGTAGAGCTTGCCCTGCGGCGGCGGCGTGGCCAGCACCCGCAGGACTGCCTCGGCAACGTCGCCGACGTAGACCGGCTGCAGTCTCGTATCCCCGGCGCCGAACAGCCCCACCACCGGAGACCACCGCACGGCCGACGCCAGGCTGTTCAAGAACTTGTCCTCGGGCCCGAAGAGGACGCTGGGGCGCAGGATCGTGGCGGCGGGGAAGGCGTCGCTGACCAACCGCTCGCCTCGCGCGCGGGAGCGGACGTAGCTTGATTCCGAGTTGAGATCCGCACCGATCCCGGACATGTGGACGAGAGCCTTGAGGCCGGCCCGAGCCGATTGCCGCGCCACATGCATCGCTCCGAGCTCATGGATGGCCCTAAACGTTTCCCTACCCCGCTCGACATATTGGCCGACAGCATTGACGGCGCCGTCGCACCCCTTCAAGGCACGTGCGACGGATGCCTCGTCACGCACATCGGCGCAAACGGACTGGACGATTGCACACCGTGCCGTCGCGCCGGAGACATTCGTCGGGCCGGGATGGCGGGCCGCGACGCGGACCGTCGTGCCCGTGGCCGCCAATCGGTTCACGATCGCGCGGCCGAGGAACCCGGTGCCGCCGAAGACAGTGACGCAGCCCATGTTCATGGCAACCACCGCTCAGCCGTTGCTCCCCTCTCCGGTGCTGTCCCTGGTTCTCAGCTCACGATAAGACATCAAAGAACGCGCGACGCGCGGGCCGCGCCGCGGCGCCGCCGGTAAAGGAGTGTGCCATGTCGCCCCGCACCCTCGGTCTGAGCGAGACCGTTTCGCAATACTTGAGGCATGTGGGTCTCAGGGAGCCCGACGTGCTGAGATCAGTGCGCGAGGATACGCTGCAACTGCCGGGAGCACACATGCAGATCGCACCCGAGCAGGGACAGCTCATGGCCTTTCTCGCCCGGTTGACGGGCGCGCGCAACTGTCTCGAGATCGGGACCTTTACCGGCTACAGCGCCTTGGCGGTCGCCTTGGCGCTACCGCCCGAGGGCCGCGTGCTCGCCTGCGAGATCGACGCGACCTATGCTGCCATTGCCCGGCAGCACTGGCAGCGCGCCGGGCTCGCCCACAAGATCGACCTCAGGCTTGGGGCGGCACTCGACACTCTCGACACGATGCTCGGCGACGGCCTGGCGGAACGGTTCGACATGGCCTTCATCGATGCCGACAAGGAAAGCGTCCTCGCCTACTACGAGCGCTGTCTCGCGCTCCTCAAGCGTGGCGGGCTCTTGCTCATCGACAACACGCTGTGGGGCGGCGCCGTAGCGGATCCGGCCGACCGCGCTCCGGAGACCGAGGCGTTGCGGGCTCTGAACAGCAAGGTCCACGCCGATCCGCGGGTGGAGATGGTGCTGGTTCCCATCGGTGACGGGCTGACGCTCGCGCGCAGAGTCGGCTGACGCCGCGCTACGCGGCCGGGCGCCGCAGTGTTGCGGCGCGGCTCGCTACAGGCCCCAACCCGTCACCGCGATCACTTGGCCGGTAATTCCGGCGGCGGCTGGAGACGCAAGGAAAGCTACCGTCTCGGCGATATCCTCGCGTTTGGCCCAGCGCTTCAAATCCTGCGGTTTCATCGCGGCGATGTTGGACGCCGTATCGACGAGACCAGGCGCCACTGCGTTGACGCGGATGCCGGAGTCCTTGCCTTCGAGCGCGAAGGTGCGGGTCAGGGCCTCGATTCCCGCCTTGGCGCAGTTATAGGCGACCATGTTGGCCTGAGGCAGCCCGGCCCGCGCGAAGTTGACGATCGCCCCGCCGCCTGCGGCCTGCAGGTGCGGGAAGACCGCGCGCGAGGCGAGGAACGTGCTCAGGAGGTTGTTGTTCAACTCGCTCGTCCAATCCTCGAGGCTGTGCTCGACCGCGGGCTTGTAGCGGGTCAGGCCGCCGGCCAGGTTCACCAGGATGTCGATCCTGCTGTATTCCCTCAAGGTGGCGTCGATCAGCTGCCGGACCTGGGTTTCGTCGGAGAGCGAAGCGGCCACGGCGAGCACGCGCGCGCCCGCCTGCCGCAGCTCTGCGGCGCGGGCCTCGACGTTGCTCTGCGTGCGCGCGCAGATCGCGAGCAGGGCGCCGCTCGCGGCCAGTGCCTTGGCGGTGGCGTGCCCGATCTGCCCGCCGCCGCTCACGCCCGTCACCACGGCGACTTTGCCTTGAAGGAGGGCCGGCATGTCACTCACTCCGATGTTTGATCTGCTGTTGCCCGGACGATCGACATTCCGGTGTTCATTCTACAGCATTATCCGCTGGCGCGGGAGGCGGGACGGATCGAGCCAGCATGACTGCGGCTCGAGCCGTTCCCGGCTTGGCGATCCAGCGGACATCGGAGCCGGCGTCCGATCTCTCCTCCCGGCTCGGGCCGACGCAAAAGGCTCTTGGCGCCGGCGCGTCGGAGCAACTTTCGAAAGGTCGGCTCGCTGGGGCCACCCAATCAGCACGCAGTCACAAGGCTCCGTCCGCTGGGGTGGATCTCGCGTGTCAGCGACGGACTGGAACCGATAGACGACGCGCCGGGATGGTCCTTGCCGCCATTTGACCTTTGCGGCGTTACCTCCATGCGTTCAAGCATCTACGAACCGTGCGTCAAAGCGGTTCGAGGCTCGAACGGCGTGATTAGTTGACCAATCGTTGCGATCTTATCGTTTCTTTGCTTATGCGATCATTTAGTTCGTTGGCTGCGCTTTCACATTTTCTAAAATTTGATCTGGCACATTAGCATCTAAATCATTTTTCGATGTCTCGATGCATCTGCAAATTCGATGCAGCGAGCGTTGGGGTGCGGCGTGACGGTAATGCGTAAGATAAGCCAGACGTTGCGGCAACTCGCCCCGCAGCTCAATCTCTACCTGAAAGGGCACCTCCTACTCGGCTTCGGCGCGGTCGGCGCGCGCTCCCGCGCCTTCAAGGTCTTCCATGCCAAGATGGCCGAGAACCAGGAGCTTGCGGCGAGGCTCGCGGCGGAACAAGACAAGCTTAGTGCGCAAAATGCGAAGCTCGACGTCGCATTGGCGCGCTTGAAGCTTCAGACTTTGGCTCTCGATCGGCTCGCCATCATTTCGGAGACCGATGCCCGCGGCGTGATCACTCACGCCAACGAAAATTTCTGCCGCGTCAGCGGCTATACGCGCGAGGAGCTCGTAGGGAGAAACCATGCAGTCGTGAATTCTGGGCTTCATTCAAAAAGCTTCTGGAAGGATATGTATGCCACGCTCGCGAAGGGCGAGGTGTGGCAGGGGGAGGTCCGCAATCGGGCAAAAGACGGATCGCATTATTGGGTGCACTCTGCCAACGCCGCGATCCGCGATGCCGACGGCAAGCTCACCGGCTACATGAGCCTTCGCCTCGATATCACGCAGACGAAGCAGCAGCAGGCGCGGCTGGAGGCGCAGAATGTGCAATTCGACACGGCCTTGCGCAACATACCCGCGGGCCTGTCCATGTTCGACCGAGAGCAGCGCCTCATCGTGTGCAATGACGCCTATCGCAGGATGTACGACATCCCAGAGCAACTCTTGCGGCCTGGGACGCCGTTCGCGGAAATCGTACGACATCACGTCGCCAAAGAGAACGTCAGCGGGGCACCTGAAGACCTCGACGGTCAGCGCAAGTGGATCGCAGAGCACGTCGCGCGCCTGGCGGCCGGCGAGCAGTTCACCTATGTTCAAAACTTGAGCGACGGAAGGTGCATCCGTATCAGCATCGGCCCGATGCCCGGCGGCGGGTGGGTCGATGTGCAGGAGGACATCACCGAGCGCCGCCGGCACGAAGCCCAGATCGCGCATCTGGCCCACCACGACGCGCTCACGGATCTGCCAAATCGCGCGCTCTTGAGCGAGCGCCTCGAGGAAGCCCTCGGCTCCGCCGACCAGGGCCAAAACCTGGCGGTGCTGTGCCTCGATCTCGATCGCTTCAAGGAGGTAAACGACACGCTGGGCCATGGCGTCGGCGACGCCCTGCTCAAGGCGGTTGCCGAGCGTCTGCGAAGCTGCGTGCGCAAGACCGACACGGTGGCTCGAGTTGGAGGCGACGAGTTCGTTATCATGCAGGTCAGCGCGGACCCGCTCTCGGAAGCCAAGGCGCTGTCGGAGCGCATCTTGGACAAGGTCTCCGCCCCCTACGGTCTCGACGGCCACCAGGTCGTCATCGGCACCTCCATCGGCATTGCCGTCTCCCAGGGCAACGGACGAGATCCCGATACGCTGTTGAAGAACGGCGACGTTGCCCTCTATCGCTCCAAGAGCGAGGGGCGGGGTAGGTATCACTTCTTCGAGCAGGACATGACTGCGCAGCACGAGGCGCGCCGCACCCTGGAGCGGGACTTGCGACGGGCGTTCGCGCAGGGCGAGTTCGAACTCGCCTATCAGCCGATCGTCGACCTCGAGGGTAGCGAGATCACCACCTGCGAGGCACTCCTGCGCTGGCGCCATCCCGAGCGCGGGCTGATATGCCCCGCGGAGTTCATTGGGCTCGCGGAGGAGACGGGCCTCATCGCACCGATCGGCGACTGGGTCTTGCGCCACGCTTGTGCCGAGGCCAAGAGCTGGCCGCCGCATATCAAGGTTACGGTCAACGTCTCGGCGGTTCAGTTCAAGAACCGCAACCTGCCCAAGACTGTGTTCAATGCGCTCGCGGCTTCCGGACTGGCTCCCGAAAGGCTGGAGATCGAGATCACGGAAAGCCTGCTCCTCGAGAACAGCGAAGCGGTGCTCGCCATGTTCCAGGAAATCGGCCGCATGGGCGTGAAAATCGTTCTCGACGATTTCGGCACGGCCTACTCGGCCCTCAACTACTTGCGCACGTTCCGGTTCGACAAGATCAAGATCGATCGCTGCTTCATTGCCGACCTGGCGGCAGGCAACGAGGCGGCCCGGGCGATCGTGCGTGCGGTCGCTAGCCTCGGACGTGAACTCGGTATCTCTACGGTGGCGGAAGGCGTGGAGACTGAGGAGCAATTGCGCCACGTCCGAGACGAAGGCTTGACCGCATACCAGGGCTATCTTTTCAGCCGCCCCGTCCCAGCCGCAGCCCTGTTCCGCTTGTTCAGCGAACAGAGCGCCGAAGGCGTCGCCGACGTCGCCTAGTCTTCCGCCGAGGCCCGAGTGCGGTCTGGAACTGCCGAGGCGATCGACGCTTCGGCCCTCCGTCTAGAGCGTTTTGCGCTTGTGCGGGAGGGCCTCTGAGAGCCCGATCGAACCGGTTGCTTCTATCCCTGACGTAAAGGGCGGTCTAAGTGAGACGTCGAGACCATGACTATCGCGCCGAGTTGATAGGGTCCGGCGTCGTCATGGATTGGCGCAGCTGCGACCTTGGACCTGGATCATGATCGAGCGTGCCGCCATGATCGCAAACCTCGCGATCTTCGCCTGCTTCGCCTATGCCACCTATACGCACTTCGACCGCGACGAGCCAACCCCGCGGGGGGCGACATTCGTCACCATCGCCGCCTCGGGAGGGACGCTCGCCAACGTCGCCGTCTGGTACGCCGGCGCGCGGGCGCCGGCCGCGATGGCGCTGTTTGCAGCGCTGCTGGAGCTGGTCTCGGCTTTCGTCTTCTGGGCCGCGATCGCATCGGCACCGAAGCAGCAGCTCTCGCTGTCGTTCAGCGACCGGACGCCGCCGGCACTGGTCGATTCGGGCATCTACGCCTACATCCGCAACCCGCTCTATACGTCCTACATGATCTACTGGCTGAGCTGGGTGGTGCTAACTCGGGGCCACTGGGTCTCGGGCGCGTTTCTCGTCCTCATGGTGGGCACGTATGTCGTTGCGGCGCTCCGGGAAGAGCGGCTTCTGGCGGCGCGCATGGGGGAGGCTTACCGCGCGTACGGGGCACGCGTGAAGCGGTTCGTGCCGTGGGTGTATTGACGGCGCCGCATCGGCGATCGAGGGGGCGGCAGGCGCGCCGCGTCAGAGCCCCACTCGACCCGCGCTCGCCTCATCGAGCGCCCGCACCCGCCGGTAGAGGACGATCAAGTAGAACAGGATGAAGAGGTACTCGAACGTTTCGATGGCCTCGCTCGGGCGCGCCGGCAGCCCTTCGACGATGGCATTCTTGTTCAAGTGGTCAATGACCTTGAACAGCGCCGCCATGAGCGCGGTCGGAACGAGCTCCACGGGTGGCGTCAGAAGCGCGAGCAGCGGCTGCCGGTAGGGGCCGGTCACGAGCTGCACCAGCGGCACGATGATCCCGCCGACGAGAAGCGCAATCTCGAATACCAGCCGCGGCCGCTGATTGAACCAAGGCGAGATGTTGTGCAGGTTGGTCTCGTCCTGGCGGTTCAGGTGCGCCCAATATTCCGGCGTCTGCCAGTGCACGAAATGCTGGCCCCAGCTCATCTCCTCGCCAGCGACGTAGAGGCAGACGATGGCGAACAGGACGATCGCCCAGCGCAGAGGCCCGCCGGCGCGCACGGTTGGCCGGCGAAGCATGGCCAGGCAGACGAAGAAGCCCGCCAGCGGCATGAAGAAGTGGGACAGCTCGAGAATCCCGTAGCCTTCCGGCAACACGTAGTCTCTATAGAAATCCGGGGCTACGCCATGAATGGCCAGGAGTAGGGCAGCGACGATCAATGGAAGTCCGAACCACCACCAGGCCTCGCTGCGCCCAGGACGCCACAGTCGCGATGACGCGAGAAATGGTATGATTGTCGGCTGGCCAGTGCCGGCTAGGCTAACCATGGCTCCTCCGTCGGTCGATAAAGGGAATGAGCGGCGCAGACCCGACGAACGCGCGACCGGCAGCTAGATGATGAGTCGCGACGCTCGAACAAGACGCTCGAGCCTTTCGTCCACGGCTTATGCGGGCATGCTCTGGCCGCGAGCGCGTTGCATCGCCTCCCGTGGCGGAATGGCGAGCCCCTTGACCAGCGCATAGATCGCCGGAATGACAGCGAGGGTCAGCACCGTCGATGACACCATGCCGCCGATCATCGGCACGGCGATGCGCTGCATCACCTCGGAGCCGGTTCCATGGCTCCACATGATTGGCAGCAACCCCGCCATGATGGCGGTCACGGTCATCATCTTCGGCCGCACGCGCTCCACCGCGCCTTCAATGATGGCATCGTAGAGATCCACTCGCGTGACGGGGCGCCCTTCATGCGCAGCCCTCTCGCGCCGCTCGCCGAGCGCCTGGTCGAGATAGATCAGCATCACGACGCCTGTTTCTGCCGCGACGCCGGCAAGGGCGATAAAGCCGACGGCCACCGCGACTGACAGGTTGAATTCGAGCCACCACATGAGCCACAACCCGCCGACGAGCGCGAACGGCAATGACAGCATGACAATCAGCGTTTCCGTGACGCGGCGGAAGTTGAGGTAAAGGAGCAGCAGGATGATCATGAGTGTCACCGGCACCACGATCTTGAGGCGCTCCTTGGCGCGCTCGTAATATTCGAACTGGCCGCTCCAGGTGATGTAGGTGCCGGGCGGGAACTTCACCTGCCGCGCCACGGCGCGCTGCGCATCGGCGACATAGCCGCCGAGGTCGCGGTCGCGCACGTCGACGTAAATGTACGCCGCGAGCTGGGCGTTCTCGGTGCGGATCGACGCCGGACCCTGCGTGCGCCTTAGCGTAGCCACCTCGCCCAACGGAACCGTGGCACCACCCGGAATGGGGACCAGCACATCGCGGGCGATCGTCTGCGGATCGGACCTGAGCTCGCGCGGATAGCGCACGTTGACCGCGTAGCGCTCGCGCCCTTCGACCGTGGTTGTCACGGTCTCGGCACCGAGCGCGGTTGCGACCACGTCCTGCACGTCTCCGACCATCAGCCCGTAGCGGCCGAGCTGGTCACGTTTCGGCTCGATCTCGAGGTAGTAGCCGCCGATGATGCGCTCGGCATAGGCGCTCGCGGTGCCCGGCACCGTTCGCAGCTCCGCCTCGATCTCGCGTGCCAGACGCTCGATCTCCTTGAGGTCCTTGCCGAACACCTTGACGCCGACCGGCGTGCGGATGCCGGTGGCCAGCATGTCGATGCGGGCCTTGATCGGCATGGTCCAGGCGTTGGAGACGCCGGGAAATTGCAGCGACTTGTCCATTTCGCTGATGAGCTTGTCGACCGTCATGCCGGGACGCCACTCGCTTTCCGGCTTCAGGTTGATGATGGTCTCGAACATTTCGATCGGGGCCGGATCGGTCGCCGTCGCCGCCCGCCCGGCCTTGCCGAACACGGATTGGACTTCAGAGAACGACTTGATGATCCTATTCTGGGTTTGCAGCAGTTCGGCCGCCTTGGTGATCGAGAGGCCCGGCAGCGACACCGGCATATAGAACAGCGTGCCCTCGTTGAGGTTGGGCATGAACTCGGAGCCGAGCCGCGAGGCCGGCCAGACGCTGACCGCCAGCACGGCCGCCGCACCCACGATCGTCAGCGTCTTGGCCTTGAGCACGGTGTTGATAAGCGGCCGGTAGACCCAGATCAGGAACCGGTTGATGGGGTTTCGCGCTTCCGGAATGATCCGCCCTCTGACGAAGATCACCATCAGCGCCGGGACCACGGTCACGGACAGGACTGCGGCCGCCGCCATGGCGAAGGTCTTGGTGAAGGCGAGCGGCTTGAAGAGGCGCCCTTCCTGGGCCTCGAGCGTGAAGATCGGCAGGAACGACACCGTGATGATGAGCAGCGAGAAAAACAGCGCGGGCCCCACTTGGGTCGCGGCCTCGATCAGGATCTCCTTGCGCGGCTTGCCCGCCGGGGCGCGCTCGAGATGCTTGTGCGCATTCTCGATCATGACGATCGCCGCGTCCACCATAGCGCCGATGGCGATGGCGATGCCGCCGAGACTCATGATGTTGGAGCTGATGCCCAAGACGTACATGCACATGTAGGCAATAAGCACGCCCAAGGGCAATGTCAGGATGGCGACGAACGCACTCCTCGCATGCAACAGAAACACCACACAGACGAGCGCCACGATCACGCTTTCCTCGATAAGCGTGCGCTTCAGCGTCTCGATGGCGCGGTGGATGAGCTCGGAGCGGTCGTAGACCGGGATGATCTCAGTTCCGTCGGGCAGGCTCGATCGGATCTCCTCGAGACGTGTCTTGATGTTGTCGATGACGGAGAGCGCGTTCTGTCCGTAGCGCTGCACGGCGATACCGGCCACGGCCTCGCCCTCGCCGTTGAGCTCGGTCAGGCCGCGCCGCTCGTCGGGAGCCAATTCAATCCGCGCCACGTCGCGGAGATAGACGGGCGTGCCGGAGTCGCTCTTCAAGACAATCTGCTCGAGGTCTTGTATGCCCCGGATGTAGCCGCGCCCGCGCACCATGAACTCGGTTTCCGCGAGCTCGACGACACGCCCGCCCACGTCCATGTTCGAGGCGCGGATCGCGTCCTTGATCTTGGCGAGCGAGATGGCGAAGGTCTTGAGGCGGCCGGGATCGACGACGACGCTATACTGGCGCACGAAGCCGCCGACGCTCGCCACCTCCGCCACGCCTTCCGACTTGGCGAGCGCATATCGCACCTGCCAGTCCTGGGTGGAGCGCAGCTCGGCAAGCGTGCGCTGCGCCGCCATGACAACGTATTGGTAGACCCATCCGACGCCCGTAGCGTCGGGGCCGATGGTCGGCGTCACGTTGCGCGGCAGATTGCGAGCGGCAAAGTTCAGGTACTCGAGCACCCGCGAGCGCGCCCAATAGATGTCGGTGCCGTCCTCGAAAATGACGTAGACGAAGCTGACCCCGAAGAACGAGAACCCGCGCACCACGCGCGAGCGCGGCACCGACAGCATGGCCGTGGTCAGCGGATAGGTGATCTGATCCTCGATCACCTGCGGCGCCTGTCCCGGGGCCTCGGTGTAGATGATCACCTGCGTGTCGGAGAGATCGGGGATGGCGTCGAGCGGCACGTGCCGGACCGCGTAAACCCCAGCCCCGGTTGCGAGCAGGGCGCCGAGCAGCACCAGCATCAGGTTGTTGGCCGACCAGCGGATGAGCCCGGCAATCATGGCTTGGCCTCCGCACCAAGGCTCGGATCGGGGCCAGGGTCGGCGTCCGCAGTGGCTCCGCCGTCCGTTTGCGGCGCCGGCTCGTCCTCGGTTGCGAAGCCTTTGAGCGCCGCCTTGAGATTGCTCTCGGCGTCGATGAGGAAGTTGGCCGCGGTCACCACCCTGTCGCCCGCCTTCACTCCCTCGAGCACCTCCCTATAGCCGTTGCCGTGTTGGCCGAGCTTGACCGCGCGCGGCTCGAAGCGGCCGTCGCCCTGGTCCAGAATGACGAGCTGACGCTTTCCGCTGTCGATGACGGCACTGTCCGGGACGGCCACGACCTCGCGATCGGCCCCGGCCGCGATCTCGACGTCCGCATACATATCGGGCAGGAGAGCCAGGTCCGGGTTCGGCATCTCGATGCGCACCCGCACCGTTCGCGTCTCCTTGTTGAGATGCGGATAGACGACGCCAATTTGGCCTTGGAAGTCCCGGCCGGGATGGGCTCTGGCACGGACCGCGACCGGCTGACCTACTGTCAGTGCGGCGATCTCGCTTTCCGGCACCTCGGCCATGACCCAGACGGCCGAATGATCGGCAATTCGGAACAGCACCTCGCCTGCCTGGGCGCGCATGCCCTCGACCGCGTTGCGCTCGAGAACGATGCCGTCGCGCGGCGCACGCCAAACGATCGTATTCGGCACCTGTCGCGTGCGCACGATTTCGTCGATGTAGTCTTTCGGGACCTCCATGTTCTCGAGCCGGCGCCGCGCCCCGATGACCGGCGCCCGCAGTTCATTCTCCCTCCCCGTGCGCCGGTTGGCCGGGCCGACGGGGCGCCAGCCCGTTTCCTCCTCGATGACGAGCTGGGCTCCGGTCGAGAGCAGGTCGGAGGCATAAATCGTCATCAGCGGATCGCCCTTTCTTACGTGCGTGCCGGTGGTGACATCGGCGACCGTCTCAATGAAACCATCGAAGCGCAGCGCAATGACCGAAATCCGCCGCTCATCGAGCTCGACGATGCCTGGCGCGCGGATCGTGCGCACCAGAACACGTTTGGCAACCTCCTCGCTGCGCACACCGGCCCGCTGGACCTTGCCGGGCGAGACCCTGACACTACCTTCGTCCGCTTCCTCGCCCTCGTAGACGGGCATGTAGTCCATGCCCATCCAGTCCTTCTTCGGCACCGGCGAGGTGTCGGCGAGGCCCATGGGATTGCGGTAGTAGAGGATCTTGCGCTCGCTTTTCGGCGCCGGAGCAGGCGGCGTTGCGACGGGCTCGGGCGTGGTCATCAGCGCCGCGACAAGCGCCTCGCGCGCGGGCCATGCGCCGGTCCCCAGCCGGTAGCCTGCGGCAGCCGCAGCGAGAGCCGCGAGCACGCCCGCGGCCAGGAGCAGCATCGATTTCATCGGGCGAGTCCTTCTTCTAAGGTATGTCGGCAGGCGGAGCAGGGCCGCGCACGGAAAGAGCGCGCACGCGCCCGAGGGCGCGACGGCGTCGCGTCACTTAGAGAAGCTCAGGCACGGGGAGGCGGCGGGGGAGGCTTGCTCGACCAGTCCGGGGGCATCATCGTGCCCACTATGTCGAGGCGAACGGCGACGGGCGCCGCGGCCCGCGCCAGCGGCCGCACGTCACCCGCCGGACTGAAGCACTTGAGGATGCAGGCGGCGTTGCAATTCCCCTTGTCATCGCAATCCGGACAGTGCCCGCCTTTGGACTCGCGCGTGGGCCCGGCGCTGGACCTGTGGCAATCCGCCATGCCCGCGTCACGGCCGGCGTTAAGGCCGGCGTTCGGTGCGTCCAGAGCGGAGGCCGGAGCGGTTGCATGAGCGGCCGCGAACGCAGTCGCAACCGGCGCCAGCGCGACGGCGCCAACGACGAGCGCGGACAGCAGCATGCGGACCATGCGCACGACGAGAAGCCTCCTGCCCCATCCTCAGAGAAATACGACAATTGCGTCAAGACATTATTACGTGTCAGCCTTCAGCGGCGTTTCAATTTGGCTAACCCCGACTCGGGCTCGCGGCGCCCCGAGCCTTAACGCTCGGCAGGCGCAGTGATCAGGCAAGCCCTGGGCTCACCAAGTCAAGCCACACCTGCCGAGTTCGTTGGCTTTCGTTGAGGCCCCTTACCTGCCGGTTTTGCCCTGAGCGCCCATTTTGAGCTTGCAGCTCCACGGGACGGTGGAGCCACGTTGAGCCACGCTATGTTGGGTGCCGTGGTGCTCGAACACCACGTTGCGGGTCTTCACGGTTCGTGTTGCATATGGCGAGCCCTTATACGGGAAATGCCACACGATTTCCGTCTGCGCTGGTTCCGCCTGGGCTGGGGCGCCATTGGTGCCGGCGGCAAGGCCGAGCGCCAGCGTGGCTGCGGTGACGATGGTCTTCATTGGATTTCTCCTTGGGTCGTGATCGGTGATGCGTGACCGGCTCCGCGCCCGTAGGGCGTGAACGGAGGCACGCTCGACGAAAAGCGGGTCTCGAGGACGTGCGGGCGCTCAGCCCGGACACAGTCCGCGACCGCTCGTTGCCGTTCAGGACCGAGGAGGAGGAAGATCAGGCGAGATTGTCAGCGACCAGTGCATGACCGAAGGGCAGTCTTTTAGCTCCTGGTGCGAGGGACGCGGCAGACTCGCCCCCCCTGCCAATCCGGCCTGCGAGCTGAAGCACTGGGCCACACAGGACGACGCGGGACAGCCGGTCGCCTCGCCGCAGCATAAACAGTCGTCGTGGTCCATGCTCGTCATCTGTTCGCACTTCGCCATCTGCACCTGAGCCATGGCCGCCGCCACCGGCGACACGACCAGACCCAGGGTGAGCACCACGGCGATGACGACACGAATGATGCGCATGTATAGAATGATGGGGGTCAGGGTTGCTCGCGTCAAGCCTCGGCTGCACTTGCAGCTAGCCTCTTATCATTCCTAAAGGACGGTCCCAGATTGCAACGGTTTCCCGGCACTCTTAAGGATTCACCGTCGCCAGCGCCGGAATCTGCATCTTGCTCTCCAATGGCGCGCCTTCATTACAGATCCTTCAGCTTGGCGCTTTCCCCTTGAAACTCCCGGAGTTCGAATTACTTTCGCGGGCGCAAGGGGCGCGCCACGACCGCGTAGGAGGCGAAGCTGCCGGCACCCGTAGGCTCGGCAGACCTGGACGACAGACACAACGATTTCGAGCCGCCGGTTGAACCCGGGCGGCCTCGGTCATGTCCTGGTTGAGCGCTTCGCCGGCCGGTGCGCATGCATGTGCGGGAAGCGCTCGACCGGCGGCGAAAGGGAGATGGCGCGATGCCAGTGCTTGTCGAAGCCGAGCGACTAGAGAAGAGTTTCGGCCCGATCGTCGCGGTCGACGGAATCTCGCTGTCGGTAAAGAAGGGCGAGGTGCTCGGATTCCTAGGCCCCAACGGCGCCGGCAAATCGACGACGATGAAGATGATCACGGGGTTCCTGGAGCCCGATCGGGGCCGGACTCGCATCTGCGGCCTCGACGTCGAGGAGAGCCCCAAGGAGGCGAAAGCCAAGCTCGGCTATCTGCCCGAGGGCGCCCCGCTCTACGGCGAGATGACGCCGCGCGCATTCCTGACATTCGTCGCCGAGGTTCGCGGCTACCGGGGAGCCGACGTCAAGTCCCGCCTCGCGCTGGCGGTCGAGCGGACCGGCCTCGGCTCGGTCCTGGAGCAGAGGATCGAGACGCTGTCCAAGGGCTTCAAGCGCCGCGTCGGCATCGCGCAGGCCATTCTCCACGACCCGCCGGTGCTGGTCATGGACGAACCCACGGACGGCCTCGATCCCAACCAGAAGCACCACGTCCGCGAGCTCATTCGCGAGATGGCGACCGAGAAGGCCATCATCGTCTCGACGCACATTCTCGAGGAAGTCGAGGCGGTCTGCACCCGCGCCGTGATCATCAACAAGGGCCGCATCGTCGCCGATGGAACGGCCGAGGACCTGATGCGGCGCGTGCCCTACCATGGCGCCGTCGCCATCCGTGTCGCGAGCGAGCGCGCCCGCGCCGTGATCAGCGTGCTCGAGCAGCACGAGGAGGTGACCCGCGTCGAGACGGTGAGCGAGGCCGCCGGCCGCACGCACCTGCGCGCCATACCGGTCGACGGCAAGGCCATCGCCACCGGCGTCGCCTCGCTGCTGCGCGACAAGGCGCTCGCCGTCGACGAGCTGTTCGTCGAGCGCGGCCGGCTCGACGACGTGTTCCGCGACATCACCACCTCCGAGCAGGACAGCAACCATGCCTAGCTCTCTCGAGACCGCGGCCATCATCGCCAAGCGCGAGTTCGCCGCCTATTTCGCGACCCCGCTGGCAAGCGTGTTCCTGACCATATTCGTGGCGGCGACCGGCGCCTTCGCCTTCTATATCGGCGGCTTCTTCGACCGCGGCCAGGCCAACCTGCACTCGTTCTTCGCCTACCACCCGTGGCTGTACCTGCTGCTCGTGCCGGCGGTCGCCATGCGGCTGTGGGCCGAGGAGCGCAAGTCGGGGACGATCGAGCTCCTCATGACGCTTCCCATCTCGCCCTGGGAAGCCATTCTCGGCAAATTCGCCGCCGCCTGGGCCTTCGTCGGCCTCGCCCTGGTGCTGACCTTCCCGATCTGGATCACCGTCAATCTGCTGGGCGACCCCGACAACGGCGTGATTCTCGCGAGCTACCTCGGCAGCTTTCTGATGGCCGGCGCCTTCCTCGCCATCGGCTCGTTCGTCTCGGCGCTGACCAAGAACCAGGTGATCGCCTTCATCCTCGCCGCGACCATCTGCTTCCTGTTCGTCATGAGCGGCGTCGAGCTGGTGCAGAACACGCTGCGGGCGTGGACGCCCGGCGTCGTCGCGCAGGCGGTCTCGTCGATGAGCTTCCTCACGCACTTCGAGCACATCACGCGCGGCGTGGTCGCCCTGCCATCGATAGTCTTCTTCCTGTCGCTGATCGCCTTTGCGCTCTTTGCCAACGTCATCGCCGTCGATCAGAGGAAGGCCGCCTGAGGAGCGTCACGGACCATGAACAGCACTTTCGAAACCGCCCGCTCGTCGCTTGCCCGCGCTTTGGACGGCGCCTGGACGTGGGCGCTCGAGCGCTCCGAGGGCCTCTCCCGCCCGGCCCTCGCCTGGGGCAGCCTCGCTCTCGCCGGCGTGATCCTGCTCTCCGTCAACCTCATGTCCTCGGTGTCGCTGCGCAACTGGAAGGCGGACCTCACCGAGGACCGGCTGTTCACCATCTCGGACGGCACGCGCCAGGTGCTGCGCGCGATCGACGAGCCCATCAAGGCGCGCGTCTACTTCTCGTCGCGGCTCGCCGAGGCCGCTCCGTCCTACGCCCGCTACTTCGATCGCGTGCGCGCGCTCCTCGAGCAGTATCGCGACATCTCGGGCGGCAAGCTCGAGCTGGCGTTCCTCGATCCCGAGCCGTTCTCCGACGCCGAGGACCGCGCGGTCGCCGCGGGGCTCCGGGGGATAAGGCTCAACGCGGAAGGCGAGCTCGGCTATTTCGGGCTGGTGGCGACCAATGCCACCGACAATCAGGAGACCATCGGCTTCTTCTCGCCCGACCGGGAGAGCTTCCTCGAGTACGACGCGACCAAGCTCGTGCACACGCTCGCCAACCCCAAGAAGCATGTGGTGGGGCTCATCACCGCGCTGCCCGTCGACGGCGGCAAATCGCCCATGGCCGCGATGGGGGCTCCCGACCAGCAGCAGTCCCCGCCGTGGCTGATCATGGACCAGATCCGCGAGTTCTTCGAGGTCGAGACGCTCGATCTGGCCGTGAAGGAGATCCCCTCGCGCATCGATGTGCTGCTCGTGGCCCAGCCCGTCGGTCTCACGCCCGATGCCGCATATGCCATAGACCAGTATGCGCTGAAGGGCGGCAAGGTGCTGGTGTTCGCCGATCCGTTCCCGGAGGCTTCCTACTTTCAGTTGCTGCAGCAGGGCAGCACGGGCCAGCCCGAGCTCATCAAGCTTCTCAAGGCCTGGGGCGTCGATTTCGACACCGGCAAGGTCGCCGCCGATATCGCCCATGCGCGCCGCGTCCAGTTCGGCGGCGCCGAACGCGGGACGGTCACCGAGTATGTGGCCTGGCTCGGCCTCGACAAAGGCAGCGTCGATCAGCGCGACGTGCTCTCGGGCGGCATCGAGCTCCTCAACCTCGCCACCGCCGGTTTCCTGACCAAGATCGACGGCGCCGGCCCCGAGATGACGCCGATCCTCGTGACCAGCAAGGACGCGATGGAAATCCCGGCCCAGAAAGTCGGCATGGGCGGAGACCCGCTCGAGCTGCTGCGCGGCTATAAGCCCGGAGGCAAGCCCCTCGTTCTCGCCGCGCGGGTTTCGGGGGAGGCGAAGTCGGCTTTTCCCGACGGGGCGCCGAAAGCGGAGCCGAAGAAGGACGAGAAGCCGGCCCAGTCTAAGGACGACCCGAAGGAAGGTCCGAAGGACGGCGACGGCAAGCCGTCCGAAGCGGCGGTGCCCGCCGACGGCGAGAAGAAAGCCGAAGCTGCATCCCCCCCGCACGTCGCCTCGGGCAAGATCAACGCCATTGTCGTCGCCGACACCGACATGCTTGCCGACCGGTTCTGGGTCGAGCAGCGCGAGCTTCTGGGCCAGCAGGTGCTGATACCGCACGCGCACAACGCGGCGTTCGTGCTCGGCGGGTTGGAGAACCTTTCGGGTAGCGATGCCCTGATCGCGCTGCGCGGCCGCGGCGTCAAGGAGCGACCCTTCACCTGGGTCGAGGATTTACGGCGCGATGCCGAGCGCCAGTTCCGCGAAAAGGAGCAGGCGCTGACCCAGAAGCTCAAGGGCGTCGAGGCGGAGCTGCAGAAGCTCGAGCAGTCGGGCGGCGAGGGCGGCAACGTCATTCTCTCCGACGCCGAGCGCCAGTCGATCGAGAGGTTCCGCACCGAGATGCTCGACACGCGCCGGCAGTTGCGCGACGTGAAGCTCGCGCTCCGCCACGACATCGACAATCTCGACGGCTGGCTCAAATTCACCAACATCGCGTTCGTGCCGCTGGCCATCGCCTTCGCCGGCGTGGGCTGGTCGCTCTGGCACGGCCGGCAGAGACCAAGACCGGGATGAAGAGGCAACAGAGGCGCACGATCATGAAGCCCAAGTCCTTCGCTGTTCTCGCCGGTGTCGCAGCCTTGTCGCTGGTCGCCGCCGTGGCGACCTACTCGGCGTCGGCACCCTGGTCGGGCTCGAGCGCGGCCAATCAAAAGCTGTTCGCGCACCTTGCGAGCGCCGCCGGGAGAATCGCCCGCATCGAGATCCGCCAGGGCCCGGCCACGCTCACCCTCGAACGCGCGGGCGAGCAGTGGTCGATCACGGAGCGCAACGGCTTCCCGGCGGCCGCGGACAAGGTCCGCGCCCTGCTCGTCGGCCTCACCGAGGCGGAGCTGGTCGAGCCGAAAACGCGCAATCCGGCCCGCTACGCGCTGCTCGATCTCGGAGATCAGGAGGCAAGCGGCGGGGGGAAGCTCGTGCGGCTCCTCGACGGGACGGGCGAGGTTCTCGGCGAGGTGGTGGTCGGCAAGAGCCGCCGTGATGCGTTCGGCTCCGGCAAAGCCGGCACCTACGTGCGCCGGCCCGCCGACGCCCAGACCTGGCTCGCGAGCACCGAGATCAGCTCGGGCGTGGGCCTGCGCGACTGGGCCAAGACGCGCCTGTTCGAGACGCAGACCGAAAAGATCAAGCGGATCTCGATCGAGAGAGCGTCCGAGCCGGCCTATCAAATCGAGCGCGAGCAGGGCGGGACCAGTCACAAGCTCGCCGACATTCCCGCCGGCAAGAAGCTCAAGTACGTGAACGCGATCGACAACATCGTCGAGGCCTTGGCCTCGATCGAATTCGAGGACGTGCGAAAGGCCGAGGCGGCCCCGGACGCGGGCGCCGCCTCGCTCGAGACCGACAGCGGGCTCAAGGTCGAGATCAAGATCCGCCGCGACAAGGACGACGCCTGGCTCGCGCTCTCGGCGACCGGGGCGGGCGAAGCGGAGAAGTCTGCCGGCGAGCTCGCGGCGAGGGCGGGCGGCTGGGAGTTCAAGATTCCGCCGTCCAAGGCCGACGCCATCCTGAAGAAGAAGGACGAGCTGCTCGAGGACGGCTCGTCGTGACGCTGCCGCAACACCGAGCGGGCGGCGGCAAGCAGCCGATCAGCCGCCCGTTGCGGCCGGCTTGTCGAGCCCCGTAATTCGCTCGAGCAGGCTCGGCCGGCGCCCCTTCTGGGGGGCACTTTGGGCCGCGGCCTCGCCGGCCGTCTCGGTCGCGGTAGCGCCGGCTGCGCCCCCTGATGGCGAGCCGTCGAGCGCGCGCAGGAAGCCGGTGACCCGGGACGGATCTTGCTTGGCCTTCGCGGCGGCCGCGGACTTGCCCGTCCCGTCCTTGGCTCCCGCAGCCAGCGGGCGCGGCGCCTTGATGCGCTCGACCAGCGACCGCTTCTGCGACTTTTCGTAGCTGTCGCGGCGCGACGGCCCCGAGGCCGGAACCGTGCCGGCGCCGAGCCGGCGCATCTCGTCCATGAAGTGCGCGGCCTGGCGCGCCAGCTTCTCGTTGGCGGCGGCGATCTCGGCCCTGAGGCTCTGGATCGTCGTCACCTGCTGGTCGGCCTGCGCCTGCACGGCACTCAAACGCGCCTTGAGGGCGATCTTGCTCTCCTTGACGGCCCGGTCGTCGGAATCCTCGGCCTCGTAGGCTCTAAGGCCCGCCTTGAGCTTGGCGATCTCGGCCGCCTGGTCCTGATTGGCCGCTTTCAACGCCCGCAGATCCGCCTCGTGGAGCGCTTGCCCCGCCTGACCGGCCTCGGCCACCCCTCGCGCCGACTTGAGCGCCAACTCGGTCTCTGCCAAATCCTTGCGCAACCGGCCGAGCTCGGCGTCCATCGCGCCGCCATCGGACCCCCGCTCACCGTTTCGCCCCGGAGCGTAGCCGCCTATCGAGTCCGGGCGGACGCCGGACTGGACCAGAGCGCCTTGAAGCCGGCTGATCAGCGACGCCTGATCGCGGGCCTTGGTCCTGAGCGCCTCGAGCTCGGCCCGCAAGGCGACCTCGCCGTCGAACCGCGGATCGCCGAGGCTCTCGCGATTGCGCGCCGCGCGCGCGGCGAGCGTCGCATTGAGGCGATGGATCTCGTCGCGCTGCTGGGTGTTGATCTGGGTTGCTTCCTCGAGCGCCTCGGCCTGCTTGGTTGCCGATTGCGTGATGCCGGCGATCTCGCGGTCGCGCTGGAACAGGAGCTTCTTCGCCTCCGCCAACCGGTGCTCGACCTTGGGCAAGCGGTCGGTGATCGTGTGCTCGAGGACGCGGCGAGCGTTCTCGTGCTCCTCGAGCGCGGTCCTGAGCTGGGCCGCCTCGCCCTCGAGCCCGCTGATCGCGGCATCGCGCCGATTGATCTCGACCCTCTGCTTGGCGGCGGTCTGGGTGGCCTCGTCGACCTTGGTCTCGAGGCCGTGGATCGTAATGGCGTACTCGGCGCGAAGCCGGTCCTTATCGGCCCGAATCTCGGCCGCGGTCAGCGGCATCGTCCGCTTGAGCTCGTCGGTCGCGAGCCGGGCGGCGCGACGGCGATAGAGCGGCGCGGCGAGAAACCCGATGAGGGCCGCCAGGAAGAACCCGAGTGCCACCAGCATGGCCGATTGAATAGTGATCACCGGCACATCCTCTTGAGCAGCGTCCCGTGCCGCTCCACTCTGCCATTCCCGCGCCCTGCTACCGGGACGCGATCCTCCGACCTAGCCCACAATCGCGTCAGACTCTATCAGTCTGACGCGTCGATCATGGCTTAAACTTATCAATTAGAGCGTGATTCACGTCTTGGATGATTCCATCCGAGGCGCCGGAGCGGCTCCCGGTTCGCTTGATTCGGGATACGCGCCCTAGTATGGCGGTTCAGAAGTTCCCCTTTCCCTCGCGGCTCGTGTCGTGAGGGAACTTCTGAACCAAAGCCATACTAGCAAGGCTCATGATTCTAGTGTCCCTTATGAACCCGAAGTTCGCAACCACGATTGCCGCAAGGTGTGTGCCAACTTCGGGTTCGGGACACTCGTGTGGCGGTTCAGAAGCTCCCCTGTCCCTTGCGGCTTCCTCGTGAGGGAGCTTCTGAACCAAAGCCACACGAGCAGGTCTATTATTCTAGTGTCCCTTATGAACCCGAAGCTCGCAAACGCGAGTGCCGCAAGGTGTGTGCGAGCTTCGGGTTCGGGACACTAGCCTTTTCTTCCCGCACGGCCTGATCCGGCGAATCGGTTCCCCTTGCGCCGCAAGCCGCACTCGAGGCACCAGCACCCGGAGCTGCGCCCCCTAAAGGGGATTCCACGTCGGTGAGCGCGTATACTTCAAATACCCGACATTGGCACCTAGGCGAAGGCCCACACCCGATCTTATGAGCGCAAGCGTCACGTCGCCGTCTTTCTGGAACTGCACGCTCACACCGCCGACCAGGTAAGCCGAGCCCTCGACACCGGCGAAGCGGTGGTAGATCTGCGACGGGTCGCGCAGGTTGTAGACGAGCACCATGGTCTTTGAGCCGTCGGCCCCGGCGTCGTAGCCGACCGTGGGGCCTTGCCAGTAGACCTTATAGTCGCCGGCATCCTTCGTGTAGAGCATTCCTTCCCCGTAGCGCAGGCCGACCACGATCGCTCCCGCCGCGTCCTCGCCGAGGATATAGCCGTTCGGGCGGCCTTGGCTCTGAAACGTGTATTCGATCGCGCTCGCCAGCCCCTTGCTGATCGAGCCGAAGAAGCCGTGGCCCGCCCTGACGACCTCGCTCTGCTCGAAATAACCCGGCCTGCCCGGCGGCGCCTCGCCGTATCCTGGCTCGTAAGGCTGGGCGCCGGGCGGCGCGTAGGGCTCGCCGTAGCCGTAAGGCCCGCCGTCGCGCGGCGGCGCTCCGGGATCGCCGAAACTGTCGCGCCGGTAGCTGTCGCTCCCCTGGGCCCGGTAGGCGTCGTTGCCGCGATAGCCGCCCGAGCCGTAGCCGTCGTTGGCCCCGTAGGCCCCCGGCGGGCGGTAGGTATCGCTGGCGCCCGAGCCGTCGTTGCGCGGATAGGCGCCGTCCGGGCGATAGGCGTCATTCGGCCCGTAGGCGCCGTTGCCGGCGTAGGCCTCGTTAGGATTGTAGCTGTCGTCGGCGCCGGCCGCCTGCCGCCACGGCAACTGGTCTTGGGCAAGAGCCGCCGAAGCGGCAACGAGCGGCAGGAAACACCAGAGCGCTCCCGCCAGAACATGATTCGATGGGCGTGATGGCATGATTTCGATCATTCCTCGCACGGGCCGCGCTGGAGAATGGCGTGATCGCTTTGGCCCGGATCAACCATCGAGCGAAAGTGTTACCAAAGTGTGGCCGACACGGGAGGGCTCGGAGCACTCGCCGGCGCGACGGCCGCTCATGAGCGCGCCGGCAAGGGTCGGCGCCCCCAGGCCACGAATGGGGGGTTCAGATAGCCGCGATCGGCCTTGCCGTAGCAAAGTGGAGCCTCGTCCAGCGTCGTGACCGTGCCCCCCGCCGCCTCGAGGATGGCGTGGCCGGCGGCGGTGTCCCATTCGCTGGTCTCGCCGAGGCGGGGATAAAGGTCCGCGTCCCCCCGGGCGATGATGCAGAACTTGAGCGAGGAGCCGGACCGGCTCGAGTCTGCGATCGGATACCCGGCGAGGAAGGCCTCGGTCGCCTCGTTGCGGTGCGAACGGCTCTCGATCGCGACCAGGGCGCCTACGTCGGGCTCGCGCGAGCGGATATCGGAACGGATACAGTCTGCGAGCCCTCGCACCTGCGCGCCGGGCGACACACGCGCCTCCACCGCTCGCGATGCACCGGCGGTCGCATAGAGCATCTCGAGCGCCGGCGCATAGACGATGCCGAACGCGGGGCGCTGCCCGATGACAAGCCCGATATTGATCGTGAACTCGCCGCAGTGCTCAATGAACTCGCGCGTCCCGTCGAGCGGGTCGACGAGGAAAAAGGCGTCGCCCGTAACCGGAACCAAGCCCTCGGCGGCCCGTTCCTCGGCCACCACGGGAACCCCCGGTGCCGCGCGCGCAAGCGCCTCGAGCAGCACCTCCTCGGCCTCGCGATCGGCGGCCGTGACGGGGGAGGCGTCGGCCTTGCTCTCGACCGCGACGCCTGCGCAATAGTGGCGCATCTCGATGCGGCCGGCGGCGAGGACCCCGGCCAGCAGCGCGTCGGCGAGCCAAGCGTGATCCAGCGATCTCATGGCTGAGGCCTTCCCCTGATTCGCCCCCGCGCAGCCCCAAGCCGGCGCAAACCGGGCCCGGCGTTGCCTCCCGGTCTCATTGCCTCGGCAAAAGCAGCCTTTGCCGCCCGACCCCGCCCCGAGCCCTTTGCATCCGGGATGCCGCGCGTGTATCAGAGCAGGAAAGCCAATTGCAAGCGGCCCCTGTTCGCTCGCGTGGGCAGCCCTTTATCCAAAGGCGCTCGAGCTGCCGCTCTTTATCGCAAAACGCGATCCAAGGGGCATATCGATGAGCCAGCACCCACACCCGACTGATCTCGAGCTCGCGGCTCTCATTTCGAGCAAGATCTGCCATGACGTGATCGGCCCCGTCGGCGCGATCTACAACGGTCTCGAAATCCTCGACGAGGACGACGACGCAACGGCGAAGTCGTACGCGCTCGACGTGATCCGCAACGTCACCGAGCAGGCCTCGGCCCGGCTGCAGTTCGCCCGCTTCGCGTTCGGCGCGGCGGGCTCGGCCGGCGCCATGATCGACCTCGGCACGGCCGAGCAGATCTCGCGCGGCTTCATTGGCCAGGGAAAGCACAAGCTCCTCTGGAGCGGCCAGCCGGGCCACATGGCCAAGGACAAGGTGAAATTGCTGCTCAATCTCATCGCGAGCGCGGTCACCGCGCTCCCGCGCGGGGGCGAGATCGAGGTCTCGATCGGGGGGGAGATCGAGGCGCCGAGCTTCTTGCTCCGCTGCCGCGGCACCGGCGCGCGCCCGCCGCAATATCTGGTCGAGTTCGTCGCCGGCCAGCACACCCCGCAGCTCGACGCGCTCACCATCCAAGCCTATTACACGTGGCGCCTCGCCAGCACGGCCGCCATGAGGCTCGAGATCGTGAAGGATGGTGCCGACGTCATCCTGTCCGCGAAGCCGTCTCTGGCCTAGCCGGATCTATTTATCAGTGGCGCCCTCGCGTCCCCGTCAATGGAACGGTGTCGGAGCGCTTGCGGCGAGCCCCCAGACTCGCGCAAACGGAAACCGCCCAGCGCGATGGCGCAACGGGCCGTTAACGGTTTCGCCGCACACTCTCTCGATTCGGAGAGAAGTCCCTCAATAGAACGATGCATCGCCCTCGTTCCGTCGCAAGCCGAGGTCCCCGATGGCGCGCTGCTTGATCGTCGACGACTCCGAGGTCATTCGCAAGGTCGCCCGCCACATCATCGCGGGGTTGCACTACGAGATTTGGGAAGCAGAGACCGGCGAATTGGCCCTCGAGCAGTGCAAGTTGCTGATGCCCGAGGTGATTCTGCTCGACTGGCAGCTTCCGGATTTGACAGTCGTCGAGTTCCTGTCGGCGCTCCGCTTTTCGACCGGCGGCAAGCGCCCATTCGTCATCTATTGCACGACCGAGAATGATATCGCCGACATCCAGCGCGCGCTCACGGCCGGCGCTGACGACTACCTCATAAAACCCTTCGATCGCGCCTCTCTGGTCGGCAAGTTCTCCGAAGTCACCCTCATCGCGTGATCGGGCCGGCTCATCGGACCCGCGCGCCGAGCCGCGCAAGCCCCCCGGTCGAGGTGAGCCAGCTCGCGGGTCGTCATCCCACTGTTGAACAGTCCAACCGGGCACTGGCCGGGCCCGGGTCCCCTTGCTAAGCCTCCTCCCTGGTGAGGGACGAGAGCCGCGAAGAGCCCGTGCTGCGCGTCGAACACATGAGGATCGGCACCCTGCCGGCGATTTCTTTCGAGGTTGCCGCCGGCGAATGCCTCGCCGTCGAGGGACCATCGGGAGCGGGAAAGACGCGGCTTCTCAAGGCCATCGCCGACCTCGACCCGGCCCCGGGGCATATCTTTCTCGACGGTGTCGAGAGACTGGAGATGTTTGCCCCCGCCTGGCGCAAGGCCGTGCGCTATTGCGCGGCCGAGCCGGCGTGGTGGACGGAGACGGCACGGTCCGCATTTTGCCTCGACGCGGCGGGCGCTCAGCGCCTCGAGCGCCACCTCGCCGCCGTCGGCCTCGAGGCCGCTGATCTCGATCGACCGATTGCGCTCCTATCGACAGGCGAGCGCCAGCGGCTCGCCCTCGTGCGCGCCCTCATCGACCAGCCGCGCGTGCTCCTGCTCGACGAGCCGACCACCGCGCTCGACGTTGCGGCGGCGGCCCTCGTCGAGGAGCAGATTCGCTATCTGCTGCTCGCGGGTCGCAGCGTTCTCCTCGCGAGTCACGACCGCGGCCTGGTGGCGCGGCTGGCGCACCTGCGCCTCGAGCTCGCCAGGCCGGTGATAGCCGCCGCGAGGGCCGCATCGTGAGCTACGTCCCGCTCGACCTGCCCGATCTCGGCCTCGCCGCGACGCTGCTGGTCGTCAACGGCGTCATCTCGCTCGCCTTCCGGCTCGGCCTCGAGAGGAGCTTCGCGATCGCGGCCGCGCGGATGGTCGTTCAGCTGGCGATCGTCGGCCTGGCGCTCAAGTTCATCTTCGAGGTGAATTCTCCGCTTTGGACAACGCTGTTCGCTCTCGTGATGCTTGCCGCGGCCGCCTATGAAGTGGGCGCCCGCCAGGAACGGAGGATCCGCGGCTGGCGGGCGCTGACGCTCGGCGCCGCAACGCCGTTCTGCGCCGGGCTCGTCGCGACGCTGTTCGCGACCGCGATCGTGATCGGACCGGATCCCTGGTACGCACCCCGTTACGTGCTCCCGATCCTCGGCATGATGCTCGGCAATGCCCTCTCAGGCACGAGCCTCGTGCTCGATGCCGTCACGCAAGGGGCGGTCCGCGAGCGAAACGCGATCGAAGCGCGCCTCGCGCTCGGCGCAACGCGCTTCGAGGCCCTCGACGGTGTGCTGCGGCGCGCGCTCACGACCGGCCTGATGCCGATCCTGACCGCCATGGCCGCCACCGGCGTCGTCACGCTCCCCGGCATGATGACGGGCCAAATCCTGGCCGGGATTGAGCCGGTCGCGGCCGCCAAGTACCAGGTCATGATCATGTTCTTGATTGCGGGAGCGACCGGGCTGGCGGTGGTTCTGGCGGGCCTCGGCGCCGTGCTCCTGCTGACCGACGAGCGCCATCGCCTGCGGCTCGACCGTCTGGCCT
>DATETZ010000010.1:0-23107 GCA_035283385.1 Hyphomicrobiaceae bacterium
CGGCGTGACGCGCCGCTCCTGCTCTCTCGTCAAGTTCGCCGTCATGTCGTCCAAGCGGAGCTTGGCTTCGCCAAGACGACATGCCTCCGGCATGGGCCGCCCGTGACCCTGTGAGAAGGGCGGGCTAGGGCTGGCGGCGCGGGTCGGCGCCATCCTCGATCACGAGCTCGGTCCGGTCGCGCCCGCCCCACGTGTCGCGCCGCAAGTGGCCGGCCACGTGCAGCGGCATGGCTCCCGACCCCAACAGGAGATCGCCGAGCGGCTGGCCCACGGCCCGGAACGCCACGCCGTCCACTCGCGATCCGTCGGAAGCCTCGAGCACGCACCTCACGTGCGCCTCGCCCATCACCTTGGCGAACTTCACCCGGTGGGCGGGAAACGCGAAGCGAGGCTCGGGATTGCCCTGGCCGTAAGGTCCCGCGCTGAGGAGCAGATCGAAGAGCTCCCCCGAGACGCCGCCCGGTGTCAGCGCTCCGTCGATGGCGAGCGCCGACCGCTCGCGGGCGCCGAGCGTCGCCGCCTCGAGCTCGCCAGCGAGGAACGCTGTCAGCGTCTCGAGTTTCGCCCGCTCGACCGTAATCCCCGCCGCCATGGCGTGGCCGCCGCCCTTCATGAGGTGGCCGCCCGCGACCGCGCGGCGCACCGCCGAGCCGATGTCGACGCCGGCGACGGAGCGCAGAGATCCGGTGCCGACGATGTCCGGCGCGCCCCCGTCCTCCGACCAGGCGATGACGCATGCCGGCCGCTGGAAGCGCTCGGCGAGGCGGCTCGCCACGAGCCCGATCACGCCCTTGTGCCAGGTCTGCGACCCCACGACCAAGAGCGTCAGATCGGGCGTCTCATCAACAAGCCGGTCCGCCTCCGCCAGCGCCTCCTCGAGCATCTGCTGCTCGATCGCCTTTCTTTCCTTGTTGAGCCTGTCGAGCAGCGCCGCGATGCGCGCCGCCTCGGCGTCGTTCGAGGTCGAAAGCAGACGCGCGCCGAGGCCCGCGTCCCCGATGCGCCCGCCGGCGTTGATGCGCGGCCCCAGGATGAAGCCGAGGTGATAGGGTGTCGGAGGCTGGGTCAGTCCGGCCGCGTCGGCGAGCGCCTTGAGCCCGACATTCTCCCGGGCGCGCATGACGGCGAGCCCCTTCGTCACGTAGGCGCGATTGAGGCCGGTGAGCGGCACGACATCGGCGACGGTGGCGAGGGCGACGAGATCGAGGTCGGTGAACAGCGGCGGCTCGGCGAGATCCCTCTGATAGGCGCCGCGCCGTCTGAGCTCGCGCACCGCGGCGACGAGAACGAGGAACGTGACGCCGGCGGCGGAAAGCTGCCCCTGGCCCGAAACGTCGTCCTGGCGGTTGGGATTGACGACGGCGTGAACCTTGGGCAGGCGCTCGTCGGCCTGATGGTGATCGACGACAACGACGTCGGCTCCGAGCCTCCCGGCCTGTTCCAGCGGCTCCGAGCTCGTGGTTCCGCAATCGACGGTGACGATGAGCTTGGCGCCCTCCGCGACTAGGGCCTCGATCGCCGCCGCATTCGGCCCGTAGCCCTCGAGCATGCGGTCCGGGATGTAGACGCGCGCCGCGAGGCCATGGTGGGCGAGGAACCGCACCAGCAGTGCCGATGAGCATGCCCCGTCGACGTCGTAGTCGCCGAACACGGCGACCGCCTCCCGCCGCTCGATGGCGTCCGCGAGGCGGGCCGCCGCCTTGTCCATGTCGCGCAGCGTGCTCGGGTCGGGCATCAGCGCCTTGACGGTCGGCTCGAGGAATTGGGCCACGTCCGCGAGACCGACCCCGCGTGCCGCGAGCACACGGCCCAGGATTTCCGGCAATCCGTGATGCTGGCTGATGGCGAGAGCGGTCTTCGCCGCCGTGGGATCGAGGCGCTCGCGCCAGGAAAAGCCGCGCGCCGACCGCGTCACGCCGAGGAACGCGGGCCGGCCCGCGTGCCGCTCCGTGCCGGCGTCGCGCTGTTTGCGTAAGGCGCCCATGCCCTTGCCCAACCCCGATTCTCTCCCCGGGCAAAATCACTTGAGCCAAGGACCGCGCCCTTGTCCACAGTCATGCGCGCATGTGCGAGAAGCCGCTTCGGCTTCTCTTGGCATCGGCTCGCCGCGGCTCTCAATGCTCTGAGCTTGTCGGAGCTGGACGAATGTGGCACGTCGTTGGTCTCCTGACGTCGCCAGCCGTGGAGGCGCCCCGATGCGAGACCCAAAGACCGTTCTCATTGCCGTGCTGCTCGTGGCCGTCGCGGTGCTCGGATACCTCTACTATGACGCCCAGAGAACCACGGTGACGATCGACGTGCCCGGCTTCAAGCTCGAGGCCAAGTAGCCCCGCTCCCTCTCCCCATCGTCGAAGATGATGGAGAGAGGGAAGTAGGCACGGCGCCTCGCCTCACCTCTGTTCTCGCCAATGCTCGACAGCCTTGCGCAGCGCGGCGGCGGTCCTGGCGTCGAAGGCAACGAGCTTGATCGTCATGCCGCCGGCCTTGGCGCGGCAGACGTCCGCCGCTTCGTGGCAGGCCTCCTCGAGCGGGTAGCCGTAAATGCCGGTGCTGATGGCCGGGAACGCGATCGACGTGCAGCCGTTCCTTTTTGCGACCTCGATCGCGCTTTCGTAGGCCGAGCGCAGCAGCCGGCGCGCCTCGTCACTCGAATGGCTGGCATAGACGGGCCCCACCGCGTGAATGATGTGGCGCGCGGTCTCGATGCCGAAGGCGGGCGTGATCACCGCCGATCCAATGGGGCAGCGGCCGATCGCTTGGCACGCCCTGCGAAGCGTGTCGCGGCCGGCGGCACAGAAGATGGCGCCGCACACGCCGCCGCCTTCCGCGAGCCCCGCGTTCGCCGCGTTGACGATGGCGTCCGCCTCGATCTTGGTGATGTCGCCTTCGACGACCTCGACGCCGCCGCGACCCGGTTTCGGCATGACACTCTCCGCTCCGCCGGCGCCGCGCGAGCACCGACCCGGCACGACACGAGGGAGCTCGCCGCAACTAGACCATGAACCGCGTGCCGATGTCGCGGAAGCTGGTCTTGATGCGGCGCACGGTCCCGGTCTTGGAGCGCATGACGACGCTCTCGGTCTCGGCGAAGAGGCCGCGGAACTTCACGCCCTGCAGCAACGAGCCGTCGGTCACTCCGGTGGCCGAGAAGATCACGTCGCCCGACGCCATGTCCTCGAGCCTGAACTTGCGGCCGATATCCTTGATGCCCATCTTCTCGGCGCGCTCGCGCTCCTCGTCCTTCGAGGGCATCAGCCGGCCCTGCATCTGGCCGCCGATACAGCGCAGCGCCGCGGCCGCGAGCACGCCCTCGGGCGCTCCTCCCGAGCCCAAATAAATGTCGATGCCGGTCTCGGCGGGGTCGGTGGTCCAGATCACGCCGGCGATGTCGCCGTCGGGTATCAACTGCACGGCTGCGCCGGCCTCGCGAACCGCCCTGATGAGCTCGGCGTGGCGCGGACGATCGAGGATGCAGGCCATGATCTCGTGGATCGGCACCGCCTTGGCCTTGGCGAGCGCCGCGAGGTTGTCCGCCGGCGCGGCATCGAGATCGACGATGCCGTCGGGATAGCCGGGGCCGATGGCGATCTTGTTCATGTAGATGTCCGGCGCATGCAGGAGCCCGCCGCGCTCCGAAACGGCGAGCACCGCGAGCGCATTCGGCATCGCCTTGGCGCAGATGGTCGTGCCCTCGAGCGGATCGACGGCGATGTCGACCTCCGGCCCCTCGCCGTTGCCGACCTTCTCACCGATGAACAGCATCGGCGCTTCGTCCATCTCGCCCTCGCCGATGACGACCGTGCCGCGGACGCTGACCCGGCCGAGCTCGCGTCGCATGGCATCGACGGCGGCCTTGTCGGCTGCCTTCTCGTTACCGCAGCCTCGGAATCGAGCCGCGGCGACGGCCGCCGCCTCGGTGACGCGCGCCACCTCGAGCACCAGCACGCGATCGAGCCAATGTTCCCCGTTGTCCTTCATTCTCTGCCCCTTCGAGGCCGCACCGCCGCCGGATCCCAAGGCATCGACCGGACCCTGCCCTGGTGCGCGCCTATTATGGCGGCTCAGAGTTCCCCACCACTCGCGGCTTCCTCGTGAGGGAGATCTGAACCAAAGCCATACTAGCAAGTCTATTATTCTAGTGTCCCTTAAGAACCCGAAGCTCGTAAACGCGATTGCCGCAAGGTTGTGTGGGACACTAGTGTGGTGGTTCGCAAGTCCGTATCATTCTCGAGGCTAGGTTCGTTTACGGACTTGCGAACCTGAACCACACTAGAATCATAGATCTTCTAGTGTCCTTTCGACTCCGAAGTTCGCTAAGCGCTCGCCGCAGAATGAGGCGAACTTCGGGGTCGGGACACTAGCGAGGACCGGCGACTCATCGTCCGGCACTATACTCCCCACGCGCGCCGGATTGTTGCAGCATACCGTAGTGCGTGCGGCAAGAACCCGTTCCCGCGTTGCACTGCGCTGGCGCTGCACTGCGGGAGGACGGCCGCGAGCCTGTGAGAAAGTCGGGCTAGAGCTTTTCGATTCGGATCATTTGCGGGCGCTCGGCGACCTTGCCGTCCTTTTCTATGGCGGCGAGCGCCTTGCGCATCGCCTCTTCGGTTGTCTCGTGCGTGATCAGTATGACCGGCGCCGCCTTGCCGGGTTCGCTCCTGGCGCCGATGCCAGGAAGGGCAGAGCGCGGACGGCGCTGCACGATGCTCTCGAGCGAGACCTCCTGATCGCCCATGCGCCCTGCGATCGCAGCCATGGCGCCGGGCCGGTCGTAGACCGAAAGGCGCACGTAATAAGCACCCTGATGGGCGCCGAGCTTGGCGCGCCGGTAGGGCTTGAGGCCCGAGGCCGGCCGCGCGAACGGCGGCAGCACGAGGCCGCGCGCGATATCGAGGATGTCGCTCGCCACCGCCGAGGCCGTAGCCGCAGCGCCCGCGCCCGGCCCGACCAGCAACAGGCTCCCCACGAAGTCGCCGTCGATGGCGACGCAGTTGGTGACGCCCGACACTTCCGCGATGGCCGAGTGCTTCGGCACCATGGCCGGATTGACGCGGGCCTCGATCCCGCTCTCGGTCTCCACCGCCACGCCCAGGAGCTTGATGCGATAGCCGAGCTCGTCGGCCGCCTCGATGTCGGCGGCGGTGATCGTCTCGATGCCTTCGACGTGGATCTCGTTGGATGCGATCTTGGTGCCGAAGGCGAGGCTAGTCAGGATCGACAGCTTATGGGCGGCGTCGAAACCGCCGATGTCGAACGTCGGATCGGCTTCGGCGTAGCCTTTCTGCTGAGCCTCCTTGAGGACGTCGGCGAACGCGCGGCTCTCGTCCTGCATCTTGGTCAGGATGTAGTTGCAGGTGCCGTTCAAGATGCCGTAGACGCGCCGCACGGTGTTGCCGGCAAGGGCTTCCCGGAGCGTCTTGATCACGGGGATTCCCCCGGCGACGGCCCCTTCGAAATTCAAGGCGACGCCGTTCCGCTCGGCAAGACCCGCAAGCTCGACGCCGTGCTTCGCCAACAGCGCCTTGTTCGCCGTGACGACGTGCTTTCCGGCGCCGAGCGCCGCCTCGACGGCGGCCCTCGCGACCCCGTCCTCGCCGCCGATCAGCTCGACAAAGACCGAGGCCGACGGGTCCCGAGCCAGCTTCACCGGATCGTCGAACCACGCGATGCCGTCGAGATCGAAACCGCGGCTCCTCGCCTTGTCGCGTGCCGCAACGCCCACCACTCGGATCTCCCGCTGGAGCGCCTCGGCGAGGCGCGCGCCATGGGTGGCGAGGAGATGCATGAGACCGGCGCCGACGGTGCCGAGGCCGGCCACGCCAAGAGTGAGAGGCTCTTTCATGCGATGAAAAAGGGCTACCGGCTGACCTTGTGCGGAATGGGTATCACGTTATGCATGGTTTCCGGGGCCTGAGCGAGGAACTTTTTGATCGAGCGCGCCGCCTGCCGGATGCGATGCTCGTTCTCGACCAGCGCAATGCGAACGAAGCCCTCGCCGTGCTCGCCGAAGCCGGCGCCCGGAGACACGGCAAGGTCGGCCTTTTCGATCAAAAGCTTGGCGAACTCGACCGAGCCCAAGCTCCGGAACGGCTCCGGAATCGGGCACCAGGCGAACATGGTGGCCGGCGGCGGCAGGATTGCCCAGCCGGCGCGGCCGAAGCTCTCGACCAGGCAATCGCGGCGGCTTTCGTAGGTGCGGCGGATCTCTCTCACACAATCCTGGGGGCCGTTGAGCGCCGCCGCGGCCGCGACCTGGATCGGCGTGAAGGCGCCGTAGTCGAGATAGGACTTGACGCGGGCCAGCGCACCGATCAGGCGCTCGTTGCCGACCGCGAAGCCGATGCGCCAGCCCGGCATGTTGTAGGTCTTCGACAGCGACGTGAACTCGACCGCGATGTCGATCGCGCCCGGCACTTGCAGGACCGAAGGCGGGGGAACGCCGTCGAAATAGATCTCGGCGTAGGCGATGTCCGAGAGAATGATCAGGCCGAGGCGCTTGGCGAGATCGACCGCCGCCGTGTAGAAGTCGAGGCTCGCGACCATGGCCGTCGGGTTCGACGGGTAGGACAAGACGAGCGCCAGCGGCCGCGGGATCGAGTGCTTCACCGCGCGCTCGACCCCGCGCAGGAAATCCTCGCCGCTTCCGGCCGGGACGTGGCGCATCGCGGCGCCGGAGATCAGAAACCCGAATTCGTGGATCGGGTAGGTCGGGTTCGGAACGATGATCACGTCGCCCGGGGCCGTGATCGCTTGCGCCATGTTGGCGAAGCCTTCCTTGGACCCGAGGGTCGCCACCACTTGCGTCTCGGGATCGAGCTTCACGCCGAAGCGGCGCGCATAATAGGCCGCCTGCGCCTTGCGCAGGCCAGGTATGCCTTTCGATGCCGAATAGCGATTCGTCCGCGGCTTGCCGACCGTCTCGACGAGCTTGTCGACGATGTGCTGGGGCGTCGGCAGATCGGGGTTGCCCATGCCGAGATCGATGATGTCCGCACCTCTGGCCCGCGCCGCAGCCTTGAGCCGGTTCACCTCCGCGAACACGTAGGGCGGAAGCCGCTTGATTCGGTGGAACTCCTCGATCACGGACGCTCTCATCGCTCAATCGTTGATCTCTAAGGGCTTTTCCGCGCGAGACGACGCGGCGCAGCCTCGATCCCGTGTTTACGCCCTGGCGGCGGGCCCAGTCCAGAGGCCGCAGCGGCCCAAGCACCGGGGCGATCCAATCTTGCTGGGGATCAGGGATGGTGCGGTTTGACGCGGATCTATCCAGGCTCGATAGTCAATTGAACCGTGCGCGGAGAGGCCGCAGAGCCAAGGGCTCGCGAATGAGACTATGACGCCCTAGGCCGCAGCTCCCGTCAAATAACACTGGCACTCGGCACACTCGATGCGCAATCTCTCTCCATGACCAACATGAGCCCCACAGCCGCGCCGCCCTCCTACAGGATCGACAATCCTGAGGAGTTCGTGCGCAACATGTTCAAGCTGTTCGAGGAGGGCGGCCGGGCGATGTCCGAGTTCCTCGAGCGATCGGATGCCAAGATGAGCCCCTATTCGGCGGCCAGCGAGATGTCGGAGGCCGGCAGAACCATTGCCGACATCGCCCGCGTCTGGATGACCGATCCGACCAGACTCGCGGAAGCTCAGGGCTCGCTCCTGCGCTCCTATGCCGATTTGTGGAACAACTCGGTGCGCCGCCTGCTCGGAGAGGACGTGAAGCCGGTGATCGAGCCCGACCCCTCCGACAACCGGTTCAAGGACCCGGAGTGGTCGAGCAACCCTTATTTCGACTTCTGGAAGCAGGCCTATCTCTTGACCACGCACTGGGCCGAGGACGTGATCCAGCAGACCGAGGGGCTGGACGAGCGCACGCGCCAGAAGGCGGAGTTCTACTTCCGCCAGATGTCGAGCGCGTTCTCGCCGTCGAACTTCCCGATGACCAACCCCGAGGTGGTGCGCGAGACGTTTGCAACCAACGGCGAGAACCTCGTCCAGGGCATGACCCACCTCGTGCAGGACATGGAGAAGTCCGGCGATCTCCTGAAGATCAGCCAGACCGACGTCTCCGCCTTCGAGGTCGGCAAGAACCTCGCGGTGACGCCGGGCAAGGTCGTGTTCCAGAACGACCTGTTCCAGCTCATCCAGTACGCGCCCACGACCGACAAGGTGCGCGAGGCGCCCCTGCTCGTCGTGCCGCCGTGGATCAACAAATACTACATCCTCGACCTCACGCCGGCGAAGAGCTTCCTCAAGTTCGCGGTCGACCAGGGCTTCACCGTGTTCGTCATCTCGTGGGTCAACCCGGACCAGCGGCTCTCCCACAAGTCCTTCGAGGACTACATGATCGAGGGCTTGCTCACGGCATCCGATGCGGTGAAGCGCGAGACCGGCGTCGAGAAATCGAACGTCCTCGGCTACTGCGTCGGCGGCACGCTGCTCGGCGGCGCGCTCGCCTATCTCGCGGCGCGCGGGGAGGCTCCGTTCCGCTCGGCGACGTTCCTGACCACCCAGCTCGACTTCACCCGCGCCGGCGACCTCCTCTTGTTCACCAACGACGCCCAGCTTGCCGCGCTCGAGGAGATGATGGCGGAGCGCGGTTACCTCGACGGCTCGCGCATGGCCAACGTGTTCAACATGATGCGGCCGAAGGACCTCATCTGGCCGTACATCGTCAACAACTACCTCCTGGGCAAGAAGCCGTTCCCGTTCGATCTCCTCTATTGGAACCAGGACTCGACCAGGATGCCGGCCGCCAACCACAACTTCTATCTGCGCGAGTTCTACGGCGAGAACCGCCTCGCCAAGGGCGAGATGACGCTCGCCGGGGTCAAGCTCAACCTCAAGAAGGTGAAGCTGCCGATCTACGAGCTCGCGACCAAGGAGGACCACATCGCGCCCGCACAGAGCGTGTTCATCGGCGCGACGCTGTGCGGCGGCCCGGTCGAGTTCGTGCTCGCGGGCTCGGGCCACATCGCCGGCGTCGTCAATCCCCCCGACAAGGTCAAATACCAGTTCTGGACCGCGCCCAAGGCCTCCGCGGAGACGCTCGAGGAATGGCTGGGGATGGCCAAGGAGCACCCGGGCTCCTGGTGGCCGCATTGGTCGGAGTGGCTCGCCAAGCACTCGGGCGGCTGGACCATCCCGCGCGAGCCCGGCGAGACGCTCGGCACAATCGAGGACGCGCCGGGGAGCTACGTGAAGCTCAAGTCGTGAGGGGGGCTGCCCCGAAGCACCCTCGCTCGGACGCCTGCCGCCTGAGCGCCTCGCCAGCCCGTCATGCAGGCGTCCGAGAAACCTGCACAGGAGCAGTCATTCGGGTGGATGAAAGTGCAGAACTGAGGCGTCAACTTGCAAACCTCCATTGCCTCAGAAGTTCACCGGTTCAGATTCGTGTGACTTGCCCGGCAACGACGCCAAGCCGTACGTACCATTCCGGCATATCAATCCGCCAACCTCGAAAACGGTTCTCGATCAATTCCACGATCACACCGAGCGACGCCAGCGTGTCGAGATACGCCACCTTGGTCTTCGACCACCGCACAAATGAAAACGAGCCGCATTGCAAAGTCGCATAGCCTTGGCTCACCAGCCGCGTACGCGTGGCCCTCATATCTCCGACAAAAAAGCCCACATGATTCAGACGCGGCTCCTCGGATAATCCCGCAAGAAGGCTTCGATCGGCACCGTCCACCTGAAAGACTTCTATTTGAACGCCCTCCGAATAGCCGATAGCTATTTTGAACCGCTGATCGAGAAGCCGTCCCTGACAGAACTGCTCGCAACGACGTACACTCGCTCGATACCAGGTCGACACGCCAAGCTGCCCGCCATGCCTGAGACACGTGTGCTCTACGTCGTTGACCAAGAAACCGAGTTGTCCGATCTGAGGCAGACCAAGCTTTGGCGGCAAATGCCGATACGACATGATCTGCTGTCGTGGGTCCGGAAGATAGACCACAAAGGTGGTTCCGGTTGTCTGAACAGATTTTCCGCTTTGATAAGTGGAGCGTCTGCCGGGGTTAGGCTGCCATGCGGATCGGCAGCGGATTGAAGTAGGCTTGATCTGGGGTGCGCCCGTCAAGGCTCGAGTGCGGGCGGCGACCGCTGTAGAAGTCGAGATAGCGGCCGATCGACGTTCGAGCCTCGCTGACCACAAGGTGAGCGCGGGGTCCAGGGCGATACCACATCGACGCGTTTGCTCGCACGTAAATTGTTTCCACAGACTCAGACACTTAGACTGTCACAAGAGATTTGCGCGCCGAGCGTACAAGGCTGCTTATGAGCAGAACCATCCATATCGCGCCGGCTGCGGCGGCCATCGTGAGTAGCGTTGCTTTTGCCGGCGCGGCTTTGGCCCGCGACCAGATCCGCATCGGCGGCTCTTCGCTTCGCCGCAATCTCAAGTCAGAGAAATTGCAGGATGCCGTCCCACAAGGGATCGGCAGCGGCGCCATGGCCGGTTTGCCCATCTCTCGGCTTCTCGCGATGCTGTTGATCTCGACGTTCACTACAATTTTTTGGACCGCACTCCTGCACCTGGGAAGTAAACTGGCGGGAGTTCCGTCAAGCCCGACACTCTTGGTCACCGCCGCGACCGGTATCTTTCTTTTCGTGTCGGTGGTGGTGGGTTGTGTGTTGGTTTCTGCCGGATCTGAGTACCTTGCCCAGGGATTCGCATCTCTGGAGGACCACGTACGGCCGGGTCGGGCCGTTCTACAGAAGACAAAGGTTCGAGTCTTGTAGAGTGCTTGGCGCGGGGTAAGCGCGGCACAAGCACTCGGCGCGCTCGCCCCCGGAATGAGGGTGACCACAGAGCGCTAGCGGTACAACACACCCTGTGCGCGCGCGCCCGACTTCCGCTATCGAGATCTCAAAGCAATGATTGAGGCGCGACAGGTGGCACTTCTGGAGCGGGTCATCGCGTGAAAGGCTCACGCCGAGCACTCGGGCGGCTGGACCATCCCGCGCGAGCCCGGCGTGACGCTCGGCACGATCGAGGACGCGCCGGGGAGCTACGTGAAGCTCAAATCGTGAGGGGGGCTGCCCCGAAGCACCCTCGCTCGGGCGCCATGTCCGCATCCAATCCCGATGCGGATCTCGGCTTTTCCTGTCTCGACGACCGCGTCGGGCCTATAGCAGCAAACCTGATCGGTAGCGTCGCCCGGACAGTGCCACTCATCAGGGGCAATAATGCCACCGGCAAACGTATCTACTTGAACAGAGAGGAGAGAGAGAAAGAGGAGGCGATAACGACAGGGGGGCTTTCGGCGATTTGCGGATAAGGCTCATCGATATAGACGTTGATGCCTGTAGCGCGCATGTCTTTGATCAACGAAGCGACATAGGCCCAACCCTTTGGCTCCAATCCAATGCAGGCCTCAGACATTTCGCCCTTCAAGCGCACATGAATGGCAATATTTCGTCGCGCCAAGATGGCAGCGGTTTGTTGAGGGCTAAACCGGTCTTTATTCCATAATTTCGTTAAATAGATGCCGGCAACGTTCCGTTTGGTCCTCGGTCCCCAACTGACCCGCTTATCCGTTTCCGCCGCGAAGGAATATTCTCCCGGAGGCAAGGGACCGACGGCTCTTGCAGCAAGGCAATCGGGATCGGGATTGTTCCTGCAGACGTCTCGGCCGGAAATCGCCCAGGCGATGGTTTGGCCACTGACTTGCGGGTCGTCGGAAACGACAAAAAGGCGGCCGCTTTTGATCGTGTATCCCAGACGGAAGGTTCGCAAGGATTCGGGAGCCTCGCGAACGACATCCTCGTACGGATTGCAGATTTCGCCACCGGTCAGCTTTCTCTCATAACCATTGAGGTGAATGGTGACGTAGTCGACGCCTGGAGCACAGTCCCACTGAGGTAGACCTTTCTTGCCTGTGAGAGCAATGGCCGGCGCCGGCGGCTCGGGCGGCAGTTTGGGCGCGGCCTCGATGGTCGGCTTCTTCGGGACCGAGAGTGTGGTGTCCCAGCTTGAGGGAGGGGCTTCTGGCGGACGTCTGATCTGTTCGCATTTATCCGACAGTTTGGGGGGGTGAATTTGTGTTGCGGCGAGCCGCCTTGCAACAGAACCGCTGGCCCCCTGTTTGATATAGGCTTCGATGAGTGCGTACTGAACTTCGACCTGTTCCTGTGAGAGTTCAAATATGCACTCCTCGTAGATCTGATCGCCGACTTTGCTGAAAATATCGGCGATTTCGTCTGCGGTCGTTGCAGAGTCGGCGGCGATTTTTGTCGATTGCTGAGCGAGACCATCATCCGAAGGCAACAACAAAAGGCTCGTCACAGATGCGAGCACCATCCTTCTGAGTCTGTGCGTTCTTTGCGACACGCTATATCCTAATCGCGGTCTACGGGGGTAACGCGCATGCCCGCCATCCGAGAGGTGCGCGATGGCGTAGCATGTGCTCCTCGTGAATCGCGATACCGCAGTGGTATTCCGTCAGGCATTCGTACAGCAAGAGTCGGGATGAGAAAAAGGCTTTGCTAGGGGCCGATCCACTTGCCTACCAATGGATGCCTGCTCGCTCGCTTATCTCGATTTGTGAGCAAAGGCCCGTCTCGGACGCGGATGTCCGCCTCGGGTCGCGAACTGAAGGGCTGGCGCCGAGCACAACGAGTCTGCTGCACCCCAACGAGCGGCGGTGCCCCAGGGGGCAGCACGTTGACGTCGTGCCAGCCGGCACTCACACCCCCGGCCGTATCAGGTCCGGCCCCTGTAGCTTTTCGCCGCCTTGCCGGCCGGCTGCCGGTGCGCCGCCCATCCGGCATGAAATTGTCAAGCGTTTGACTGCCGGCCGCTAATGATGTCCCACGCGACGTTGATCTGCTTGAGGCGCGCTTCACGGATCCGACGGTCGCCTTCGCCCTGCGCAAGATCCGGGTGCCAGCTCTGGCGCAGCCCATCGACGATCTTCTTGACGGCGTCGGGCGCGGCGTCGGGGCTCGCGCCCAAGGCTCGGAAGGCCTCGGCACGCGTCGTCGGCAGCCTCGTGTCGCGCTCGCCGAATTCATGGTCTCCGGCCGCGGCAAGCGACGGCTCGCCGGCGCCGCCGGCTGCCGGAGGGAGCGTGGGGCCCACCTGTCTCAGAGCGGACTTCGCCGGCTCCGGACTCGAAACGAGAGACCTCGCCGTCGTACCATTGCCGTGATCCCTGCCGCCCTCCCAAGACACCGAGGCGAGGTCGCGATGGGCGGCTAAGCGCAGACGGCTCCGCTCCTGGCGCCGAATCCAGGCGAGGAAGGCCGCCGCCGCGAGCCCCATCGCCGCCAAGGCGGCGAGGGCACGGCCCATGGGCGTGGCGAGGCCAATCGGCGGCCCGGCCGGGGACTTGGTCGTCCGGAGACTGCCGGTCGTCACGGGCCTCGCGGAACCGGACTCCGGATCGGGCGGCGCCAGCGTGACCGTCGCGGTTGCCGGCGCTTCCTCCGCCGCAGCCCCACTCTTGTCATGGCTCGCCGCCGCGGCGGGGGCCGGAGCCTCGGGCTTTGCATCATCGGCCGGGCGAGGCGAGCCGGGGCGCAACTCTGCCGGCTCCGCCCCGGCTGGCGCAGAGCCGGGCGGCCGATTGATGATCGTCGGAGCCGCGCTCGTGCCGACGCCCGTGACCAGCTCCCTCGCAGGCTTTTCCTGTTTTGGAGGCGGCGCCGGTTTCTCCGGCTTCGCGGCCGGCTCGGCTTGTTTCGGGGCCGCGCGCGGCGGCTCGTTGCGCGCGGTCTTGGGTTTGGGAGCCTTGGCCTCCGCGGCCGCAGGCGCGTCGCCCATCGCCGGGAGTGACGCAGCGTCCGGCGCCGGAGCAGCGATGAACTGCGCGCGCAGGCCCAATGTCGGCGCGAACCCGGGAGGGAGCTCGACCACCTGCCTCGGATCCGCAGCGCGCGCCCCGGTAAACGGCCGGTCCATGGCGTCGATCTCGTCGCGCGGGTCACCGTTGCGCCAACGCCCACCGTCATGCCGCCATCGGCGCAGGAAGTCCGGTCGCTCGCGCTCGATCGCCCAGAACGGCCCCATTTGCAGGTGAAGCCGCCCGCCGTCCACCCACACTCGCCTGCCTTGATCTCTGGCGGCGGCCTCGACGACCCTGAGCCACGGTACTCGGACACCGCCACAGTCGAGGTCGAAGCGGAACAGCATCCAATTCCGGCAGCGGTTGGGAGGGGAAGGCGAGCAGGCGGAGAACACCTGATGCTCGCGCGCGCCGTAAATCCGGTACGACTGGCCCTCGGAGGGAGCGAGCCTCACCTCTCCGCCGCGCGCTGTGCACTCGTACGGCATGAGCAGCTCTTCGCTGGCCCGCACACCGCTCGTCAGCGAGACAGAAACGGCAATGGTCCAGGCCGCAGCCGGTGCTAGGCGGATCCCCCACATCCTGCGATAAGCTCCCGCGTTCGAGACTCATGGCACCCGAAAGGCCGGGGCCGATCCCCCCTGACGACCAAAATCCAAGCTCAAAGACAAGCTTGGCAGCTTTGTGGCCGCAATGTATCGAAGCGTAGCGGCCGGCCTCAGAACCTCGATGAGAGGCGGCTTGCCGTCGCCGAGGGCGGACGGGCGGGCCGCTAGCCGACCGCCGCCAACCCCTGCTCGAGGTCGGCGATGATGTCGGCCGCGTCCTCGATGCCGATCGAGAGGCGGACCACGTCGGGTCCGGCGCCCGCCGCTGTCCTCTGCTCGTCCGTCAGCTGCCGGTGCGTGGTCGAGGCCGGATGGATGACGAGGCTCCTCACGTCGCCGATGTTGGCGAGATGGGAGAACAGCATGAGGCTCGAGACGAGCTTGACGCCGGCCTCATATCCCCCCTTCAAGCCGAACGTGAACACCGCGCCCGCGCCCTTGGGGCATAACTTTTTCGCGAGCGCATGGTTGGGGCTCGACGCGAGGCCCGCATAGTTGATCCAGGCGACCTTCGGGTGCTTCTCGAGCCAGCCCGCGACGGCCGCCGCATTCTCGCAGTGGCGCTGCATCCTGAGCGGCAGCGTCTCGATGCCGGTCAGGATCAGGAACGCGTTCAAAGGCGCGATGGCCGGCCCGACGTCGCGCAGCGCCATCACCCGGCACGCGATGGCGAAGGCGAAATTGCCGAAGGTCTCGGCGAGCTTCATGCCGCCGTAGGACGGGTTGGGATCGACGAGGGTGCGGTAGCGGTGCTTGGCCTCGAGCCAGTCGTAGGTGCCGCAATCGACGATCGCGCCGCCGATCGAGTTGCCGTGACCGCCCATGAACTTTGTGAGCGAGTGCACGACGATGTCGGCGCCGAACTCTTTTGGCCGGCACAGGTAGGGCGTGGCGAGCGTGTTGTCGACGATCAAGGGGACCCCCGCTTTCTTGGCGATCTTTCCGATCGCCGGCATGTCGATCACGAGGCCGCCCGGGTTGGCGATGCTCTCGATGAAGATCGCCCGCGTCTTCGCAGTGATCGCCTTCGCGATCGAGGCGGGATCGGTCGCGTCCGCCCACACCACGTTCCAATTCGATTTCTTGAACGAGTGATTGAACTGGTTGACCGAGCCGCCGTAGAGCTGGCGGCCGGCCACGAACTCGTCCCCCGGCTCCATGAGCGTGTGGAACACGAGGTACTGGGCGGCGTGGCCGGAAGCCACCGCGAGCGCCGCCGTGCCGCCCTCAAGCGCCGCCACGCGCGCCTCGAGCACGGCCTGCGTCGGATTCATGATGCGCGTATAGATGTTGCCGAACACCTCGAGCCCGAACAGGGCCGCGGCATGATCGGCGTCGTTGAACACGTACGATGTGGTCTGATAGATGGGCGTCACGCGCGCGCCCGTGGACGCGTCGGGCGCGGCACCGGCATGGACGGCGAGAGTTGCGAATCTCGGAGCGGGCGGCGTCGGCTCGTCCACCATCGTCCTCTCCTTGCGCGATCGGCTTGGGGCGACAGTAGGAAGGCGAGGAGGCTCGCGAAGTCAATGCTCAAAATAGAATGCGAGACCGTTGCTCGCGACACCGAGCTTCTCGATGACGCTCACCACTTGGCGATCATGCCTTCGCGATCCGTCCGGCGGGGCGGCAGGTCCAGCGCTTGGCGACCCACCTGGGGTGGCCCTCGGACCATTTGGCGATTTCAGCCGGGCTCATCATCATGCGCTGCATCGGCGAGACGTCGTCGGCCGAGTCGACGAGGCTCACGTCCTTGCAGCGCGTCGGGTCGTCGACAAGGCAGACGGAAACAAGTAGCTCGATCATGTCGCGGCTCCTGACTATCCCCTCCCAAACCCGCGGATTGGGATTCTGGCTCCATCGCGTGCCCGCCCGCGTTTCATGCGAGGTGCACCGGGCTCTGTGGCCCGCCCAGATTAAACATCAGGAGACCATGCGACGGGGCTATGATTTCAATGCCCCGGTACGCGCCCTCAAGGCTCGCCGGCGAGCCGAACGGCGCGCATCAGTTTCGACCACGGACGGCACGAGGCAAGCCGCATTTCTTGCTCCGCGCCGGTCACCCGGCCGTGGACAAACCCGGCACTCAGATCTTCGCCACCTGACCGGCGGGGCGGCATGTCCAGCGCCTGGCGACCCACCTGGGGTGGCCCTCGGACCATTTGGCGATTTCAGCCGGACTCATCATCATGCACTGCATCTGCGTGACGCCCTCAGCCATGTAGACGAGGCTCACGTCCTTGCACCGGGTGGGATCATCGATGAGGCAGACAGAGACGAGCAGTTCCAGCATGTGGCACCCCAGTGGTTCCGTCCCGCTCAAGGCGGGGGCCTGACCCTCGGGGCGCGTCGTCCCAATGTGCTTTTTTTATGACCAAAAGCGTAAGCGGCGAATCAGGGACCGCACAAGACTCAAAGCTGGGCAGTCTATGCTTATCTTTTGCTCTGCGACGATTAGGCATCATCTCCATTTACGAAACCTTAACCGGGCAAACACCCGCAAAAACAACGCGGTCGGCGCCGGAAAGGTCATGTTATTCAGTATCAGACTAGCGTTGGCCGCCCGATTATTCCCGCGCCAGTGAGGCGCGTTGGCTCAGTTTTCTGGGCCGGACGTGTCGCTCGAAAGTGACACGAGGAAGGCCACGAGCGCTCCTTTCTCCGCCTCCGTGAGCGTGAGGCCGCGCACGATGTTCGCGGCGAGTGACGGGCGCTGAGCGAGGCCACCCGCGTAGTGGTCCACAACCGCCCGCAGGCTGGCCAGCGAGCCGTCATGCATATAGGGCGCGGTGCCTTTGAGCTCTCTCAGCCCCGGCGTCTTGAACTCAGCGAGGCCCGGGACTCCGCCGGGAACGGCGCCGCGCCCCGGGTCGGGACCGAGAAGGCCGATGTCATGGAAGGCATCGTCCGTGAAGCGCCAGCCGCCGTGACAGGCGACGCACCCCGCCTTGCCGACGAACAGCGCAAATCCCGCCAGCTCGGGCTCCCCGAGGGCCCCGTCGTCTCCCTCGACCCAGCGGTCGAAGCGCGTCTCGGGGGAGACGATCGTGCGCTCGTAGGCGGCGATCGACTTGAGCAGCGTTGCTTCGCCGATTTCGGGCGTCTCGGGGAACGCCCGCCGGAACCTCTCGCTCAGACCTGCGTCGCGGCCGAGCCGGGACACAATCAGCTCGATGTCGCCCGCGAGCTCCTCGGGCCCGAGCAGTGGGACGAGCGCCTGGGCCTCGAGCGAGGAGGCTCTGCCGTCCCAGAAAAAATGCTGCCCCCAAGCGAGGTTGAAAAGCGACGGCACGTTGCGCGCGAGGGACGCGCCGCTTCGCCCCTCGCCCTTCGGCCTGCCGTCGCTGAAGCCGCGGCGCGGATCGTGGCACGTTGCGCACGAGCGCCGGCCGTCGCCGGACAGCCGCGGGTCGCGGAAAAGGTCGTGGCCGAGGGCGACCTTGGCCGCATTCGCGGGATTGTCCGGGGGGTGGGGCACCTTGTCCGGCCGCGCAAAGATCGCCCGCCATACGGCATCGCGCGAGGAAGGCGCCTCCATCCGCACGAGCGCATCGGCGCCCGCTCGAGCGCCCTGCGCTCGCGCTGAATAGCCCGGCCACCCGACGGCAAGAGGAGCCTCGAGCACAAAGGCGGCGAGCCCGAGGAGCAGCCCACGTCGTCGCACGCTCGGCGCCTCCCTGACGGTTCGAACGATGTCAGCCGAGCATAATCCATTCGAGCCGGGAATTGCGGCCGGCGCCGCCTAGCCCGACCTCTCGATGCATGCCACCGCATTCTGTTGCGCCGCGTTGCGGCCTCGCCGTAAAGAAGCGAGCACCCGCCGTCTCAGGACCGAGCATGGACGTCACATCCGCCCCGGCACCGGCAACGCCGATCGAGCACCTGAGGCGGACCGCCGAGCGCGCGCTGCTGGCGCCGGTGCGTGCCATGCGGCCGATCTATTGGCCGCTCCTCATGGTGTACTTCGCTTATGGCGCGCTGGGCCTGATCGCCGTCGCCGACAGCTTCTGGGTCAAGAAGGCGCTGACGTTCTCGCCGGCGGCGCTGGCCCAGCTCGGTGTCTGGCTGACGCTGCCGTGGGCGATGAAAATGATGTTCGGCGAGCTCGTCGACAGCGTGCCGATATTCGGCTCGCAACGGCGCACCTACGTCTACATCGGCGCGAGCCTCATTGCCGGCGGCCTCATCCTGCTCGCGGGTGCCGCCGGACAATGGATCACGTTCGCGGCCCCCGAGCATCTTTATGTCGCAGCGCAGCTTCTCGTCGTCGTCGGCGTCGTGCTGCAGGATGTCGTCGCCGACGCCATGAGCACGGAGGTCGTGCCGCGCACCGAGGAGGATGGAAGCCCGCGCGCGAAAGCCGACATCGATCACGACCTCGGCATGGTGCAGATCCTGGGACGGCTGGCGCTCTCCACCGGGGCCTTCCTGGTCGCCGGCGCGGGCGGCTGGCTCGCGCAAATCCTGTCCTACGAGACCGTGTTCCTGATCGGCCTCGCGATACCGGTGATCTCGGCCAGCGGCGCCCTGCTCGTGAAGCTCGAGACCAGCGAAAGCCGGCCGACGGACTGGCGCATCTTGGGCGGAGGCCTCGTGTTCGGGCTCACCGTGACGGCGATTGCGCTCGCCGGCTTGCCATTCAGTCAAGAGCTGGTGTTCGTCATCTCGATGGCGGTCATCGTCGCGATGCTGGCGCGGGTCACGGCCGACATCGACCCGACGACGCGCCTCAAGATCCTTTATGCGGCGCTGATCATCTTTGCCTTTCGCGCGACCCCCGGCGTCGGCGAGGGCTACCGCTGGTTTACCATCGACGTGCTGGGGTTCGACGAGGCGTTCTATGGCACGCTGGCCCAGATCGGCGCCGGAATCGGGCTCGCGGCGGCGTGGCTGCTGTCCGACGCCATCACGCGCAAGCCCGTCGCCACGGTGCTGCTCTGGCTGACCCTCATCGGCGGGCTGCTCTCGATCCCGACCTTGATGCTCGTCTACCGCGCCGACCTTTGGACCGAAGAGGTTCTGGGCTTTGGCGCGCGCACCATCGCCGTGGTCGATGCGGCCGCGGCCTCCCCCCTCGCCCAGCTCAGCATGGTGCCGCTCCTGACGCTCATCGCCATCTATGCGCCGGCCAGCCGCCGGGCGATCTGGTTCGCGCTCATGGCTTCGTTCTTGAACCTGGCGCTGATCGCCGGACAGCTCGCGACCAAATACATGAACTGGCTGTTCGTCATCGAGCGCGGCTCCTATGGCGAGCTTCCGGCGCTCACGGTCACGGTCGTCGTTATCGGGCTCGCGGCGCCGCTTTCGGCAATCCTCGCCTTCGGAAACCGGATCAGATAGCCGCAGGCGCGCCAGAAGGGTTCAGCGGGAGCGCCATTGAGGCGTGGCGCGATCACCACGGCAGGCCGAACGAAAGCAGCCACGGTCCATCTGGGCCCTTGACCGATGCTGTCCGCTATCTCATCCAGGACGGCAGTTGCAAAGTTGCGTGGGGCCGGCGCCTCGAGAGCGGCGCGAGCCTGCCACGCGGCACCGGGCGCGGCGCGAGTGCTATAATCGCCGTCCAGTAGGGGGGACTTATGCCGATCATCACCCAGCGCGCCGGCGAGGCGCCGCAGGTGTCGCCGCGGCCGATTACCTGGGGGTGGGCTCTGAAGCGGGCGGCGCTCGGGACCGGCATCCTGATCGTGGCCATGGGCGTCATGGCGTGGCTGACCTACGCCTCGATCGACCCCGCTCTCGACCGAAACGACGAGGCCAAGGACGCGAAGAGGGGACGCATAATCCAAGGGTCTCGGGTCCCCCTCTGATGCTTGCGCTGTTTCAAGGCCTTGATCGGACTGGTCGGGGGCACGCAAGCGAGACGTCGGGGTAATCTTACCCGAAGCTGCGCCTGGAAAACGGGCCGCCTCGGGACGGCTTTTAGGCACGTCCATAGCGAATGCCTTGATCGGCGTAGCGGGCCTCAACTATCATCGGCGGAGCCCGTATAGAGATGCGGGCCGGCCGCAGGCGGGATGTCCTGAATGTCCGAGCAGCAAAAGCACTTTCCGGAATTCTATGTGACGACCCCTCAGCCTTGCCCTTATTTGCCGGGCCGCCTCGAGCGCAAGTTGTTCACGCATCTCACCCGCGACAAGCCGCCTGCCCTCATCGACAACCTTCTGAAGGGCGGCTTCCGCCGCAGCCAGAACATCGCCTACATGCCCTACTGCGAAGGGTGCCACGCATGCGTCTCCGTGCGCGTGGTCGTCGACCAGTTCCGGCCGAACCGCACCATGCGCCGCTTGATCGAGAGGAACGGCGACCTCGCGCCCCGCCGCATCACAGCGAGCCCGACCTCGGAGCAATACGGTCTGTTCAGGTCCTATATCGATGCGCGCCACTCCGACGGCGGAATGGCGGACATGACCGTTCTCGACTACGCCATGATGGTCGAGGACAGCGTCGTGAAGACGTTCCTCACCGAGTACCGGATCAAGCCCGTAAACCCGCTCACAAAGCGCATCGAGACCTGGCCGCTGGCGGCGGTGGCGCTGTGCGACCGGCTGTCGGACGGCATCTCGATGGTCTACAGCTTCTACGAGCCCCTCGAGGAGGCGCGCAGCCTCGGCACCTACATGATCCTCGAGCACATCGAGTATGCCCGCCGGCTCGGGCTCCCCTACCTCTATCTCGGCTACTGGATCGCCGGCTCGCGCAAGATGAGCTACAAGACCCGCTTTCAGCCTCAGGAGCACCTGGGACCCAACGGGTGGGTCAGAAGCTGAGCCGCCGCTGCACCGAATCGAGAAACGGGCTAGTACGGCACCCGGATTCCCCGCGGCACTCACCCTCACGCCCCGAGGCAGTAGAACCATCCGGTCGCCGTGCCGATCCAGATCGTGCCGCCGACAATCAAGGGCGAGGAGATGATCCGGCCGTCGAGCTTCACCCGCCACACCTCGGCGCCGCTCTTGGCGTCCAAGCAGTAGAGATGGAAGTCGCGCGAGCCGAAGACGACCTTGCCGTCGACGGCGCATGGGGAGGACCAGATGCCCTCGCCGGTCTTGAAGGTCCAGGCGCCCCGGCCCGTGCCGGCATCGATTGCGTGCAGGCTCCCGTCCTCGCCGCCGACCCAGATCCGCCGGTCAGCGATCGCAGGCGTCGACCAGTAGCCGAGCGTGTTGCCCGAATAGCGCCAGACCTCGCGGCCGTCCGCGCGCGAAAAGCAGTAGAGGTGCGAGGCGCGCTCCTCCGCGCACGCATAGACGAAATCGCCGGCGATCACGGGCGAGGCGTCCGTATCGTCACCCGTGCGCGCCGTCCACCGGACCTTTCCCGTCTTGGTGTCGATCGCGTAGAGATCCCCGTCGTAGGTGGCCGTATAGAGTTCGCCGTCGGCCACCGCCGGGGACGTCTCGGAGCCGTTCGAGCCGAGGAGCGTGCCGGGCCCGATGCCGCCGACGAAGCACGTCCAAAGGAGCTTTCCCGAGCGCGGGTCGAGCGCGCGCGCATAGCCGTTCTCGCCGGCGACGTAGAGGCGCCCGCCGACGACGCAGGGCGAGGAGTCGAGATCGCGCCCGGTGTCGTGGGTCCACACGAGGCGGCCGCTCGCGGCGTCGATGCAGCGCAGAAGGTTGTCAGTATTGCCGATGTAGATCCGGTTCTCGAACGCGCACGCGGACCCTTTGAACATGCCGCCGCCTCTCAGCTGCCAGACGAGCCGGCCTGTTCGCGCCTCGAAGGCGTAGACATAGCCGCCGACCGAGCCGACGAACACGTAGTCGCCGAGCTTGACCGCGGTCCCGGTCCAGCCCGTGCCGGCCCAGGTCGTCGGCACGCCGTGAACGACGTTGTTGATGGCGGCCGTTTGAAAGCGCCAATGGATGCGGGGCGCCGTATCGGGGAGAGGCCCGGTGCCATAGAATGTGTGGGCGCCGTTGCCGCGGAACATGAGCACGGTGTCGGGAGCCGTGCTGCCGTCGCCGTAGGCCCAGGGCTCGAGCCGCGCGGCGGGACCGGGAGCGCCGCCCGTGCGGCGCGTTTCGGCGGCGGCCATGCCGGCCGGGCGCGTGATCGGGTACGCGGATGCGGCGGCAAGGCCAGCCAGGAACGCGCGTCGCGATCGTCGCATTGCGGCCTCCCCTGCCGAGCCGCGAGGCGATTCCCCCGCCTCCGCAAGCCCAGCGGTTCCCCGCGCTATGCATCATGACCGTGCGTTCGAGGGCAAAGCAAGAGGTACTAGTGTGGCGGTTCAGAAGTTCCTCATCACTCGCGTCTAGGTGGGGAAGGAAATTCTGAACCAAAGCCACACTAGCAGCTCATTGATTTCTAGTGTCCCTTTGTATCCGAAGTTCGCATACCCGCTCGCCGCAAAGTGTGTGCGAACTTCGGATACGGGACACTAGCTCAGGAGCGCGCCGCACACCCGCTCCGGTCTCCCGCTCCTGCCGCCCTGCTGCTCCTCGGGCCGCCCGCGCCGCTCGACTCATGCCACGAGCCGGCAGCGGAATTAGCTCCGGGCGGCCCAGCCCAGGCGCTCGCTCCCAAATGCAAATCCTGCGCGAATGACAACGGCCCGGACTGCCGTCACTTCGCGAGCTCCGCGCTGAGCTTGCCGAACATGTAGGTCCACTTGGCGGTCTGGGTTTCGACCAGCATGTTCATCTGCGCCCTGAGCTCGGAGAGCATCGCGCAGTCGGGCGTCTTGGCACCCGAACCCTCCTG
>DATETZ010000011.1:0-9573 GCA_035283385.1 Hyphomicrobiaceae bacterium
GTGGCAGCAGGGGTGAATAAAGTTAAAGAAGTCGTCAGAGTTTGGATACCAGTAGTAGATGACGCCGAGGTCGAACGTAACGGGCCCCCACACGCGCTTCACGCCAGCGTAGAGATCGTATTCTCCCCAGACTTTGGGTCCCAGTCCTTGGCTCGCGCCAAAGTCAATGTGAGACGCCCAGATGCCGGCGTAGAGGATCCAATAGGTGAGATCGAGGGCGCCCTGGATCGCCGGGTCCTCGAAGGTCTGCGAAACGCCGCGGAAGACATAGTCGCTCTGGGCGCCGACCGTGATCGCGTAGGTGAACTTGCGGCCTTCGTCGGCGGGGGCGTCCTTCACGCTGCCGCCGTAGCCATCGGCGAGGGCGGATCCCGCGAGTGCCATGAGCGCGATACCCGCGGCGCCGGTCCCGCACATCAGCTTGCTGGTGTTTGCCATTGTGCCCCAACCCCCAATTGTCCCATCCGCGCCCGCAGCCCGTTCTTGGACGGGGCTGAATCAGGTGCGCTGCTCGAACACAGGAAACCGGAAATGAGCATGATCTACAAGCAAGAACGCTGAGCCGTGGGGACCTTGTTGACAAAGTGTCTCCCGGCCGCAACGCCTTAGGTTTTCTGGCTAACGCTTACACATACAACGCCTAATGCCGAGGCATAGTCGAACGAAGGCTGCCCCGGCTTCCGGCCCGATGTGCACATATTTTGTTCATCGCTGTGGACGACCAGGGCGACGAGCCCGCCCCCGGAGACAGAACGCTCGAGCCTCGTCTACCTTCGAGCCTCGACACCGGGAATGCTGGGATGCCGCAGCGGACAAAGACACAACCCTCGACCGCCCTCGTCACCGGCGCGGCGCGCCGCATTGGAGCCGCGATCGCGCGTGATCTCGCCCGCCGCGGCTGGCGCGTCGCCATCCATTACCGCCGCTCTCGAGACGAGGCCGAGGCTCTCGCCGCCGAGATCCGGGCGACGGGAGGAGAAGCCCGCGCCATCTTCGCCGATCTCGCGAGCCCCGAGGATCTGAAAAGCCTCGTGCCCCGCTGCCGCGACGAGCTCGGGGCGCCGAGCTGCCTGGTCAACAATGCTTCGGAGTTCCTGGTCGATTCCGTGACCTCCCTCTCGATGGAAACCTGGACCACGCATCTCGACATCAATCTCAAGGCGCCGGTCTTTCTCGCCCGGTCCCTGTTCATCAATCTGCCGGACGGCGCCGACGGCAATGTCATCAACATCATCGACCAGCGGGTCTGGAAGCTGACCCCCGAATTTTTTTCCTACACGATCTCCAAGGCCGGTCTTTGGACCGCGACGCGGACTCTTGCCCAGGCGCTCGCCCCGCGCGTGCGCGTCAACGCGATCGGTCCCGGTCCCGTGCTCAGGAACGTGCATCAGACCGAGGAGGATTTCGCCGCCGAGATCCGCTCGACGCTGCTCAAGCGCGCTCCCAGCCTCGAGGACATCGCGACGGCGCTAGGATTCATTCTCGAGGCGCCCGCCCTGACCGGCCAAATGATCGTTCTCGACGGCGGCCAGCATCTCACCTTTACCGAGAACGAGGCCCTGGCAGCCGGCAGAGACCCCGCCGGCCGGTCCCGATAACGCGCTTGGGGGTCCGCCCTTGCGCCCGAGGTCCGGCACGCGCTGCCACAATTCCTCCCCCGCTTCCCCCAACTCGCGCCCCAAACATCGGCGAGGTCTCGTGTCGCCACGGTGCTCAATCACGTAAACCGATCGTTAACGTTAAGGCCTTAGAAACATTTATCGGTTTGTTGAGCGCCCGGTGGGCGCTGCGTTCCAATGACGGAGTGTTCCCATGAACTGCCGATTCGGGGCTCCAATCGCCGTTGCAGCGGCCTCTCTCGCAATACTTCCGCTATCCGATCGGGCGCGCGCGGCCGATCTTCCTGCGATAAGGATCTCCGCCACCAACACGGTCGCCGAGTGCGCCACGCCGGGCCGCCTCATGGCCTACGTGACGGCGCGCAATCCGCAGCTCGATCCGAAATACGGCGCGCTCGCCACCGAGTACATGCGCCACGGCGAGGCGCTGGAGCTGCGCTGGGACTATGCCTTTTTCCAGATGCTGGTGGAGACCGCCTACCTGGCCTACACCGGCGACGTGAAGCCCGAGCAGAACAACTTTGCCGGTCTCGGTGCAACGGGTCGCGGCGCACGGGGCGAGAGCTTCAAGGACGTTTCGACGGGCGTGCGCGCCCATCTCGAGCACGTGCTGATGTACACGGGGACGAAGATTGAGGCTCCCGTTGCCGAGCGCACGCGCAATGTCCAGGAGTGGGGCGTGCTCACGTCCTGGCAGAAGACCATCACGGGGCCGATGACCTTTGCCCAGCTTGCCAAGCAGTGGGCGCCGACCAGCCGAGGCTATCCCAACGATATCAAGGCGGTCGCCGACCGCTTCTTCAACGGGATATGCAAGGAGGCCGATCCCAGGCCCGAGCTCGTCGCCGAGGCCCGCAAGGGTACGGCGGCGGAGCAAGCCGATACCGCCGAAGTGTCCGCCCCGGGAGTCGCAGCCGATCCCGCCGCAACGCAGAGCCGAGGGGCCGAGATCGCCCGCCGCGCCCTGGAGGAGGCCCGTGCCGACGGCGGCGCGGCGCGCACAGGGCTCGGGGCCGCCTCCCTTTCCAATACGGCCGCGGCGGCGACCCCCGCCAAGGACGCGAGCGACGCCGGCCGGTCCGCGAGACCGCCTCTCACCGTGCTCAACCCGCCGCCGGGTGCGGCCGCCAGCAGCTCGGGCACCAGGGCTGCAATCGAGACCGCCTCGGTCGCCGGTGCGGCCAAATCGGCCGGCAAGCTGGAGAAGCCGGAGAAGGCCCCCAACCCCGAGTGCCGTGTGTGGACCGCGAGCTACGGCGGCGCCAAGGCGCTGATCGTCAAGGCCGTCGCCGACCAGACGGTCAACTACACCGTCCTCGACGTGAACGAGGGATCGGAGAAGCGCGAGGCCGACGCGTTCATAAGCGCCTACGCCAAAGGCGGGGCGACGGTCGGTGAATTCGCGAGCCAGGTTCAGGCCCTCGACAAAGCCTTCGAGCTTTGCCCCGGGGGCTGAGCCCCCCGTTCAATCGGCTCGTCTCGAGGGCACTGCGGCGGGGGTCGGTTTCGACCGCAAGGGGTTCCGGGCTCATATGACCAAGCACCGAGGCTGCCTCAGCGCCAGCGGATGCGCCATTGCCGCGGTCGTCACTGCGGCCGTGCTGCCGCTATCCGGCGCCGGCCTGGCGGCGGCCGGCGCTTCGCCCGAAATACGTGTCTCTGAAACCAACCAGGTGCCGGCCTGTGCGACACCCGAGCGTCTCATGGCGTTCCTGCACCGCCGCAACAGCCGCCTCGAGGCGAGGTACAAGGACCTGGCCCGGCTCTACAAGACCTCTGGCGAGGCTTGGCGCGTGCGCTGGGACTACGCGTTCTTCCAGATGGCGGTCGAGACGAACTTCCTCTCCTACCGGCGCCCCGACGGCCGCATGGGCGACGTCGATCCCAAGCAGAACAACTTTGCCGGCATCGGCACCACCGGGGGCGGAGTGGCGGGCGACAGCTATCCCGACATCAAGACCGGCGTGTTGGCGCAGATTGAGCACCTGGTCGCCTATTCGGGCGAGCGGATCGCGGCCCCCGTCGCCCCGAGAACCCGTCTCAGGCAGGACGATATCGTCACGGCCTCGCTGAAGCTCGACCGCCCCGTCCGCTTCTCCGACCTTGCCCGGCGCTGGGCGGTCGACCGCGACTATGGCCGGTCGATCGAATGGGTGGCGCAACTCTACCGCTCCGAATACTGCAAGGACCGGGAGCAAGCCGCCACCGCTGTCGAGCCTCTGCCCTGGGCCCTCGGGACGAAGACCTCCGCCGGCGCCGGGGCAGCGTTTGAGACCCGGACAGCCGCGCCAGCCGCGCCACGGCCGAGAGCGGCCACGCGGGGCGCGCCCTCCGTTCGCACGATCTGGACCCGCTCCCCAGCTCCCGCATCCGGCTCGGTGCTCGAGCCGGCCGCCGCGAAAGAGCCTGGACGCGACACGCTCCCGCCAGGGACCGTGCCCACCGCATCGCCGGCTTCGGGACCTCGTTCCGTGACGGAGATCGCTTCGCCGGCCGGCGCGGGCCGGGCCGCCTTGGACCGGGCGGCCGCTCCGCCGTCGGGCCTCGGTGTCAAACCTGAAACGTGCAGCGTGAGCGCCGCGAGCTACGGCGGAACGAAGACGCGTTTGATCCGCTCCGAGACCGGGCGCGAGGTGCGCTACGTCGCGCTCTCGGTCCTCGACGGCTTCGAGCGCAGCATGACGGATAGCTTCATTGTGGCGCGCGCGCCCGGCGGACAGTCGATCGGCGAGTTCGAGACCAAGGACGATGCCCTCGCCAAGGCGCGCGAGCTTTGCCCCGGCTCGTGACTTAATGCCGCGCTTCGCGGCCGCAGAGGCTAATCGGTCTCAGGCAAAGAAGAAATCAGGCTCAGGCAAAATGATTGACGCGCCGTTGGCCGTGGTGCCGGGCTTCGTCTTGCTCTAGCATTGATTACTGGCAGTCCTAGTCTGAGTGGCGGAGTGAGGCGCTCATGCTTACAAAGGTCGATCCGAAGCCGAGCGAGTTCCGATCGGCACGGTCAACGGGCGTCGAAATTCTTTCCGTGGCCACGGCGGTTCCCGCCCACACGGTGACGCAGGACGACGCCACCTACCGCGCGCAGACCGTCTTCCCGCAATTCGCGCGCCTCGACTCGCTCTACACCAACACCGGAATCGAGACCCGCTACTCCTGCCATCCCTGCGACTGGTACCACGTCACCCGCACCTGGGAGGAGCGGACCGCCTCGTTCCAGCGCCATGCGCTCGAGCTGTTGGAGAAGGTCGTCATCGAGGCCGTCGAGGCCGCGGGCCTCACCGTCGCCGACATCGACGTTATCGTGATGAACACCATCACCGGGCTCGCCGTCCCCTCTCTCGACGCGCGGCTGATGAATAGGCTCCCGTTCCGGCCGGACGTCGAGCGGCTGCCGATTTTCGGTCTCGGCTGCGGCGCCGGCGTCGGCGGGCTCGCTCGGTCGGCGCGGATGGCGCAAGCCCAGCCAGGCTCCAACGTCTTGTTCCTGACCGTCGACCTCTGCACCTTGTGCCTGCGCGTCAACGACCAGAGCCTCGCCATGTTCGTGTCGACGGCGCTGTTCGGCGATGGAGCGGCAGGCGTGGTGCTGCGCTGCGTGAACGGGGACGGGAAGGGGATCCCGGCCGGACGGGCCCGGCTCGGCGCGACCGGGGACTACTTCTGGGGCAAGACCGAACACATCATGGGCTGGGACATCAAGAACGACGGCTTCGGCGTCGTCTTGAGCCCGGAGCTGCCGACGCTCATGCGCGAGCGTTTGGGCGAGGCCCTCAATGGGTTCCTCGACGCCAATGGCCTGGCGCTCGAGGATTTCGACGGTTTCCTCTTTCATCCCGGCGGGCGCAAGGTGCTCGAGACGGCCGAGGAGGTGCTCGGCGCCACGCGCGACAAGCTCGAGCACTCGTGGGGCGTGCTGAGGGACTTCGGGAACATGTCCTCGGCCACGGCGCTGTTCGTGCTCGAGCGCGCGCTTCAATCGGGCGCGCGGGGACGGCACCTGCTGGCCGCGTTCGGGCCGGGGTTTTCGGCCTACTTCGTCGTTCTCGATCTGTAGGTCGGACTGAGCGAAGGCTTGGCCCGAGCGAAGTCCGACGTGATGGACCGGCATGCCGGTCGGACTTCGCCCGGCTCGCGCCGGGCTCAGTCCGACCTTCAACCATCACTTCGCAACCCCCTGATCAACACGGTTGCTACAGGTCGCCAATCTAGGTGAGCAGGCTATCGATGTCTCTGGTGCGGGTGAGCTCGGCGAGGAGGGAGGCGAGCCGGGGCGCCAGAGCGACGGCGCCGAGGCCCAAGGCCCGCATCGGCCGGTTCCTGGAGATCGAGTGGACCGTCCGCGCCCAGCGGAACTGCGCCCGCGTGCGCGCAAGCGAGGCTCTCTGATAAGCGTCCGCCGCCTCTCCGGCCACGATTGCGCGGGCGGCTCGCAGGCCCGATGCCAGCGCCAGGGATGTTCCGTCGCCCGTGATCGACGGGATCACGGCGAGCTGGTCTCCCACCGGATAGACGTTGGGTGCGATGGTCTCTTGTCTCGTGTAGCCGAACGGGATCGCCGCGATGGCGGCGGGCTCGGCGGCAACGAATTTCGATCCGGCGAGGAGATCGCCGAGAAATGGCGACTGGCGCGAGATGCTCGCGAGCTGGCGCGACCAGTCGCCCGCCGTTCTGTTCATGAAATCCTCGTCCGCGAGCCAGCAAATCGTCGCCGAACCGTCCTCGACCAGGCACGCGCCGATGTAGCCGCCGCGATAACCGGCGAGCTGAACGACGTCCGAAAGCTGGCGTTGAGCAGCCGGCGTCGGGACGAGCTGGATCTTGAACGCCGTCATCGAGGCGCGGGCGCGCGGCCAGCCCCGCACGTTGTGCTTGCCGGTCGCCAGCGCCACCGACCGCGCGCGGAGCACGCGCCGCCCGGCACGGACCACCACATGGCCTCCGTCCGGCTCGAGGCCCGCCACGCTCTCTCCGCGCAGGATCTCGGCGCCGGCATCCCCGGCCGCCCGCAACAGCGCCTCGTCGAGCGTAAACCTCGAAAGCCCGATGGCAGGGAACGGAAGGGGGGCGGTCGCCGCCCGCCGCCCCGCTGCGAGGCGGAGCGTCGAAACCCGGGCCGCCCCCAGGCGCGCGACATCAATGCCGAGCCTGGCCAGAAGCTCCTGCGCCTCGCGGCTGTGAAAGTCGCCGCAGACTTTGTGATGAGGGGCCCGCGCCCGCTCGATGATTGCAACGCTCACGCCGTGGCGGCGAAGCTCGAGGGCGAACGCGGCGCCCGCTAGTCCCCCACCGATGGCGATGGCATCGAAAGGCCCCATCGCCCAAATAGGACACGCAAATCACCCGGGCACAAGCGCCGCATGTCCTCGAGCCGCAGACCGCTTCGCTCACGCTCGCTTGCCCGTGCCCGACCCCGCGCGCCGCTTCCTACGGCGCCGTCTATTGCCCCTGCGCCGGCGCCAGGTACTTGAGGGCGGCCGAGGAGACGGCGCCGCCGACGACGCAGGGAATCCCGACCTCGACGTGGCCCATGGCGCCGGCCGCGATGCATCCCAAAGCCAGGACCGTCTGGCCCGCCGTCCCCCACCAGGCGAAGTTCCGGTTGCTCTGCGGGCCCTTGGCTTTGAGCTCGTCGATCGCGGCGAGCGCGTCTTTGCGGATCTTGGCGGTCTCGAAGGTCTCCGCCGCCTCGATAACCTCTCTGAGCGGCGCTCGCACCTCGGCCGGCTGGCGGTTCATCTCGGCCTTGGCGATGTCGAGCAGATCCTTGGCGCGAGCCGCGTTGGTGGCGAGCGTCCACTTGGCCATGGAGCCGATGGTCAGCCTTTCGACGTTGTTGGTGTCGTTCGACCATTCGAGCGCGGAGACGATGCGCTGGACCGGCTCCGGAGAGCCGGTCGCAAAATAGTAGCCCCAAAGCGCGTCGAGGACGAACGACCCGTCACCGATCGACAGCTCCTTGAGCGTCTTGCCGTCGCCGTAAAGATACTTGCGGATCAGCACCAGGCGTGCCGGCATGCGCTCGACGAACGCGGACAGCAACTCCTTCCAATTGTCGAGTCCGGAGAAGGCGATGGCTTTGATGAGCACGACCTGATCCTCGGGCGGCAACGGAAAAATGTCCGCGACCAGTTGCTCGGCCTTGTCCGGGTTGGCGCCGATCACGCCGGCAATGAATCCGATATAGACGCCGGCCTGGTCGAGATCGCGAAAGAGGCCCAGGTTGCCCATGGCGCGCACGGCTTCGGGCAGGCGCTCGGGGGTGGGGCGGGCGCGGTAATCGTTGATCCATTTGAGGATCAGCTCGGACTTTGTGAACGGCACGTCCGGCGCGGGTTTCGGCTTCGGCTTTGCGTGCGCGGGCCCGAGCGCGAGCACCAATGCCAGGAGAAGGCCTGTCGATGAACGCATGAGCACCTCGGGCCGCCGAACCGGCGCGTTGGGCCTCGTCTCGATGGGGAGGGCCCGGCCCGCCTCCGTCCGCGCGCCCCGTCACATCAGGGCAGAGGCGGCATGGCAGATTTGTGGCCGAGGCGGCACTCTCGGCCTCGCGGCGTCGGGTTCGCCCGGCCCGCCTGACGGGCTCGCACAATGCCAGGCCATCGACGCGCCGCGCATGAACTTTCACCCGAGGTTAATCGAGACGCGCTAGATTGTCTTTCAATTGCGTACCGGCCAAGCGCCGCACCATTCCACATACTTACAGTTGCGCTCGCGCAAGAGCAGAAGCATCCAAATTACCGTACAACGAGCATTTGAAGTCGGCGGGGCATATGGAAAGAATTGCTATTGTTGACGATTCGCACGTAATCGGAACGCTGCTCAAAAGTTATTTGAAGGATATTCCAAATCTGGATGCTGATACCTTCAGCTGTCCAAGGAAAGCCTTGGAATCGTGCCGTGCGCACGAGCCGGATCTTGTTCTGCTCGACTATATGATGCCGGAGATCAATGGCGTCGACTTTCTGCGCCAATTCCGGGGCGTCGACAACTTGAAGGATGTCCCCGTCATCATGGTGACGGGGGACGAGAGCCGGGAGACGCTATATGAGGCGCTCTCGTCCGGCGCGACCGACTTCCTGCGCAAGCCGGTCGATCGGATCGAGCTCGTCGCCCGCACCCGGAACATGCTCGAGCTGCGCCGGCGGCAGCTCGCGCTGTCGAAGGCCAATGAGGAGCTGTTCCGCCTGGCCACGACGGATCCCCTCACGGGCCTCTCCAACAGGCGCGCCTTCCTCGAGGCGCTGCAGCAAGAATTCGAGCGCTACCAGCGCTATAAACGCCCCTTTTCCGTGATGGTCATCGATGCGGACCGGTTCAAGGCCATCAATGATACCTACGGCCACGATGCCGGCGACCGGGTTCTTCGAGCGCTCGCCCAAGCCCTCTCTCAAGACGTGCGCCGCGCCGACCGGGTTGGCCGGCTGGGAGGCGAGGAGTTTGCCGTCGTGCTGCCGGAAATGCCGGTCTCACATGCGCTGATCGCGGCCCAACGCCTGCTGGCAATGGTCCGCGGAACCAAGATCGACGTTGAGGGAGCCGAGATCGCGTGCACGATCAGCATCGGTGTGACCGAATGCCGGCAGGATGACGACAGCGTCGGCGCGATTCTGAAGCGCGCCGATCTGGCCGTATACCGGGCCAAGGAGCTCGGTCGCGACCGCGTCGAGGTCGCTTTGCCGTAGGGGCTCGAATTCCGGCACTCGCTTGACGCCTCGGGGCATGGGCAGGGCCAGGCCATGTCGATGCCGGTCCCCGGCCGCCAGCCGCACCACGGGGGGAAACGCGCTTAGCCCGCCGCTTGCGGCCGCGCGACGCGCTTCGCCATGGCTAAGCACTAATTTTGGGGGTGTTCCCTGGGGAACAGCCCCCCTGTGCCCTGGGGAACATACTGGCCTCATAAGTTTCGATGTTTGCTGCAATTCAAATCGAGATGAAGGGGACCACCATGAATAAG
>DATETZ010000012.1:0-13316 GCA_035283385.1 Hyphomicrobiaceae bacterium
CAGATGAGGAGCGGACATGGCTGAGACGTTCAACGGCCGCAAGCGCATCCGTAGGCAATTCGGGTCCATTCGCGAGGTCGCCGAGATGCCGAACCTCATTGAGGTTCAGAAGAGTTCCTACGACGATTTTCTGATGGTCAAGGAGCCGCCGGGCGGGCGCGTCGACGATCACGGCCTGCAGGCGGTCTTCAAGTCGGTGTTCCCGATCTCGGACTTCTCGGGCCGCGCGACGCTCGAGTTCGTGCGCTACGATTTTGAGCCGCCGAAGTACGACGTCGAGGAGTGCATGCAGCGCGACATGACCTACTCGGCGCCGCTCAAGGTCAAGCTGCGCCTGATCGTGTTCGACGTCAACGAGGAGACGGGCGCGAAGTCGATCAAGGACGTGAAGGAGCAGGACGTCTACATGGGCGACATGCCGCTCATGACCATGAACGGCACCTTCGTGGTCAACGGCACCGAGCGCGTCATCGTCTCGCAGATGCACCGCTCGCCGGGCGTGTTCTTCGATCATGACCGCGGCCGGACGCATGCATCGGGCAAGCTGTTGTTTGCAGCGCGCATCATTCCCTACCGCGGCTCGTGGCTCGACTTCGAGTTCGACGCCAAGGACGTCGTCTATGTGCGCATCGACCGGCGCCGCAAGCTGCCGGTGACGACGCTTCTCTACGCCCTCGGCCTCGACGACGAGGAAATCCTGTCGACCTTCTACAAGAAGATCCCGATCAAGGAATCGAAGCGCGGCTGGAAGATGCCGTTCATGGCCGAAAAGATGCGCGGCATGTCCCCGCTCGCAGACCTCAGGGACGCGAGGAGCGGCGACGTGGTCGCGAAGGCGGGCGAGAAGCTCACCGCGCGCAAGGCGCGCGAGCTCGCCGAGGGCGGATTGAAGGAGGTGCTCGTTTCTTCCGAGGACCTCGCGGGGCGTTATATCGCCGAGGACGTCGTGAACCTCGAGACCGGCCAAATCTACGCCGATGCGGGAGACGAGCTCGACGCCAAGCTGCTGGCCGAGATCAAGGACCAGAAAATCAAGGAGTTCTCGATCCTCGACATCGATCACGTCAATGTCGGCGCGTTCGTCCGCAACACGCTCAACATCGACAAGAATTCCAACCGCGAGGAAGCGCTGATGGACATCTACCGGGTCATGCGGCCCGGTGAGCCGCCGACCATCGATGCGGCGACCAACCTGTTTCAGAGCCTGTTTTTCGACGGCGAGCGCTACGATCTCTCGGCCGTCGGGCGCGTGAAGATGAACATGCGCCTCGAACTCGACGCGCCCGACACGGTACGCGTGCTCCGGCGCGAGGACATCCTCTCCGTCATCAAGACGCTGGTCGATCTGCGCGACGGCAAGGGCGAGATCGACGACATCGATCACCTGGGCAACCGGCGCGTGCGCTCGGTCGGCGAGCTGATGGAGAACCAGTATCGTGTCGGGCTCTTGCGCATGGAGCGCGCCATCAAGGAGCGCATGAGCTCGGTCGAGATCGACACGGTGATGCCGCAGGATCTCATCAATGCCAAGCCCGCGGCGGCGGCGGTGCGCGAGTTCTTCGGCTCCTCCCAGCTCAGTCAGTTCATGGACCAAACCAACCCGTTGTCGGAGATCACGCACAAGCGCCGCCTGTCGGCTCTGGGACCGGGCGGGCTTACGCGCGAGCGCGCGGGCTTCGAGGTTCGTGACGTGCACCCGACACACTACGGGCGCATCTGTCCGATCGAGACGCCGGAAGGCCCGAACATCGGCCTCATCAACTCGCTCGCCACCTTCGCGCGCGTCAACAAATACGGGTTCATCGAGAGTCCCTACCGCAAGGTCAAGGACAGCAAGGTGACCGACACGGTGGTCTACCTCTCGGCCATGGAGGAGATGCGCCACCACGTAGCGCAGGCCAACGCCGTGATCGACGCCAAGGGCAAGCTCACGGAGGACCTCGTCACCGTGCGCTTCTCCGGTGACGTGATGCTCGTGACGTCGGACAAGGTCGACTACATCGACGTGTCGCCGAAACAGCTCGTCTCGGTGGCCGCCGCCTTGATCCCGTTCCTTGAGAACGACGATGCCAATCGCGCGCTCATGGGCTCGAACATGCAGCGCCAAGCCGTGCCGCTCATCAGGGCGGAGGCGCCCCTTGTCGGCACGGGCATGGAGGAGGTGGTCGCACGCGATTCCGGGGCGGCGATCGTCGCCCGGCGCACCGGCATCGTCGATCAGGTGGACGCCACTCGAATTGTCATCCGCGCCACCGAGGAGACCGATCCGTCGAAGCCGGGCGTCGACATCTTTCGCTTGCGCAAATTCCAGCGCTCGAACCAGAACACGTGCATCAACCAGCGTCCCTTGGTGAACGTCGGCGACAAGGTCGAGGCAGGCGAGATCATCGCCGACGGCCCCTCGACCGATCTCGGCGACCTCGCACTCGGCAAGAACATCCTGGTCGCGTTCATGCCGTGGATGGGCTACAACTTCGAGGATTCGATCCTCCTCTCCGAGCGCGTGGTCTCGGACGACGTGTTCACCTCGATCCACATCGAGGAGTTCGAGGTGATGGCCCGCGACACCAAGCTCGGGCCCGAGGAGATTACGCGCGACATCCCGAACGTCTCGGAGGAGGCTTTGAAGAACCTCGACGAGGCGGGCATCGTCTACATCGGCGCCGAGGTGAAGCCGGGCGACATCCTGGTCGGCAAGATCACGCCCAAGGGCGAGAGCCCGATGACCCCGGAGGAAAAGCTTCTGCGCGCCATCTTCGGCGAAAAGGCGTCGGATGTGCGCGACACCTCGCTGAGATTGCCTCCGGGAGTGTCGGGCACCATCGTCGAGGTGCGCGTCTTCAACCGCCACGGCGTCGAGAAGGACGAGCGCGCGATGGCGATCGAGCGCGAGGAGATCGAGCGTCTCGCCAAGGACCGCGACGACGAGCTGCAGATCCTCGATCGCAACGTCTACGCAAGGTTGAAGGAAGCCCTGATCGGCAAGGAGGTCGCCAAGGGACCCAAGGGCGCGCGCAAGGGCACCAAGCTCGACACGGCGGTTTTGGACGACATCCCGCGCAGCCAATGGTGGGAGATCGGCCTTGCCAATGAGAAGGCCCAGGCCGAGCTCGAGGCCATCAACAAGCAATACGAGGAGGCCAAGAAGAGTCTCGAGCGCCGGTTCGTCGACAAAGTCGACAAGCTGCAGCGCGGCGACGAACTGCCGCCCGGCGTCATGAAGATGGTCAAGGTGTTCGTCGCCGTGAAGCGCAAGATTCAGCCCGGCGACAAGATGGCCGGCCGGCACGGCAACAAGGGCGTCGTATCGCTGATCGTGCCCGGCGAGGACATGCCGTTCCTCGAGGACGGCACGCACGTCGACGTCGTGCTCAATCCGCTCGGCGTGCCGAGCCGGATGAACGTCGGCCAAATCCTCGAGACGCACCTGGGCTGGGCGTGCCGGGGCCTGGGCCGCGTCATCGACGAGGCCTTGCAGCAATTCCACGCCAGCGGCCAGACCAAGTCATTGCGGGAGCAGCTGCAGCGGGTCTACGGCAAGGACGAGATCAAGGCGAGCGGGAAGGACTCCGACATCGTCGCCATGGCCGAGCAGTTGAGGCACGGGGTGCCGGTGGCGACGCCCGTGTTCGACGGCGCGCGCGAGGCGGATATCGTCGAGATGCTGTCCGCCGCCGGATTCGATTCGACCGGGCAGGTCACGCTGTTCGACGGGCGCACCGGCGAGCCGTTCGACCGTAAGGTGACCGTCGGCTTCAAGTACCTGATGAAGCTTCACCACCTCGTCGACGACAAGATTCATGCGCGCTCGATCGGCCCCTACAGCCTCGTCACTCAGCAGCCCCTGGGCGGCAAGGCGCAGTTCGGCGGCCAGCGCTTCGGCGAAATGGAGGTGTGGGCGCTCGAGGCCTACGGCGCCGCCTACACGCTGCAGGAAATGCTGACCGTCAAGTCGGACGATGTCGCCGGGCGCACCAAGGTTTATGAGGCGATCGTGCGCGGCGACGACGCGTTCGAGGCGGGCGTGCCGGAAAGCTTCAACGTCCTGGTCAAGGAGATGCGCGCGCTCGGCTTGAACGTCGAGCTTCTCAACACCGAGGTGGTGCCCGTCGAGCACGGAGAAGCCTCGGCCGAGCGCCCGCGGTTGCCGCCGGCCGCAGCCGAGTAAACGAACCCCTCTCCCCGCCGAGGTGGCGGGGAAAGGGGACGGCACATGGAATTCATGGAACGCGAGCCCCCGCGTTTCCCCTGGAGTAATGAGCAGATGAACGAAATCACCAACCTCTTCAAGACCCAGGCGCCCGCGCCGGCGTTCGACCAGATCAAGATTTCGATCGCGAGCCCGGACGACATTCTGTCGTGGTCGTTTGGCGAGATCAAGAAGCCCGAGACCATCAACTACCGCACGTTCAAGCCCGAGCGCGACGGCCTCTTTTGCGCGCGCATCTTCGGCCCGATCAAGGATTACGAGTGCTTGTGCGGCAAGTACAAGCGCATGAAGTACAAGGGCCTCATCTGCGAGAAGTGCGGCGTCGAGGTGACGCTCGCCAAAGTGCGGCGCGAGCGCATGGGCCATATCGAGCTTGCCGCCCCCGTCGCGCACATCTGGTTCCTGAAGTCGCTGCCGTCCCGCATCGGGCTGCTTCTCGACATGAGCCTCAAGGATCTCGAGCGCGTCCTCTATTTCGAGAACTACATCGTCACCGAGCCCGGCATTTCCCCTTTCAAGGAGAAGCAGCTCCTGACCGAGGACCAGCACAGCCAGGCGCTCGACGAGCACGGCCCCGACAGCTTCACGGCCGGGATCGGCGCCGAAGCCATTCGCGAGCTGCTTATTGGCATGGATCTCGGCAAGATCCGCGACGATCTGAGGCGCGAGATCGCCGAGAGCACGACCGAATTGAAGCCCAAGAAGCTCGGCAAGCGCTTGAAGGTCATCGAGGCCTTCATCGACAGTGGCAATCGCCCCGAGTGGATGATCTTGACGGTCGTTCCCGTCATTCCGCCGGAGCTGCGTCCGCTGGTTCCGCTCGATGGCGGGCGCTTTGCCACCTCCGACCTGAACGATCTCTACCGGCGCGTCATCAACCGCAACAACCGTCTCAAGCGGCTGATGGAGCTGCGCGCGCCCGACATCATCATCCGCAACGAGAAGCGGATGCTGCAGGAATCGGTCGACGCCCTGTTCGACAACGGTCGGCGCGGCCGCGTCATCACCGGCGCCAACAAGCGGCCCTTGAAGTCGCTCGCCGACATGCTCAAGGGCAAGCAGGGCCGCTTCCGCCAGAACCTGCTCGGCAAGCGTGTCGACTACTCGGGCCGCTCGGTGATCGTCGTCGGCCCCGAGCTCAAGCTCCATCAGTGCGGGCTGCCGAAGAAAATGGCGCTCGAGCTGTTCAAGCCGTTCATCTATGCGCGGCTGCAGACCTTGGGCCAGGCGGCGACGGTCAAGCAGGCCAAGAAGCTGGTCGAGAAGGAGAAGCCCGAGGTCTGGGACGTTCTCGACGAGGTCATCCGCGAGCACCCCGTGCTCTTGAACCGCGCGCCGACGCTGCACCGCCTCGGCATCCAGGCCTTCGAGCCGATCCTGATCGAGGGCAAGGCGATCCAGCTTCACCCTCTGGTGTGCGCCGCCTTCAATGCCGATTTCGACGGCGACCAGATGGCCGTCCACGTTCCGCTCTCGCTCGAAGCCCAGCTCGAGGCGCGCGTGCTCATGATGTCGACCAACAACATCCTGCATCCCGCCAACGGATCGCCAATCATCGTGCCGTCGCAGGACATCGTGCTCGGCCTCTACTACTTGTCGATCATGCGCGAAAAGGAGCCGGGCGAGGGCATGGTGTTGGGCTCGGTTGCCGAGGTTCGCCACGCGCTCGAGGCGGGCGCGGCGACGCTGCACGCGAAGGTGAGGGGCCGCTTCCGCGCCATCGGGCCCGACGGCAAGGAAGTCGTCGAACTGCACGAGACGACGCCGGGCCGGATGATCCTCGGCGAGGTGCTCCCGAAGCAGCCCGGCGTCAAGTTCGCGCTCGTCAACCAGCTTCTGACGAAGAAGGCCATCTCGGCGATGATCGATGCCGTCTACCGCAACTGCGGGCAGAAGGAGACGGTGATCTTCTGCGACCGGATCATGGGCCTCGGCTTCTACCATGCCTTCCGGGCCGGCATCTCGTTCGGCAAGGACGACATGCAGATCCCCGATACCAAAGGCAAAATCGTCGACCGGACGCACGACATGGTCCGCGAGTTCGAGCAGCAGTACAACGACGGCCTCATCACGCAGCTCGAGAAGTACAACAAGGTGGTCGACGCCTGGTCCAAGTGCACCGACGAGATCGCAAAGGAGATGATGGACCGCATCTCGGCCACATCGAAGGACAAGAGCGGCCGCGAGACGCCCGTGAACTCGATCTACATGATGAGCCACTCGGGCGCCCGCGGCTCACCGGCCCAGATGAAGCAACTCGCGGGGATGCGCGGCTTGATGACCAAGCCGTCGGGCGAGATCATCGAGACGCCGATCATCTCGAACTTCAAGGAAGGTCTCAGCGTTCTCGAGTACTTCAACTCGACGCACGGCGCGAGGAAGGGCCTCGCCGACACCGCTTTGAAGACGGCGAACTCCGGCTACCTGACGCGCCGCCTCGTCGACGTGGCGCAGGACGCCATCATTTCGGAGGACGATTGCGGCACCGACGCGGGCATCAAAGTGCAGGCGGTCGTCGACGCGGGCCAGGTCATCGTCTCGCTTGCGGCCCGTGTTCTGGGCCGCACGGCCGCCGAGGACGTGATCGAGCCCGGCACCAAGGGCAAGCACGTCAACGTGGTGGTCAAGGCTGGGGAGCTCATCGACGAGCGCCGCGCGGAGGCGATCGAGAAGGCGCAGATCCAGGAGGTCAGGATCCGCTCGGTGCTGACCTGCGAGACGCTCACGGGCGTGTGCGCCAAGTGCTACGGCCGCGACCTCGCGCGCGGCACGCCGGTCAACATCGGCGAGGCGGTGGGTGTCATCGCCGCGCAATCGATCGGTGAGCCTGGCACGCAGCTCACCATGCGCACGTTCCACATCGGCGGCACCGCCAACGTCGTCGACCAGTCCTTCATCGAGAGCAACTTCAACGGCAAGGTGAAGATGAAGAACCGTGCGATCGGGAAGGATAGCCAGGGCCGGCTGACCGCCATGGGCCGGACGATGTCCATTGTCATCGTCGATCAGTCCAGCAAGGAGCTCGCCACCCACAAGGTTCCCTATGGCGCCCGCCTGCACGTCGACGAGGGCGACGAGGTGAAGCGTGGAACCAAGCTCGCCCAGTGGGACCCCTACACGCGCCCGATCATGACCGAGGTCAACGGCAAGGTGGAGTTCGAGGACCTGATCGAGGGCGCCTCGGTGCGCGAGCAGACGGACGAGGTGAAGGGCACCACGAACCGTGTCATCGTCGACTGGCGCGCAACCCCGCGCGGCGCGGAGCTGAAACCCGCGATCGTCATTAAGGACGCCAAGGGCAAGCCGGTCAGGGTGAACCGCGGCGGCGAGGCCCGCTACTTGCTTTCGGTCGACGCCATCCTCTCGGTCGAGCCGGGAGCCGACGTCAAGTCGGGCGACGTGCTGGCGCGCATTCCGCTGGCGACCGCCAAGTCGGGCGACATCACCGGCGGCTTGCCGCGTGTCGCTGAGCTGTTCGAGGCCCGCCGTCCGAAGGATCACGCGATCATCTCGGAAGCGTCCGGCACGGTCGAGTTCGGCAAGGACTACAAGAACAAGCAGCGCGTCACCATCAGGCCGGATGACGACACCGCGGAGCCGGTCGAGTATTTGATCCCGCGCGGGAAGAGCCTGGCGGTTCAGCACGGAGATCACGTCGAGCGCGGCGACTTCATCTACGACGGCAATCCGGCGCCGCACGACATCCTGGCGATCAAGGGCGTGGAGGAGCTCGCCAACTACCTCATCAACGAGATTCAGGACGTCTACCGTCTGCAGGGCGTGACCATCAATGACAAGCACATCGAGGTCATCGTCCGGCAAATGCTGCAGAAGGTCGAGGTCACCGATCCGGGCGACACCGATCTCATCAAGGGCGAGCAAATCGACAAGATCGACTTTGACGAAACGAACGCCAAGGGCGAGAAGGCGGGGCAGCGGCCGGCGGTGGCCTCGCCGGTGCTGTTGGGCATCACCAAGGCTTCGCTGCAGACCCGCTCGTTCATCTCCGCGGCCTCGTTCCAGGAGACGACGCGGGTGCTCACGGACGCGGCTGTGATCGGCAAGTCCGACACGCTCGAGGGGCTGAAGGAAAACGTCATCGTGGGACGCCTCATTCCGGCCGGCACGGGCGGCATGCTGCGCCGCCTGCGAAAGATCGCGGCCAAACGCGACGAGCTCATCGACAAGGAGAAGGCGAAGACGGACTCCGAACGGGCCCTTGCCGGACCGGGAGCGGAGGGACCGGCACCGGTTCGCCGGCGCCGCCGCGCCGCCGAGTAGAACGTCCATCGCCTCGGCCCGGGCCCGGCAAGGGCGGCGAGCGCGCGAGCGGCCGTTGCGGGGCGCGCCGGTTTGGCGTGCGCGCAGGCACGGGGCGCCGGCAAGGTGTTGACCGCGATTCGGCGAATGTATATAGCTTCGCCACTCTCACGGTAGGTGGTAGGCCGTTGCCGCGCTTCGAGAGCGCTTTTCGGGCCTAAACGCTGCCGTCGCAAAGCAGAGGACATTTTCGGGCCAAGATCGTCGGTTCGCGAGCGAAGCGGACCGGTTGATCCTCTGGTTTTTCGTGCCAGGCTTCCCGGGAGCCGGGGCTCGGCAGGTTCGGCTTGGCGCAAGCGCATATGCGGGAAGCGCCAAAGCAGGCGAGCCGAGCGCGGCGGAGCGGAGCACGCCGGCCAAACGTAGAGCGCCGTAGGAAGAGACAGGGCTGATGCCGACGATACAACAATTGATCCGCAAACCCCGGATCCAAAAAATCTATCGCGAGAAGGCGCGCCACATGGAGGCGTGCCCGCAGAAGCGCGGCGTGTGCACGCGGGTCTACACGACCACTCCGAAGAAGCCGAACTCGGCTCTTCGCAAGGTCGCCAAGATCAGGCTGACCAACGGGCACGAGGTCATCGGCTACATCCCCGGCGAGGGCCACAATTTGCAGGAGCACTCGGTGGTGCTCATTCGCGGCGGGCGCGTCAAGGATCTGCCCGGCGTCCGCTACCACATCATTCGCGGCGTGCTCGACACCCAGGGCGTCGCCGACAGGAAGCAGCGCCGGTCGAAGTACGGAGCAAAGCGACCCAAGTAGGATCGCTTTGCGGAGTATCCCGGACGCGCGCAGCGCGATCCGGGATCTCGATCCACGAGGGAAAGTTTGGGGCCACAGGGGCTGGCCCCCTTGAACGAGGAACTAAAGCGAAGGACTAGGACACATGTCCCGCCGTCACAGCGCCGAGAAGCGCGAGGTCAATCCCGATCCGAAGTTCTCCGACATCGTCGTCACCAAGTTCATGAATGCGGTGATGAAAGAGGGCAAGAAGTCGGTGGCCGAGCGGATCGTGTACGGAGCGCTCGAGCGCATGGAGAGCAAGGCCAAGTCGGATCCGGTCCAGCTCTTCCACCAGGCTCTCGAGAATGTCATGCCCGCGGTCGAGGTTCGCTCGCGGCGCGTCGGCGGTGCGACTTACCAGGTGCCGGTGGAGGTGCGCAACGAGCGCCGCCAGGCGCTCGCCATTCGCTGGCTCATCGCTGCGGCGCGGGCTCGCAACGAGAACACCATGGTCGAGCGCCTTTCCGGCGAGCTTCTCGATGCCGCCAACAACCGCGGCACGGCGGTAAAGAAGCGCGAGGACACGCACAAGATGGCGGACGCCAATCGCGCCTTCTCGCATTACCGCTGGTAGACGAAACACTGAGGCAAGCGCATGCCCCGCCAATACGCCATCGAGGATTACCGCAACTTCGGCATCATGGCCCACATCGATGCCGGCAAGACGACCACGACCGAGCGGATCCTCTACTACACCGGCAAGACCTACAAGATCGGCGAGGTGCACGAGGGCGCCGCGACCATGGATTTCATGGAGCAGGAGGCCGAGCGCGGCATCACCATCACGTCGGCGGCGACGACGTGCTTCTGGCCCGGCCGCGACGGCAGGAAGCGCCGCTTGAACATCATCGACACTCCGGGCCACGTCGACTTCACGATCGAGGTCGAGCGCAGCCTGCGCGTGCTCGACGGGGCCGTGTGCGTCCTCGACAGCAACCAGGGCGTCGAGCCGCAGACCGAGACCGTTTGGCGTCAGGGCGACAAGTATAACGTTCCGCGCATCATCCTCTCCAACAAGATGGATAAGACCGGCGCCGACTTCTACATGTGCCTCGCCGACATCAAGTCGAAGCTCGGCGCCAGAGCCGTTCCGCTGCAGCTGCCGATCGGAGCCGAGAGCGCGTTCAAGGGTGTCGTCGATCTCATTCGAATGAAGGCGATCGTCTGGGACGGCGACACCAAGGACGCCAAGCTGATCGAGGGGGAAATTCCCGCCGACCTCAAGGGCAAGGCGGCCGAGTTCCGCGCCGCCATGATCGAGGCGGCCGTCGAGATGGACGATGCCGCCATGGAAGCCTATCTCGACGGCAAGGAGCCCGACGAGGCGACGCTCAGGAAGCTCATTCGCAAGGCCACCGTCAGCCGCGCCTTCTATCCCATGATGTGCGGCTCGGCGTTCAAGAACAAGGGCGTGCAGCCGCTCCTCGACGCGGTGGTCGATTTCCTCCCCTCGCCCCTCGATCGCGAAGACTATAAGGGCATCGATCCGAAGACCGGCGGCGAGGCTGTCCGCAAGCCGTCGGACAATGAGCCGCTGGCCATGATCGCTTTCAAGATCATGAGCTTCGAGCACGTCGGCTCGATCACCTTCTGCCGCATTTACTCGGGCAAGCTCGAGCAGGGGATGGCGCTCTTGAACTCCACGCGCGACAAGAAGGAGCGCGCCGGGCGCATGTACCTGATGCACGCCGACGATCGCGAGGAGATCAAGGAGGCGTTCGCCGGCGACATCGTCGCGCTGCAGGGCTTGAAGGACACGCGCACCGGCGAGACGCTGTGCGATCCCAATAAGCCCGTCATTCTCGAGCGGATGGAGTTTCCCAATCCCGTCATCGAGATGAAGATCGAGCCGAAGACCAAGGCCGACCAGGAGAAAATGGCGATCGCGCTGTCGACGCTGGCGCTCGAGGACCCTTCGTTCCGCGTCTCCGTCGATCACGAGAGCGGCGAGACCATCCTCAAGGGAATGGGCGAGCTCCATCTCGACATCAAGGTCGATATCTTGAAGCGCACGTATGGCGTCGAGGCGAACGTCGGCGCGCCGCAGGTTGCCTATCGCGAGACGCTCGCGCGCGCCGCCGAGGTCGACTACACGCACAAGAAGCAGACCGGGGGCACCGGGCAGTTCGCGCGCGTGAAGCTGCGCCTCGAGCCCAACCAGACCGGCAAGGGCAACGAGTTCGAGGCCAAGATCGTCGGCGGCGTCATTCCCAAGGAATACATTCCAGGCGTGGAGAAGGGTGTGAACTCCGTCTGGGACAACGGCGTGCTGATCGGCTTTCCGATGGTCGACATAAAGGTCGCACTGTACGACGGCGCATTCCACGAGGTCGACAGCTCGACCATCGCGTTCGAGATCGCGGCGCGCTCGGCAATGAAGGAAGGCTGCGAGAAGGCGGGGGTCAAGCTGTTGGAGCCGATCATGGACGTCGAGGTGGTGACGCCCGGCGAGTTCGTGGGTGGGGTCATCGGCGACATCAACAGTCGCCGCGGCCATATCCGCAGCCAGGAGATGCGCGGCAACGCAACCGTGATCCGCGCCTACGTGCCGCTCGCCAACATGTTCGGATACGTGAGCCAGCTCCGGTCCATGAGCACCGGCCGCGCGTCCTATACCATGCAGTTCGCACGCTATGCCGATGTACCCCGCAATGTGGCCGATGAGGTCAAAGCGAAATACGCCTGAGAGCGGCGGACCGCCCGATGAGGCGGGGTGAGGAGCAAAGGAATTTGCCGGGCCGACCCGGCGGGACAAGTCGAACGACCAAGAAAACGACGGAGAGCCAACGATGGCCAAGGCGAAATTCGAGCGGACGAAGCCGCACTGCAACGTGGGCACGATCGGTCACGTTGACCACGGCAAGACGACGCTGACGGCGGCGATGACGAAGGTGTCTGCGGACAAGGGCTGGACCCAGCAGGCGGTCTCCTACGACCAGGTTGCGAAGGCGTCCGAGAGCCAGGGGCGTCGCGACCCGACCAAGATTCTGACCATCGCGACCAGCCACGTCGAGTACTCGACGGAGAAGCGCCACTATGCGCACGTCGACTGCCCCGGGCACGCCGACTACGTGAAGAACATGATCACGGGTGCGGCGCAGATGGACGGGGCGATCCTGGTGGTGTCGGCGGTCGACGGGCCGATGCCGCAGACGCGCGAGCACATTCTGCTCGCGCGCCAGGTCGGCGTTCCCTACATCGTCGTGTTCCTGAACAAGTGCGACGTGGTCGACGATCCGGAGCTGTTGGACCTGGTGGAGATGGAGGTTCGCGAGCTTCTGTCGAAGTACAACTTCCCGGGCGACGAGGTGCCGGTCATCAGGGGCGCGGCGATCAAGGCGCTGACGGGGGAGAAGGGGCCGTTGGCGGACCAGGCGATCCTGAAGCTGTTCGAGGCGCTCGACTCGTTCATTCCGCTTCCCGAGCGGCCGAAGGACCAGCCGTTCCTGATGCCGATCGAGGATGTGTTCTCGATCTCGGGCCGGGGCACGGTCGTGACCGGGCGCATCGAGCGGGGCATGATCAAGGTGGGCGAGGAGACCGAGATCGTCGGGCTTCGCGACACGCAGAAGAGCGTGGTGACGGGGGTCGAGATGTTCCGCAAGCTTTTGGACGCGGGGGAGGCGGGCGACAACGTGGGCTGCCTGTTGAGGGGCATCGACAAGAACGCGGTGGAGCGGGGCCAGGTACTGGCCAAGCCCGGGTCGGTGAAGCCGCACAAGAAGTTCAAGGCCGAGGCCTACATCCTGACCAAGGAGGAGGGCGGGCGGCACACGCCGTTCTTCACCAACTACCGGCCGCAGTTCTATTTCCGCACCACCGACGTGACGGGGGTGGTGACGCTTCCGGCGGGGACGGAGATGGTGATGCCGGGCGACAACGTGGCCATGGACATCGAGCTCGTGTCCTCGATCGCGATGGAGGAGAAGGTGCGCTTCGCGATCCGCGAGGGCGGGAGGACGGTCGGCGCCGGTGTCGTGACCAAGATCGTCGAATAGAGAG
>DATETZ010000013.1:0-13608 GCA_035283385.1 Hyphomicrobiaceae bacterium
CCGCCGATGAGCTGCACGTCGAAGTGCCGTTGCCCGAGCGTGCGCTTGGCCGCCTCGCGGACCGTGGCGAAGGCCGGGACCAGGAGGTCGTCGAGCTTGGCGCCCTCCTTGAGCTGGCGGCGGAGCATGGCCGTCCGCGCCTTGAGATCCGCATCCGACAGCCCCTCGAGCTCGAACTCGAGCGCGTTGATGGCCTCGACCTTGGGGCGGAAGCTTTTGATCCGCCGTTCGTTCGATGTGCCGAAAATCCTGCCGGCGAGCGTGCCGATGGACAGCATCCGTTTGGTTCCTCAGCTCAAGGGCTTGCCGCGCAAATCTCGTCGTTGCCAAGCCGCGCGAGCCCTGCGGCTCACCTTACCTGTCGCGCCCGGTGGCATTCGGCCGTCGACCAAAGAAAAAACCTCGACCGCGAGGATGGCCTCGACGGCCGGTTCGCGCACGGTCGCAGACATAAGGATCGCGTAGCGGGCTTGTCAACGCATGGCGCACCGGCGCAAGGGGGCGCCGCCGCCGCCGAGGGACGGCCGCAGCGTCATATCAAAGCTCTCCAATTCTTAACTTGGCAGCCGTTCGACCGCTGATTTATCCCTGCCTCGCGTTCAATGACGTTGTGCCTTGCCGCCGCGGCAGGGTAGGGGTATTGCGCCTCCCATCAACCGGCAAGGAACAACGTGCCGTGCGACCGTCCGAATCCCCGTCCGCTCTCGCTGCCGCCGTGCTGGCCGCGGCCCTCTGTCTCGGCCCCCTCCCGGCCGCGGCCCAAGACACCGTGATGGCCAAGGTCAACGGCAAGGACATCACGGAGGCAGATCTCGCTCTCGCCAATGCCGAGATCGGCCGCGATCTCGGCAACCTTCCGGCCGCGACCAAGCGGCGCGTGCTCGTCGAGTTTCTGATCGAGACCCATCTTTTCGCCGGCGCGGCGGAGGCCGAGAGGCTCTCGGCGGGGCCCGAGTTCGACAAGCGGCTCGGCTATTGGCGTCAGCGCGCGCTGCGCGACGCGTTCTTCGAGAAGAACGTGCAAGGCCTGATCAGCGAGACCCTGGCCAAGAGCATCTTCGAGGACAAGGTCAAGATGCTGCCCCCCGAGGAGGAGGTGCAGGCCCGCCATATTCTGGTCGACACCGAAGTCAAGGCCAAAGAGCTGGCCGAGAAGATTGCCGGCGGCGGCGACTTCGCCCAGCTCGCGAAAGAGAACTCGCAGGACCCGGGCTCGAAGGACGAGGGCGGGATGCTCGGCTACTTCGGCCGTGGCCAGATGGTGCCTCAGTTCGAGCGCGCCGCCTTCGGCCTCAAGATCGGCGAGCTCTCGGCGCCCGTAAAGAGCCAGTTCGGCTGGCATCTGATCAAGCTCGAGAACCGGCGCCAGAAGCCGCCCCCGACCTTCGACGAGGTGAAGGACCGACTGATCGGCTCGATGGTCCAATCGAAGGCGCAGGATATCGCGGGCCAGCTCAGGGAGAAGGCCAAGATCGAGTATATTGATCTTGAGGTGAAAAAGCTGGTCGAGGAGGACGCCAAGAAGGCCGAGGCGCAGAAGAAGGCCTTCGGTGCCCAGATCGACAAGATGGAGGCCCAAGAGAAGAAGTAGCCGGTGTCAGGGTGAGCCTCCGCGCATCCGGACTTCTTCGATGCCACGAAAGTCCCGATACGTCCGTTGCGCGGTCGGCCGCAGCGGGTCCGACCCCGTTTCTCCGGCTTGATTTTGTACGGCAAGCCCTGCTTTGTGAGCGGCCTCACGCCGAGAGCGCCGGAGCGCCCCATGGGCAAAGCCAAGACCGTCTCGCCGTTCGCGCCCAAGACGCTGCCGAGGATGGCGCCCATTTCCGGCGTGCGCTTCGCCACCGCCGAGGCCGGCATCCGCTACAAGGGACGCACCGACCTCATGCTCGCGGTCATGGATCCGGGCACCGTTGCCGCGGGCGTGCTGACCCAATCCAAGACGCGGTCGGCGCCGGTCGAGTGGTGCGTCGCGCAGCTCGAGCACGGCCGCGCCCGCGCGCTCGTCGTCAACTCCGGCAACGCCAACGCCTTCACCGGCGTCAAAGGCCGGGAGACGGTGAAGCTCACCGCCAAGTTCGCCGCCGAGGCCGCAGGCTGCAAGCCCGACGAGGTCTTTGTTGCATCGACGGGCGTCATCGGGGAGCCCATGGATGCCGGCACGTTTGGTCACATCCTGGGCCATCTCGTCAAGCGGGCTAGGCCCGACGCCTACGAGGCGGCGGCCAGAGCGATCATGACCACCGACACCTTCCCCAAGCTCGCAACGCGAACGGCCACGCTCGGCGGAGTCGCGGTCACGATCAACGGCTTCTGCAAGGGCGCCGGCATGATCGCCCCCGACATGGCGACGATGTTGGGCTTCCTGTTCACGGACGCAGCCATCGCACGGCCGGTGTTGCAGAAGCTCGTCGCCAGCGGGGCCGGCAAGACCTTCAACTGCGTGACGGTCGACGGCGATACCTCGACATCCGACACCCTCATCCTGTTCGCGACCGGCGCGGCCGCGAGCCGCGGCCAGAAACGGGTGACACGCGCCTCCGACCCAGCACTCAAGGATTTCACGACGGCGCTTCACGATCTCATGACGGAGCTCGCGATTTGGGTCGCCAAGGACGGCGAGGGGCTCACCAAGTTCGTGACCATCGAGGTCGAAGGCGCCGAGAGCAGCGCCGCCGCACGCAGGATCGGCCTCTCGATCGGGAGCTCGCCGCTGGTCAAGACCGCCATCGCCGGCGAGGACCCAAACTGGGGCCGCGTCGTCGCAGCGGTCGGCAAATCGGGCCAAGCAGCGGATCGCGACAAGCTCTCGATCTGGTACGGCGACCTTCTGGTCGCCCACGAGGGCGAGCGCGCCCCTGGCTACGAGGAGGCTCTCGTCGCTCGCTACATGACGAACCGAGAGATCAAGATCCGGGTCGGCGTCGGCGTCGGAAAGGGCCGTGCCACCGTGTGGACCTGCGACCTGACCCACGGCTACATCTCGATCAACACGGACTACCGGAGCTGAGGCAGCGAGAATGGACCCCGCGTTCTGGACTGACCGCTGGCAGAAAGGCGACATCGGCTTCCACCAGCCGGAGGTCAATGATCTCCTCGCGAAGCACTGGCCGTCTCGCGGGCTTGCCGCGGGGTCGACGGTGTTCGTGCCACTGTGCGGGAAGAGTCTCGACATGGCGTGGCTCGCGAACCGCGGCCACCAGGTCGTCGGCGTCGAGCTCTCCGAGTTCGCCGTCGATGCCTTCTTCGCCGAGCAGGGCCTCGCGCCTGCGACATCCTTGGCCGGCGCAATGACCGTCAAGAGCTCGGGCCCTTTCGAGCTTTGGTGCGGCGATCTCTTCGATCTTCCGCGCGAGGCCGTGGCCAAGGCAGACGCCGCCTACGATCGCGCGTCCCTGGTCGCCTTTCCGCCGGCCGAGCAGCAGCGCTACGCGAAAAAGCTTTCGCAGCTCGTCCCGGCTGCGGCGCCAATCGTCCTCGTCGGGCTCGCCTTCGACTCGAGCGAGATGGCGGGCCCGCCGTTCTCCACGCCCCGGACACAAATCGAGCGGCTGTTCGGGGCCGCCTATGTCATTCGCGTCATCGAGACCCGCGACGGGCTCGAGCGCAGCTTAAACCTCAAGAGGCGCGGCCTCACCGCCCTCGAGGAGACCCTCTACGAGCTGCGGCGCACGTGACGCCGCTCAGGCGAGGGCGTCCGCGGCCTCACGAATGGCGTCATAGACGAGATCGAGCTCGGCGCCTGTGATGCAGTAGGGCGGCATGACGTAGATCGTGTTCCCGAGCGGGCGCAGGAGCAGATCGCGCTCCCTGAACACGGCCGAGAGCTTCGGGCCGACGCTCGCCAGGTAGCCGCGATCGGGCACTTCGAGATCGAGGGCGGCGATCGTGCCGAGCTGGCGGACCCCGGTGAAGCGGTGGTCGTCCCGGAACGGTGCGAGCCGCAGGGCGTGCATGCCGGCAAGGGCCGTGATGCGCTCCCGGACCGGCTCGGTCTCCCAAATGTCGAGATTGGCGAGTGCCGCCGCGCAGGCCATGGGGTTGGCGGTGTAGCTCGACGAGTGGAAGAAGGTCTTCGTTCGATCGGGGGCAAGGTGCGCCTCGAAGATCTCGCTTCGACAGAGAGTGACGGCGAGCGGCAGCGAGCCCCCCGTCAGTCCCTTGGCGAGGCACAGGATATCGGGGGCGACGCCCGCCTGCTGGCACGCAAAGAGCGTCCCCGTGCGCCCCCAGCCGGTCATCACCTCGTCGGCGATGAAGAGGGCGCGATGCGCCTCCGCGACGCGTTTCATCTCGGCGAGCACGGACGGCGGATAGACGAGCATCCCGCCCGCGCCGAGGATCAAGGGCTCGACGATCACCGCCGCCACCGGCTCGCTCCGGCACGCCCCCTCGAGCGCGTCGATCGCGGCCTGCTCGCGGCCCGCGCTCGGACAGGGAATTCGCGCGACCTCGAACAGCAACGGCTCGTAGGCCGCGCTGAAGACGCCGCGAGCCCCGGCCGACATGGCGCCGATGGTGTCGCCGTGGTAGCCGTGCTCGAGCGCGACGATGCGACTCCTCGGCTCGCCGATGTTGCGCCAATACCCGAGCGCCATCTTGAGCCCCACCTCGACCGCGGTCGAGCCCGAGTCCGAGAAAAAAACGTGACTTAGGCCTTTGGGCGCGGCGGCGATGAGCTTTTCGGCGAGCCGCTCCGCGGGCTCGTGGGTAAAGCCCGCGAAGATGACCTGATCGAGCTTGTCGGCTTGGTCCTTGATTGCCGCGACAATGCGCGGATGGCGATGTCCGTGCGTCACCACCCACCACGACGAGATGCCATCGAGGATGCGCCGCCCGCCGGGCGTCTCGAGCCACGCGCCCTCCCCGCGCGCGATCGGCGTCGCATCGGGCTCCAGCGCATGCTGCGTATAAGGATGCCAGATGGGGGAGCGGCCGGCGGTCACGCGAAGTCCTCGACGCGGAAGTGGGCGGCGAACGCCGCGGCGAGGGAGCTCTGATCGAGGATGGCGAGGCGCGGCAAACGGCCGAGTCTCCGCGCGCCGCCGATCTCGCAAATCGTGCGCTCGGAATCCTTATTCTCGTCGCCGACGAAGGCGAGCCCGATGAGGGGAATGCCGCGCCGCTTCAATGCCTCGATGGATAGCAGGCTGTGATTGATGGTGCCGAGCGCCGTGCGTGCGACGAGGACGACAGGGAGCCGCCAGCGCGCGAAGAGATCGATCTGGAGAACCGTGCGGGTCAGCGGCACCATGAGCCCGCCCGCGCCTTCGACGACGAGCGGGCGTGACGCGGTGTCAAACCCTGAGCGTCTGACACCGTGATCGCCATTATCGGGCGGCGTCAGCCTGTCGAGGTCGATCTCGATACCGTCGAGCTCGGCCGCCCGGTGCGGGGACGCCGCCGTCCTGAAACGATAGATCTCCGGCAGGATTCGCCCCGGCGGCAGCCCGGAAAGGCGCCGCACGGCCTCCACATCGCCGCCGCCGTCGAGACCACATTGGACCGGCTTCCAATAGGAGGCGCCGCGAGCGCCGGCGAGCGCCGCCGCGAACACGGTCTTGCCGACGCCGGTGTCGGTGCCCGTGACGATGATGCCCGCGCTCATGCGGCCGACTTTCCGAGCTCGCCGGCGAGTGCATCGATCATGTGATCGACGGCCGTCTCGCCGGCATTGAGCGTGATCGAGATCCTGAGCCGCGCCGTGCCCTCGGGGACGGTCGGCGGGCGCACGGCGCGGATGTCGAAGCCCTGCCTCTGCATGGCCGCCGCGAGCGCCGTCGCGGCAGCGTCGTCCCCGACGATCACGGGCTGGATCTGCGAGCCCGAAGCGATGAGCCCGCAGCGCGCCTCGAGCTTCCGTCCCGCAACGGCCACGAGCTCGTGGAGCCGCTCGCGCCGGCGCGGCTCGCTGCGCACGAGAGCCAAAGCGGCCCTCACCGTGGCGGCGATGATCGGGGACGGCGCCGTGGCATAGATGAAGGGCCGGCAGCGGTTGACGAGATAGTCCCGGATCGTCGCCGGCGCGAGAACGAGCGCGCCCATGACGCCCAGCGCCTTGCCGCACGTGTGGAGCGAGACGACGTACGGGCGACCCTCGAGATCGGCCCCGAGACCCCGGCCATCGGGCCCGAACACGCCGGTCGCGTGCGCCTCGTCGATGACCAGCATCGCCTCGTGCCGCTCGGCGATGGCGGCGAGATCGGAAAGCGGCGCGCGATCGCCGTCCATCGAGTAGAGACTTTCGACCGCAAGCCAGGGGCGCCCCGTCGCGCCGGCCGCGCGCCAGCAGCAAATAGCATCCTCGAATGATTGCGGATCGTTGTGCCGCGCCGCTCGGGCCTCGACGCGGCTCGCCCGCATCCCGTCGTGCACGCTTGCGTGGATGAGTTCATCGTAGACGATAATGTCGCCGCGCCCGGGGAGCGTGGAAAAAATCCCGTAGTTGGCAACGAAGCCGCCGCCGAAGAACAGCGCCGCCTCGGCCCCGAACAACTCTGCCGCCTCCGCCTCCAGAGCCTCGTGCTCGGGGTCATTGCCGCGCAAGAGCCGCGAGCCGCCGGCGCCCACGGCCACTCCGCGCGCGATGGCCTTCGCAACCGCTTGTCTCAACTCGGCCGAGGACGCAAGCCCCAGATAGTCGTTGGACGAGAAGTCGGCACCAGAGCGGGGCGTGAGCTGCCTCATGCGCCCGCGCCGCTCGAGCGCCTTCAGCGCCCGCTCGTGGCTGTCGTGCATTCCTCGCCTCGACCGGATCGTTCCGGCGCGGGCTCGAGCGCGAGCGGCTCGAGACCCAAGCGCTTGAAGAGGGCCGCATCCCGGTCCGTGCCGGGATTGTCCGCGGTCAGCAGCCGGTCGCCGGTGAAGATCGAGTTCGCGCCGGCGAAGAACGAGAGCGCCTGCGTCTCGTCGCTCATCCCGGTGCGTCCGGCCGACAAGCGCACGAACGAGGCCGGCATCATGATGCGCGCGAGTGCGATCGTGCGCACGAAGGCGATCGGGTCGATCGGCTCGGCATTCTCGAGCGGAGTGCCGGGAATGGCGACCAGCATGTTGATCGGCACGCTCTCCGGGTGCTCGGAAAGGTTGGCGAGGGTGACCAGCATATCGATGCGATCCTCGACCGCCTCGCCCATGCCGACGATGCCGCCCGAGCAGACCTTGATGCCGGCCGCGCGCACGCGAGCGAGCGTGTCGAGGCGCTCGGCATAGGTGCGCGTCGTGATGATCTCGGAGTAGTAGCGGGGGGAGGTGTCGATGTTGTGGTTGTAGTAGTCGAGGCCGGCGGCCTTGAACCGGCTAACATCCTCATCGGACAGCATGCCGAGCGTCATGCATGTCTCCATCCCGAGCGCCTTGACCCCTTCCACCATGGCCACGAGGGCGTCCATGTCGCGCCCCTTGGGAGCCCGCCAGGCCGCGCCCATGCAATAGCGGGTGGCGCCGCTCGCCTTTGCTTTTCGCGCCTCGGCGATCACGGCGTCCGCCGTCATGAGCTTCGAGGCCTCGAGACCCGTGGCGTGATGCGCGGACTGGCTGCAATAGCCGCAGTCCTCGGGGCAGCCGCCGGTCTTGATCGAGAGCAGCCGGGCAAGCTGGACCTTGTTGGCGTCGAAGTGCCGGCGGTGCACGGTGTGCGCATGGAACAGAAGGTCGTTGAACGGCAGGTTGTGGATCGCGCGGGCCTCGGCCTGCGTCCAGTCATGGCGCACGCCATCGTTTCCGGGGCCGCTCATCGAACCCATGTGCGCGTTCATGGAATGGCGTTCTCCAAAGTGAGGACCGCACAAAGCACGGTCTTGTCGCCGATCTTTGCACCGCGCAGGCCCGGAACCGCAAGGCTGAATTTCCGGACATCGAGGCGTCCGCATACTCGCAAACACCTGTTCGCACCAGCGGCCGTAGGTCGGACTGAGCCCGGCGCTCAGCCGGGCGAAGTCCGACGCCTCGCTTGCGGGCGTCAAGTGTGGACGCCCGCCTTCGCTCGGGCAGGGGTCCTTGCTCAGTCCGACCTACGTCTGCTCGGCTCTAATCTCGGCTAATTCGCGATCTTGCCGCCGCCCTTGCGGGTGATGGCGACCATGCTCGGCCGCGCGTTCCGCACGTCGCGTGACGCCGCCACGACGCTATCTTCTTAAGACGCTCTCAGTTGAAGTCCTTGGGCAGACGCGGCAGCTGCAGGCACGGAATGCCTTCGTCCGTGAGAGCCTCGATCTCCGCGATCCGAGCCTCGCCGTAAATATTGCGCTCTCGGCCTTCCCGGTAATAGATCTTGCGCGCCTCCTCGGCAAACCGCGGCCCGACGTACTCGGCGCTGGCCTCGATTTCCGCGTGCAGGCGGCGCAATAGACCTGCGACTTGGCGCTCGAGCTCGGCTGGGCTCAGCACGCCATCACGGGACGCTTCAGGGTCGGGCCGCGTGGCAAGGCTCGGCGCCATTACGGCTTTGGACACGAGCGTCGTCCCGCAGGCTGGACAAGAGATCTGCCTGCAGCCCGCCTGCGCATCATAGGCGCCGCTGTTGCGGAACCAGCCTTCGAACTCGTGCTCGTGCTCGCAGACGAGCCGATACTTGATCATAGATTGACCTCTAAGGCGGCTTCGTGCCGGCGTAAACCACATCGAACGCCCGGTCGTGCTCGAGGGAGGGCACACGCGTGCGGACGTCCTCGATCGCCCCCAATTCAACATCAGCATATATGACGGAAGGGTGAACGCCGCCCTCGGCCAGAATTTGACCCCAAGGAGATACGACGAGGCTGTGGCCATAGGTCTCGCGACCATGCTCGTGGCGGCCGCCCTGCGCAGCCGCGAAGACGTAGCACTGCGACTCGATGGCGCGGGCGCGGAGCAGCGTGTGCCAGTGGGCCTCGCCCGTTAAGCGGGTGAACGCCGAGGGAACGGCCAGAAACTTGGCTCCCGCTCTGGCGAGCGCGCGATGGAGCTGCGGAAACCTCAAATCATAACAGATCGTTAACCCCAAAGGACCCCAGGGCAAATCTGCCACCACCGCATGGCGGCCCGCCTCGTAGCTGGCGCTTTCGCGATAGCTTTCCCCGCCCGGCAGGTCGACGTCGAACATATGTATCTTATCATACCGCGCGCTGATCGTGCCGCTGGGCGAGATGAGGATGGACCGGTTCGCGATCCTCTCGGGGCTCGCGCGCATCGCCATCGAGCCGACGTGCAGCCAAATCTGGAGCTCGGCGGCAAGGCCCTGAAAGTGGCGCAGCGCCGGGGCGGCCTCGGGCAGTGCCGCCTTGAATAGGCGCTCGCGCTCGAGTTCCATGAGCGTGGTCGCTTCGGGGGTCTGCACGTACTGGGCGCCCCCCTTCGCCGCCTCGCGAATGAGCGCCGTCGCATCGGCGACGTTGCGCTCGACGTCGCGGCCCGAGCACATCTGAACGAGGCCGACGCGGAAACCGGTCGCGGTTTGTGCGCTCGTCATCAAGATCCGTGGCGCCGCGAGTCTTGGGCACAGCTGCTCAAGAGCGCGTCCAGCTTGCCGGCGCGCTCGAGGCACAAGAGGTCGTCACACCCTCCAACGTGCTTGTCCCCGATCCAGATCTGAGGCACCGTGTTGCGACCGCCGGCTTTGGTGCTCATTTCGGCCCTCAGAACGGTCTTCCCGGTGACATTGATTTCCTCGAACGATATCGCCTTTGCGCGCAGCAGCTCCTTTGCCATGTGGCAGTATGGACAGAGCGCTGCAGTGTAGATCGTGACCTTCGGCATCGGTCCGGACATTCCTCGAAAGCGGGCTCAACCGCACGTGAACGTAGTCGCTCGATCCCGCGAGGCAAAGAGCGCCGGGGCCGCAGATCACAAGGATTTTGCCTTTCGGCTAGACCATGATCGCGCCAGAACCTATCAGTCTGACGCGTGAATCATGGTCTAAATTTATGATTAAGAGCGTGATTCACGTCTCGGATTATCTCATCCGAGACGATCACGCCCTACCCCGGCCCGGGCTCCCACTCGGCGACGAGGGCCAGCGCCAGGACGTCCGCTCGTCCCGCTCCTGCGCGTTTCAACGCCTCGGCGCACGCCCCGACGGTAGCACCCGTCGTGATGACGTCGTCGATGAGAAGGACGTTGCGCCCCGATATGCGCCCCGCCTGGCGCGGCGGCACGGCGAATGCACCGCGCACGTTCTCGCGGCGCTTCAGCCGCGTCAATCCGACCTGGCTCTTGGTCGCCCGTGTGCGCACCAGAGCCAGCGGCTCGAACGGGAGGCCCGAGCGGAGGGCAACCTCGCCGCCGAGGATTGCCGCCTGATTGAAACGGCGCGCGAGCAATCGCCAGCGGCCGAGCGGGACCGGAACGATCACGTCCGCCTCTCGGATGAGCTCCGCCCCGGCCTCCGCGAGCCAGCGGCCGAACAGGCGCCGGGCGTCGTGGCGGTCTTGGAATTTGAGGTTGTGGATCAACTGGCGCATGACGCCCCGGTAATGAGCGACGGCGCGGGCGCGATCGTACCGCGGAGGATCGGCGACGGCGGCGGCCGAGACCATCGGACCTCCGGCGTCGAAGGGCATCGGCAGCCCGAGGCGATCGCAGAGCGGCGGCCGGATGAAATCGACCTCGCGCCAGCACGCCGGGCACAGCGCGTCGTGGGCGCCGAGCGGCTCGCGGCAGGCAAGGCACAAGGGCGGCATGATGAGGTCGCCCGCCGCGGCGGCCCCGCGGCGCACGAGGCTTCCCGCCGCCTTGAGAGCGCGGCGCGCCGCACCCAGATCTTGTTCGCTCGCCAAACCGGTCTCGGACATGCCTTGGCTCTTCCCCCATCTATGCTAGCCTTTGGGGCTCGGCGACGCGAGCGCGGAAAGCCCGCCGCAACTCCGCCTATCGATCGGCCATGAGCGCGCCCCATGACATCTTCGACCGCGTACTTCTGGTGCGCCGCCGCGACCGGGTGGCGCGGGGCGCCGCCGCCCACGATTTCCTGCTCCGCCGCGTCGCTGATGACCTCGTGGAGCGGCTCGCGATCGTGCGCCGCTCGTTTCCCCTCGTGCTCAACCTCGGGGCGCATCACGGGCTTCTCGGCCGCCGCGTGCGCGAGATAGCGGGCGTCGAGACGGTCATCGACATGGAGAGCTCAGCCAAGCTGCTCGCGCTCTGCGACGGCCCGGCCGTGCTCGCGGACGAGGAGGCCCTCCCGTTCGCGGCGGGCTCTCTCGACCTCGTGGTCTCGGGCTTGAGTCTTCACCTCGTCAACGATCTGCCGGGGACGCTGGTCCAGGTCCGGCGCGCGCTCAAGCCCGATGGGCTGCTGCTCGCCGCACTTCTCGGCGGCGCCACGCTCAGCGAGCTGCGCGAAGCCTGGCTCGCGGCCGAGACCGAGATCGAGGGCGGCGCCTCCCCGCGCGTGGCCCCGTTCGCCGACGTGCGCGATCTCGGCGGCCTCCTGCAGCGGGCCGGTTTCGCGCTGCCGGTGGTCGATTCCGACACGGTGACGGTCCACTACCCGTCTCCCCTTGCCCTGATGGGGGACCTGAAGGCGATGGGGGCGAGCAACATGCTCGCAGAGCGCCGGCGCAAGCCGGTGACGCGAGGCCTGCTCGCCCGGGCCTGCGAAATCTATATCGAGCGCTTCGGGGGCGCCGGGGGCCGGGTGCCGGCCACCTTCGAAATCCTGACGCTGACCGCCTGGGCCCCGCACGAGAGCCAGCAGAGGCCGCTGCGGCCCGGCTCGGCGCAGATGCGCCTCGCCCAAGCCCTGGGGGTCAAGGAGGGGAAGCTCGGAGACTAACGCCACGCAGGTTCAGCCTTCGTGACGAGAGCGCGTGCGGGAGACGGCATCTCTCCACGCCGCAAGCTTGCGCGCGCGCGTTGCGCCATCCATGCGCGGGAGAAAGCGGCGCTCGAGCGCCCACCGCCCGGCGAACTCGTCGGGGGCCGGGTAGAAGCCGCGGTGAAGCCCGGCGAGATAGGCCGCGCCGAGCGCCGTCGTCTCGAGCACGGCGGGGCGGTCGACCGGGGCGTCGAGAATGTCGGCCAAGCGCTGCATGGTCCAGTCCGAAGCCACCATCCCGCCGTCGACCCTGAGCACGGTCTCGGCCGCCCCCGGCCAGTCGCCGCGCATGGCGGCGAGAAGATCATGCGTTTGCAGGCACACGCTCTCGAGCGCGGCTCGCGCCAGCTCGTTGGGCCCGGTGTTGCGCGTCAAGCCGTAGAGCGCGCCCCGGCACGCGGCATCCCAATAGGGCGCGCCGAGGCCGACGAAGGCCGGCACCAGGATCACCTCCTGCTCCGGGTCCGCGGCTTCCGCCATCGGGCCCGCCGCGGCGGCATTGGGGATCACCTTGAGCCCGTCGCGCAGCCATTGCACGGCGGCGCCGGCCACGAAGATCGCGCCCTCGAGGGCGTAGGTGCGCCGGCCTTCGAGCTGGTAGGCGATGGTCGTGAGCAGCTTGTTGCCCGAGGCAATGGCCTCGGCGCCGGTGTTGAGCAGCGCGAAGCAGCCCGTGCCGTAGGTCGCTTTCATCATGCCCGGCTCGAAGCACGCCTGGCCCACGGTCGCCGCCTGCTGATCGCCGGCAACGCCCGTGACGGGAATGGCTGCGCCGAGGAGGTCCGGCTCGGTCGCCCCGAAATCTGCAGCGCAGTCCTTGACCTCGGGCAGGATCGCGCGCGGCACACGGAAGAGATCGAGGAGCCCCGCGTCCCATCCCCCCTTGTGGATGTCGAACAGCGAGGTGCGGCTGGCGTTGGTGGCGTCGGTGGCGAACGCGCGCCCGCCGGTGAGCCGCCAGAGCAAGAATGTATCGATGGTACCGAAGGCGAGCGCGCCCCGCTCCGCGGCCTCGCGTGCTCCCGCGACGTGGTCGAGAATCCACGCGATCTTGGCCGCCGAGAAATAGGGGTCGAGCTGCAAGCCGGTGGTCGCGGCAACGCGCCCCGCATGGCCTTTGGCGGCGAGCGCCTGACATTGGTCCGCCGTGCGCCGGTCCTGCCAGACGATCGCGTTATGGATCGGCCGGCCCGTGGCGCGCTCCCAGACCAGCGTCGTCTCGCGCTGATTGGTGAGCCCCAGAGCGGCCACGTCGCGCGCGCCGGCGCCGGCATTCGCAAGAGCGGCGCGCGCGGTCGCGACGACAGTGCGCCAGATCTCCTCGGGGTCGTGCTCGACCCAGCCCGAGCGCGGGTAGTGCTGGGTGATCTCCTGTTGCGCCAGGCTCGCAACCGAAAAGTCGCCGCGGAACAGGACGGCGCGGCTCGAGGTCGTGCCCTGATCGATCGCCAGCACGTACTTGGACATCCGCTCGCCCCGCGCACCCTGCCGGCCGCCCGCGCCCCTGTGAGAAAGGCGGGTTAAGTGTGCCGGGAGTCGCCGCGAAGGGAAAGCCGCCCTAGGTAAGGCGCCGGCAAGCCCACCGTCACTGCGGCCAATTGGGGTCGTAGACGCCGAAGCCGTTCGGCCGGCTCGACTCTCGTGGCCGGTTGAGCGGAGGAAGCGTGCTCATCGCGCGCTGCTCGAGAAGCGCGGCCACCTGCACCGCTGCCTGCTCGCGCACGGTCCTGAGATAGCTGATGGCCGCATCGGCTCTTCCGATCAAGAAAAGCTCGCGATTGAGCTCTGCGGCGACGCGATCGCTTTGGGCGATA
>DATETZ010000014.1:0-19045 GCA_035283385.1 Hyphomicrobiaceae bacterium
GCCAGCATGGTCGGCGGCATCGAGCTCGACGCACTCGGCCACCTCGGCGATGCCGGCGTTCCCGGGTCCGCAGTAGAGCTTGCCGAGGAGCGGGCTCGCCGAGAGCGCCCAGGCGAGCGCGTGCTCGCGTCCCCCTGAGCCAATCACTAGGACGTTCATGTGACCCGATGCCTTGATGCCGTGAGGAAACCCCGATGCCAATCCCGCATTCGGGCCGCCTTGATGTATCATTCAGCCCAGCCTTCACAAACCCGGGCCGATTCGTGACCGACAATGCTGCCAACATTCGAACCTCCGGCGCCAACGTGGCCGAGTTCACCGTTTCGGAGCTCTCGAACGCGATAAAGCGCGCGCTCGAGGAGGGTTTCGGCTACGTACGGTTGCGCGGCGAAGTGTCGGGCTACCGCGGCCCGCATGCCTCGGGGCACTGCTACTTCGCCTTGAAGGACGACAAGGCCAAGATCGAGGCCGTGGTCTGGCGCGGCGTCTGGGGCAAGCTCAAGATCCGCCCCGAGGAAGGCATGGAGGTCATCGCCACGGGCAAGATCTCCTCGTTCCCCGGCTCGTCCAAGTACCAGATCGTGATAGAGGCCCTGGAGCCCGCCGGCCTCGGCGCGCTCATGGCCCAGCTCGAGGAGCGCAAGAGGCGGCTCGCCGCGGAGGGCCTGTTCGACGAGGCCAGGAAGAAGCCGCTTCCGTTCCTGCCGCGCGTGGTCGGCATCATCACGAGCCCCACCGGGGCCGTGATCCGCGACATGCTGCATGGCTTTGAGGAGCGCTGCCCGACGCACGTCGTCGTGTGGCCCGTGCGCGTGCAGGGCGAGGGGTGCGCGGCCGAGGTGGCGGCGGCGGTCCGCGGCTTCAATGCCATTCCACCGGGCGGCCCGATCCCGCGCCCCGAGGTCCTGATCGTCGCGCGCGGCGGCGGCAGCCTCGAGGACCTGTGGGGCTTCAACGACGAGATCGTGGTGCGCGCCGTCGCGCAAAGCAGGCTCCCGGTCATTTCTGCGGTCGGCCACGAGACCGACTGGACCTTGATCGACCTCGCCGCTGACGCGCGCGCCCCGACGCCGACCAAGGCCGCAGAATGGGCAGTGCCCAAGTATTCGGAATGCCGCGAGGCCAATCAGAAGCTCGCGCTCCGGCTCGCCATCGCGGCGCGCCGCTTGCTCGAGGCCGGGCGCACGCACCTGAAGGCCGCCGCGCGCGGCTTGCCGCGCGCCGACGATCTCGTGGCGCTCCCCCGTCAGCGCTTCGATGCGGCGGAAAAGCGACTGGGGCGCGCGCTGCTCGCCAACACGCGCGCCCATGCCATGCGACTTGCAACGTGCGCGGTTCGCCTGAGCCCGCATCTCATGTCGCGGGGCCTCGAGCGCTGCCAACGGCGTCTCGGCGAGCTCTGGAGCCGAGGGACGGCCGCCCTGACACGGATCGCGGTCCTGAGGCGGACCCGCTTCGAGCGAACCTCCAGCCGGGCCAGGCCGCAGATGCTCGCCAACCGCCTCGACGGCAAGCGCCGGGATCTCGCCGGCCTCGCAAAGCTCCTCGCATCGCTCAGCTACCAAAGCGTGCTCCAGCGCGGCTACGCGCTCGTGCGCGACGCCGAGGGCGCCATGATCCGGGCCGCGGCCGCCATCTCGGCCGGTGACCGGCTCGAGATCGAGTTCGCCGACGGCCGCTTGGCTGCGCAAGCCATCGACGGGGACCGGTCGAAACCCGCGGAGCCGCCCGACCCCCGGCCGGCGAGCCTCGGGGCTGCAAGCCCGCCTCACGGCCGCCGCGGCCCGGGACAGGGATCGCTGTTCTAATCTCCCTCGCCATGCTCTGTGGAGCGAGAACAGGGAATAATCGCCTCATGCCTTGACGTTGCCCCCCTGATTGGCGATTTCATCAGGCGCTGCGACGCCAGCCCGCGCCCGGGCTCGAGCCGGCCCGCGCGCCGGCGAGGAAAGAGATGAACCGTTTCGACAAGCTTTTCGGCGTCCGGGGCGAAGCCCAGGTGCGGTTTCTCGACGGTGAGTTTCAGGTGGTCTCGCCGGGAGATTTCGTGCGCTGCGCGGTGACGGGCGAGCCTATCCTGCTGCCCGATCTGCGCTACTGGAGCGTCGAGTTGCAGGAGGCCTACGTCTCGGCCGAGGTCTCGCTCAAACGCTACCTCGAGGTGCGGCGCAAACGCAGTCACCGCTGAGGCACTCCCCGGCCCCCCCCGCCGGTCTTGATCGCCGCATTGATCAGCGCCACGAGCCGGCCCAGATCGCGATCGTCGAGGACCAGGCGGATGGGCAGCGCGCGCGAGGACGCCGACAGCTCGCCGCGCCGGCCGCTCGAGCCTTGCAGCCGCGCCAAGTCCTTCTCGGTCGTGACAAGAACGCCCCCGCAAGCGCGCGCCGCCCGGACGAGGCGCTCTGCGTCCGCCTCCGCGAACGCATGGTGATCCGCGAAAGCGGCCCTGAGCTCGAGGCGGGCACCGAGCCGTTCGAGAAGGCCGAAAAAGCGCTCGGGGTGAGCGATGCCGGCGTAGGCAACCACCGGGGCCCCTTGCAGCCAGCCGGCATCCCCGAGAGGCTCGACACGGGCGGCCAGCACGGGCCCCGGAAAGCGGCGCCGCAAACGGTCGAGGACGGCATTCTGCCCGGCACCTCTGTCCTCGCGCGCCTCGTTGACGACAATGCAATCGACGAGGCCGAGCTGGAACTCGAGCGGGGCGCGAAGCGGGCCGGCCGGAATGACCTCACCATTGCCGATGCCGCGCGCGCCGTCGACGACAGCTATGGCAAGGTCCTTCTTGAGCGATGGGTTCTGCAGGCCGTCGTCCATGACGATCACGCATGCGGGCGGCCCCTCGTCCTCGATCATCAGGGCGCCGGCCCGGCGGTCGCGGGCGATCATCGTCGGCGCCATGCGCGCGAGCAGCAGCGCCTCGTCGCCGACGTCGCGACCCGAGTGGGCCGCGCGGTCCACCCAGGCCGGCGCCGTGATCCGGCCGGCGTAGCCGCGCGTGAGGAAAACGGGGCTGCTGCCGCGGCTCCGCACGTGCTCGGCGATCAAGAGCGAGAGTGGCGTCTTGCCGGTGCCGCCGGCCGTGAAGTTGCCGACGCAGATCACGGGAACTCGCGCGCGGTACGGCGCGTGGCGCCGGTACCGCTGCTCGGCGAGGAACCCGTACAGCAGGCCGATGGGGGAGAGGAGCCGCGCCGCCAGGTCCCCTTTCCCATCGCTGCCGTACCACCAATGAGGCTCGTCAAGAGGCACGCCGGATGCCCTCGCCGGGCGGAGGCAGGTAGGCGAGAAGAACCTCGACCGTGCGCTCGAGGGCGCCGCCCAGCATGTTGAGCGCGACGCGAGCGCCGGCTCGCATGCGATGCAGCTCCGCCTCGTTGGCAATGAGCAGCGCCGCGGCCGACGCCAGCTCCTCGGCCGTCGCGACCTCTTTCGCCCCCTTGTGACGGAGGAGGGTTTGGTAGGCGTCGCGGAAGTTGCGCCAGTTCGGCCCCGTGAGCACGGCGGCGCCGTGGCCGATGGCCTCGATCGGGTTCTGGCCGCCGCGGTCGAGGAGCGAGCCGCCGATGAAGGCGACGGGCGTCAGCGCATAGAGGGTCCCGAGCTCGCCGATCGTGTCGGCGACGTAGATTTCCGTATGCTCGGTCGGCAGCTGGCCGAGCGAGCGCTGTGCCACGGCGAGACCGAGCGCCTTCAAGAGCTCTGCGATCGCGGTTCCGCGCTCCGGGTGGCGCGGCGCGATGATGGTGCAGATGCGTGGGATCTCCCGCTCGAGCCTCCGGTGGGCCTTGGCTACGATTTCCTCCTCGCCCTCGTGGGTGCTTGCCGCGACCATGACCGGGCGGCCACCGAGCGCAGACCTCAAGCGCTCGAGCTCGCGCGCATCGACCGGCGGCGGGGGGGCGTCGATCTTGAGATTGCCGACCGCGATCACGCGGCGGGCTCCGAGCTCGGCGAAGCTGCGCACCAGGCGCTCGTTCTGCGCGAGCACGACGTCGAAGCGGCTGAACAACGGCCGCGACAGCCCGGCGCCGCGCTTCCAGCGGCTCAGGCTTCGGCCCGACATGCGGGCGTTGACGAGTGCAAGCTTTGCGCCGTGCCCGGCGGTCTCGAGGATCAGGTTCGGCCAAATCTCCGATTCCGTGAACACGGCGAGATCCGGCTGCCAGTGATCGAGAAACCTCCTCGCATACTCCGGCACATCGAGGGGCACGTACTGGTGGGTGGCATTGGGTCCGAGGCGCTGAACCGCGAGTGCGGCCGACGTCACGGTGCCGGTGGTCACCACGAAATGGAGATCGCTGCGCTTGCGGCCGAGCCGCTCGATCACGGGCATGATGGCGTTGGTCTCGCCGACGCTCGCCGCGTGCACCCAGACCAGAGGCCCCGCCGGGCGTGGGGCACTCGGCTCGCCGAATCGCTCGCGCACGCGCCGCGGATCTTCCTTCCCCTGCCGCTCTCGGATCTTGAGAAGCAGGGGCGCGAGGGGCCTGAGCAGGCTGGTCGCCGCACGGTAGGTCTTGAGCCGCAAGCCGGGCGGAGCGGGAGGGTCCGACGCGTCGGCGGGTTTGCGCGGGGTGGCGCGGCGAATGTTGCCGCCCGCGAGCCGATAGGCGCGCTCGGTCACCGAGTCGAGGGCCCTTTCCACCTCGAGGCGGTAGTATTCGAGCGCCTCCTGGTCGGCGTCGGCCGGCACCCAGATCGGATCCCCGAGCACATAGGCGAGCGTCGAATAAGGGAGGTTGATCGTCATCCGGCTCCACGTGTTGAGCGCCACGAAGCGCGAGGTGGCCGCGGCGAAGGGAATGATGGCGCGGCCCGAGAGGCGCGCCAGCGTGACGATGCCGACGCCGCTCCGGCGCGCCGGCCCGGGCGGCACGTCGGCGGTCATCGCGAACGTGCTTCCTTCCTTGAGCACCCGTATCGCCGTCCGCAGCGCATAGGCTCCGCCGCGATCCTTGATTCGCGCGCTGGCACCGGAGCCGCGCACGAGCTCCATGTTAAACAGTCGCAGCACCTCGCCGAGGATCTCGGCGTCGCCATGGCGGGCCAGAATCGCGGAGACCCGGGCCTGGCACTTGTGAATGGGCGGCACCATCATGAATTGGCCGTGCCACATGGCGAATATGAACGGGTGATTCGCCTCGATCCGCTCGATGGCGTCGGCGGGGTCGAGGACCAGCTTCGACGACCGGTGGACAAAGCGGATGTAGCGTGCGATGGCACGCCCGGCGAGCGCGTTAAATGCTGATCTCCGCTCTCGCGAAAGTGCCATTGGTCGGTGTGCCTCGGCTCCCTGCCGTGCAAAGGCGCCGGCGTCCCGCGAAGCCTATTGCTGGTGCTTCCTATAGCGAATATCTAGCGAAAGCAAACGCTCGGCGTGGACGCGATGGAGGCCGCCTCGAAGGCACGGCTTTCCATTGCGTATCTGTGTCGGGAAAGCGCGTCGGGGGCCTCTGAATATCGGCGATCCATGGCACGGGCGAGCAAACGGACCAAGCGCGCGATGCGGCGCGCCGCGGCGTACTTTGGCGAAGTAGCGGCCGCGGTGACGCCGGCGGCATTTCGCGACCGGCTCGCTCCCGTCGTGCGCTACTGCGACATGCTGTTCCTCGACCATCTCGTGGTCCGCCTGTTCTTTCCCAATCGTCACAAGATTTCCGACACGGTCTGGCGCGGGGCGCAGCCGCTGCCGCACCATGTCCGCGGTCTCGCGCGCCAGGGCATCCGCACCATCGTCAACTTGCGAGGCAAGCTCCATTCGCCGACCTACGAGCTCTTGAAGCGCGCCTGCGAGCGCCACGGCATCACCCTGGTCGATTTTCGCCTGCGCTCGCGCGACGCGCCCTCGCGAGAGGAGCTGCTCGGCGCCCGCGAGCTGTTCGAGCGCATCGAGTATCCGATGTTGATGCACTGCAAGTCGGGCGCCGACCGCGCAGGGCTCATGAGCGCCCTCTACCGTCACCTCAAGGACGGCGTGCCGATCGCGGAGGCCAGGCACGAGCTCGCGCTCAAGTACGGTCATATCCGCCAGGCGGACACGGGCGTGCTCGACTACTTCTTCGAGCGCTATCTGGCCGACACGAAGCAGCGGCCGATGCCGTTCTACGAATGGGTCGAGACCGTCTATGACCCGCAGGAGCTCAAGCGCTCGTTCCGGGCCAAGGGCTGGGCCAACAGGCTCGTCAACGACATCCTGCGGCGCGAATAGCGGCTCCGTTCCCTGTCCCGCTCGCAACGTCGGAGTTTGCTCACACGGCGGACGCGCGCAGCGGCACGGCTTGGGGCTGCGGGTCGGCAAGGATTTGCGAGCGGACGAGCCGGGCGTAAGCCCCCCCTTCCACCGAGAGTGCCGCATGCGTGCCGAGCTCGACGATCGTGCCGGCTTCCATGACGCAAATGAGATCGGCGCTCTGAACGGTCGACAGGCGGTGCGCGATCACGAGCGTGGTTCGGTTCCTCGTGAATCTCGCGAGCGCCTCCTGGACGAGACGCTCCGATTCGGTGTCGAGCGCGCTCGTCGCCTCGTCGAGAAGCAAGATGGGAGCATCCTTGAGGATGGCGCGCGCCAGTGCCAGCCGCTGGCACTGGCCGCCCGAGAGGCGCGATCCCCGGTCGCCGATTATGGTGTCGTACCCGTTCGGCTGGGCGAGGATGAATTCGTGAGCGGCGGCGGCCTTCGCGGCGGCGACGATCTCTTCCTCCCCGGCCTCGAGCCGCCCCAGCGCGATATTGGCGCGGATCGTATCGTCGAACAGTGTCACCTCCTGGCTGACGATGGCGATGGCGTTGCGCAGCGAGGCGAGCGTGACGTCGCGCACATCTTGCCCGTCGATCGTGATCCGTCCGTGCGTGACATCGAATAGGCGCGGCACGAGGTTCATCACCGTCGACTTGCCCGCCCCGGATCTGCCGACGAGAGCGACCGTCTTGCCGCCCGGCACCTCGAGCGAGAACCCGGTGACCGCCGGCACCGCCTTGTTGCTGTCGTAGGAAAGCGAGACATTCTCGAAGCGGATAATGCCGTTCCTGATCGCAAGGGGCTTGGCCCCGGGGCGGTCCTCGATGGTCGGCTTCTCGTCGAGGATGCCATAGAGGCTCTCGACCGCGGCAAGGCCCTCTTGAATGCGAGCCGTCAAGCTGCCGACGGCCTTCAATGGCTGTGCCGCCATGAGCAGCGCCGTCGTAAAGCCCATGAAGTCGCCAACCGTGGACACGCCGTTGGCGATCCGCCAATACGCGATCCAGATGACGCCGGCGACCGCGGCGCCGCCCAGGGCCTCGAGAATCGATTCGAGCCGGGCCTTGTTGCTGACCACCTTGAGCTTCTGACGGAACACCTGCTCGAAGCTCTGGTTGACTTTGCCCGAGGCGTATTTCTCGAGCCGGAACGTCTTGATGAGGCGGGCGCCGCCGAGATTCTCGGCCAACAGCGACGTCATGCCCCCGAGCTCTTTCTGGGTGCGCGTTGCCGCCTTTCGAATACGGCGCGCAATGGCCGTGATCGGCACCGCCGCAAACGGGTAGACGCCGAGCACCATCAGCGAGATCACCCAGTCGAGATAGAACATCGCCCCGACCAGCGCGGCGACCGATAGAGCATCGCGGATGACCGTGTTGAGACACGCGAGCACGGCCTGCTGGATGAAGCTCACATCGTTGGTAAGCTTCGACATCAGCCGGCCCGGCGTGTCGCGCGTCAGGCGCGCATAATCGGAGGTGACCAGGTGCGCGAAGGCGACGCTCTGGATGTCGGCGGTCATGCGCAGGACGATGCGCTGCGTCGCCACCGTCTGCAGATAGAGGAACAGGCTGCGCGCCGCGGTGATGGCGAGGATTGCGGCGAGAACGTAGGGCAGCCAGGTTACGTCGCCCTTCATCAGCGTGTCGAATGAGAGCTTGATCACCATCGGGTAGGCGCCCGTCGCCGCCGCGAGCATGCCCGTCAGGAGAAGCGCCAGGAAAAGCGCGCGCCAGCGCGGCCAGATCCAGTCGTGGAGAAAGCGGCTGAGCAGCCCTCGCGCGCGGCGACCCCACGGCAAGCGCCGGCGCCGCGCTGCGCCCTTGCGCGGGGGCGCAACCTTCTCGGCCGCAGGTGCGCGCAGCTCTTGCACGGGATCTCCTTTAGGGCCCGCCAGCGATCGTGGGACCCGATCCGCCTAAATAGCAGCTGCATCGCCGCGGCACCATGGCGCGTCGGCTCCGAGCGGCGTCCTAAGTCCTCGGCTTGGAGGCGGCGGCGTGGCTCGGATCGGGATCCAAGAGCCTGTGCATGTGGACGATGAAGTAGCGCACCGAGGCGTGGTCGACGGTGCGCTGCGCGGCCGCCTTCCAGGCCACGTAGGCCTCTGCATAGTTCGGGTAGACGCCGACGATGTCGAGGGCCTTCAAGTCGCGGAACTCGACGCCTTCGAGCGAGGCGAGCTCGCCCCCGAATACGAGGTGTAGAAGCTGTTTCGGAGGGACTCCGTGCTTTCCGCTCATGATTGCTCCTCGCGCTCTCCCGCCCCGGATCCGTCACTGGCCGCTACCTGCCCGAGAGAGCGGCCCTCTTCAAGCCCTTCTAGTGTCCCTGCTCCGAAGTTCGCCCCATTCCGCGGCGAGCACTTAGCGAGCCTCGGAGCAGAAAGGACACTAGAAAATCTATGGTTGTAGTGCGGTTCAGGGTCGCAAGTCCGTAGCCGAACCTGGCCTCGAGACTGATACGGACTTGCGAACCACCGCACTAGGCTCGCCTCGCGCTGCGGAGCCTTTTGGCCCACCGAAAGATGATTGATTAACAAGCTTTCTTAAGCGGATCTCCAGGGCAGTCTGGCACTGTCGCAGCTTGCGGTCGTGCAAAACGGCTGCTCGGGAGCCAACATCGAGGCGTCAGTTCGGCGCGGACGGCCATTTGTCCGCGCCGAATAGCCTCTATGGGTCCCGCTCGAGGGGGACACCGGCCGGCGAGCGCCAGCGGCCGCGCCACGCGGCCGGCCCGGCCTCTATCCCATCATTGACCGAACCGGCCCAAGACCGGCGACTTGCAGATGCGCCCCGCCGCGCAGATCACAATTGGTCCCGGCCAGAAACCCGCACCGGGCCAGAAACAATTCGTTCAAGCGTCGACAGGCCCCTCGCTTTCGCGTGCCGCTGACGCTGAGCCCTCCACTCTTCGCCGTTGCCGCGGCCCGAGGCCTTCGCTAGCGTGATCGGAGCGCAAGCCCCCGGTCGAACGATGTCCGCAAACCCCTTTGAGCAGCATCTCGAGAAGACGCCCGCCAACTACCAGCCGCTCACGCCGCTGACGCATCTCGACCGTGCGGCGGCCGTCTATCCCGACACGACGGCCGTCGTTCACGGCGCGAGCCGCACCAGCTATGCCGAGTTCTATGCGCGCTGCCGGCGCCTGGCGGGCGAGCTCGCGCGCCGCTACGTCGGCCCCGGCGACACGGTCACCGTTATGCTCGCCAACACGCCGGCGATGCTGGAAGCCCACTATGCGGTGCCGATGACGGGGGGCGTGCTGCACTCGCTCAACACCCGCCTCGACGCTCCGATCCTCTCCTTCCAGCTCGACCACGCCAACACCAAGGTCCTGATCACCGATCGCGAGTTCGCGGGCGTCATGAAGGACGCGCTCGCCAAGGCCAAGGTGAAACCCCTGATCATCGACTACGACGACAAGGAGTTTCCGCAGTCTGGCGAGCGGCTGTCCTATCTCGATTACGAGGAGCTCGTCGCCAAGGGCGACCCCGAGTTCAAGTGGCGCATGCCCGAGGACGAATGGGAGGCGATCAGCCTCAACTACACGTCCGGCACGACCGGCAACCCCAAGGGCGTCGTCTATCACCATCGCGGCGCGGCGCTCATGTGCTACGCGAACACGATCGCGACCGGCATGGACCGCCACCCGGTCTATCTGTGGACCCTGCCGATGTTCCATTGCAACGGGTGGTGCTTCCCGTGGTCGCTGTCGACGGTCGCGGGCACGCACGTCTGCCTGCGTTGGGTGAGAGCCAAGGCGATGTACGATGCCATCGCCGATCACAAGGTGACGCACCTCTCCGGCGCGCCGATCGTCATGGCGACGCTGTTGAATGCCAGCCCCGAGGAGAAGCGGGCGATCACGCACCGCGTCGCCTTCAACCATGCGGCCGCCCCGCCGCCCGAGGCGGTGCTGGCGCGCATGGCGGAGGCCGGATTCGAGCTGACGCACCTTTACGGGCTGACCGAGACCTACGGCCCCGCGGTGCTCAACGAATGGCACAATGAATGGGACGTGCTGGCGCCGGACAAGCGCCTCTCGAAGCGGGCGCGCCAGGGCGTGCGCTACACGGCGCTCGAGGACTTGACCGTGATGGACCCCACGACCATGAGGCCCGTGCCCGCCGACGGCGAGACGCTGGGCGAGGTCATGTTCCGCGGCAACATCGTCATGAAGGGCTACCTGAAGAACCCGAAGGCGACGCAAGACGCCTTCCACGGCGGCTGGTTCCACTCGGGCGACCTCGGCGTGCTGCACCCCGACGGCTACATCCAGCTCAAGGACCGCTCGAAGGACATCATCATCTCGGGCGGCGAGAACATCTCCTCGATCGAGGTCGAGGACGTGATCTACAAGCACCCCGCGGTCGCCTACTGCGCGGTGGTCGCCAAGCCCGACGAGAAGTGGGGCGAGACCCCGTGCGCGTTCGTCGAGCTGAGGCCCGGGGCGAGCTCGACCAAGGACGAGATGATCGCCTGGTGCCGCGACCGCCTCGCCCGCTACAAGGCCCCGCGCCACGTGGTGTTCGCCGAGATCCCGAAAACCTCGACCGGCAAGATCCAGAAGTTCAAGCTGCGCGAGATGGCGAAGCAGGTTTGAGCGCCGCGCCTGCGGCACTTGAAAAAGCCCGCGCGCAGCGTGGGCACGATGCGACTTGAGTGCGCTGCAGCATCCGGCGCATCGGCCGCACGAGGCTGTTCACGAAATCATTAAAGCATAAAGCCCCGCGTATCGGCTCGCATGAGCCGATCACGCAGGGCTGCCTTGAGGGCCCGCCGACGGCGAGCGCCGGCGCTGCCGGCCGCGAGATCAGTGGCGCGTCTCGCTCTGGAGCCGCACGATCTCGTCCTTGATCTTCAGCTTTTCCTGCTTCATTCGGCGGATCTCGAGGTCATCCGACCCCGGCCGTCCCATCTCCTCCTCGATCCGGCGTTCGAGCTGCCGGTGCTTCTCTGAAAGTTCCTGGAGATGTGCCGATAGCGCCATCCTGCCCTCCTTGTCAGAGTTGAGACGCTTGCATAGTGACAGATATGTTACAGCTTGTCCAATGCAAGTGACGGCATGCTCAACAAAGGATTAGCCCTAGTGACGCGCTCCATTGCCAAGGCTAAGCCACGGTTTCCACAACGATTTCAAAGCAAAGGGCATTTCCGTTGCTTGCGCAGCCCGGCAAATGGGACAATATTCGGATCGCGCAGGAGACATGCAAGTTTGCGTATCGCACCCGGGCGGCGGGGCGTGGGCGAGCAGGCAACATGCAGCGTCAGAACGACAGAGAGCTTCGCGAGCAGCTGGTGAAGCTCAGGGCCGAGCACCGCGAGCTCGACGAGGAGATCGTTGCGCTCGAGGCGAGCGGCATGGCCGACCAGCTGATGATCCGACGTCTGAAAAAGAAAAAGCTGCTGCTCAAGGACCAGATCACGGCCATCGAGGATCAGCTCTTGCCCGACATCATCGCGTGAGCCGCGCGCCACGGGAGCGTCACCCGCCGCCTCGTCAACGAGCGGCGGCCGTCCAAAGATTTCTGTCGCAACGAGCGCCGAACAGCGGGCAACGGAAGCAGGTGCCGGGCTGCTGACCATCGCACAACATCGCGTCATGGCCAGCTTGACCGCTAGAGCCAGCTGTTCCGTTACCCAGTCCACAATCCTGAACTGAATCGGTGCCACGCCGATTTGCACCATCGAGCGAAGTCGCCCGGGCCCAGCGTGAGCAAAAGCGCCAGGATGCCTGCCACGCTCCGTTCTGGCACGGCACCTCTGCACATGCCCGAGCACGGGCCTCCATGCTAGTCACGGCAGCCACTCCTCTGCGCAAGGAGACGAATCTAGTCCAGCCGAATTAATCCCATGCCAATCCGAGGGCTCGAATTTGCTGCGAATTGTAACGATCGCGCGGGGGGCGCGGCATGGAGTACTATGGGTCGCATTCGCGAGACCTTTTGCCGCGGAGCCCGCCCGTTGCGCGCGACACCAGACGCCATCCATCGGGAGCCGGACGCCCCCGCCATAAATATCGCCTCTCTTCGCGAGGCCGCCCGGCGGCGCTTGCCGCGGGCCGTGTTCGATTTTGTCGAAGGCGGCTCGTACGACGAGATCACGCTGAGGGCCAACCGCGCCGCCCTCGATCGGCTCAGGTTGCGCCAGCGTGTCATGATCGATGTCTCCGCACGCGACCCCGGCACGACGATCGCCGGCGAGCCGGCCGGGCTTCCGATCGTCCTGGCGCCGACCGGCTTCATGGGCCTTGTCCACCCCGACGGCGAGATTCACGCGGCCATAGCGGCACAGGCCTCGAACGTGCCGCTTTGCCTCAGCGTGCTGTCAGTATGCACCTTGGAGGAGGTGGCCGCGGCCGTCGCCAAACCGATCTGGTTTCAGCTCTACTTGTTCAAGGATCGGCACGTCAGTCAGGACCTGCTGCAACGAGCGCAGGACGCCAAGTGCCGTGTGCTCGTTCTGACCATGGACTTGCACATGGAGGGCAGGCGCGACCGCGATCTCATCAACGGCTTCACGATTCCTCCGCGATTTTCGCTGCTGCGCGCGTTCCTGAGCCGGCCCCGCTGGGCATTGGCGATCAAGCGCAACCGGCACAAGACGCTCGGAACGCTCGAGAGATATGTCGCCGGGCCGCCCAATCTCACCGCGGCAACCAAATGGCTGGCCAAGGAGCTCAACGTCTCGTTCGATCACAGGGACCTCGAATGGGTGCGGCGGAATTGGCCGGGCAAGCTCGTCGTGAAGGGCATTCTCGACGCCGAGGACGCCAAGATCGCCGCCGACCTCGGCGCGGACGCCATCGTCGTTTCAAATCACGGCGGCCGGCAGCTCGACGGCGCGCCGACGCCGGTCGCAGCGTTCCCCAAGATCCGCGACACCGTCGGGGATCGCGTCGAGCTCTTGTTCGACAGCGGGATACGCTCGGGCCTCGACGTCCTCAAAGCCCTGGGTCTCGGCGCGAGAGCGGTCTTTCTCGGGCGGCCGTTTCTCTTCGGGCTCGGCGCTTACGGCGAGGCAGGCGTTCGCAAGGCGCTCGAGATCATTGCGGGCGAGCTCGATGTCGGAATGGCATTGACCGGCGTGACCGGCTTGACCTCGGTGCCGCGCGATCTCGTTCTCGGCTCCGATTGACGAGCGCCAACGAAAAATCGGATCGTCCCCAGGCGAGGTCCGCGGGGCCTCGGCGCGCTGAGGCAAGGGAGGATCGATGCCAACCGTCCTGATCACGGGAAGCTCGACGGGCATCGGGCAGGCAACGGCTGTCCTTCTCGCGGCGCGCGGCTGGCGCGTGTTCGCGACCATGCGCGACCTGGCGAAAAGCCGCCTGCTCGAGCAGGCGCTCGAGCAGGCGGGCGCCCGAGAGCGCGTCGAGATCGGGCAGCTCGACGTCACCGATGCCGCATCGATCAGGGCGGCGGCCGCGTCCGTGCTGTCGCGGACCGGCAATACGCTCGACGCCGTCGTGCACAATGCCGGAGTGGCGGTCGGCGGGGCCTTGGAGGATCTGCCAGAGTCCGAGGTGCGGCGCGTGATGGAGACCAACTTCTTCGGCGTACTCGAGCTGACGCGCGCCCTGCTGCCGGCGTTCCGCGCGCGCCGGCAAGGCCGCATCGCGATCGTCTCGAGCGAGGCGGCGTTCATCGGCCAGCCGGCGAACTCGATCTACTCCGCCTCGAAGTGGGCCATCGAGGGATGGGCCGAGTCGCTTGCGCACGAGCTCGAGCCGTTCGGCATCGCGATCACCCTTATCGAGCCGGGACCCTATCGCACGCAGATCTGGAAAAGCACGCCCCGCATTCTGCCGCCGGGGAGCGCCTATTCCGCATGGGTGCAGCGCGTGTTTCGCGCCGCCGACGAGCACGCCGCGCGCGCAGCCCGCGATCCCCGCGAGGTGGCGCGCGCCATCGCCCGGGCGCTCGAGGCGCGCCGGCCGCGCTTTCGCTATCCGGTGGGTCCGCTCGGGCGCTTGAACCATTTCCTGAGAGGCAAGGTCCCGAGCCGCGTCATGCGGCGAGCGGCCGGCTGGTATCTGCGCCTCCCCCGCGGCCGGCATTAGTCTGAGAGCTGCGCTGCGAACTCTCCAGTGCGCGCAGGCCGGCGCGGCGACCCGCGCTATGCCGCGCAGCTCGCGTCGCGGAACGACACCAGCCGCCGCCCCCTTTCGTCCCACAGCCGCAAGCGCGCGCACTTGAGGCTCTCGAGCAGGGTCACGCGCCGGACATTCCCAAGCTCGGGGTAATCGCGCAGCACCTGCGGCAGCCGGTAGAAGGGGATGCGGCTGTAGAGATGGTGCACGTGGTGCACGCCGATGTTGGCCGTGAACCAGCGCAGCACACCCGGCAGGTCGTAATGGGAGCTGCCGAGCAGCGCCGCCTCGTGCATGTCCCAGGCGCGGCCCTCGGCCCAGAACGTGTCCTCGAACTGGTGCTGGACGTAGAACAGCCAGACGCCGGCCGAGGCGGCGAGCAGCGTGATCGGGAGGTGCACGAGCAGAAACGGGCCGGCGCCGACGAGCCAGATCATCGCAAGCACGAGGGCCGCGATCCCGATGTTGGTCGCGATCGCGCTCATCCAGTATTGCCAGCCGGCGCGCATGAGCCCGACTGGCAGCCGGTGCTGGATGAGGAACAGATAGGCCGGCCCGACGCCGAACATGACCACCGGATCGCGGTACAGGCGATAGGCGAACCGGCGCCAGCGCGGCAGCGCCTGGTACTCGCGCACCGTCAGCGTATCGATGTCGCCGGTCCCGCGCTGGTCGAGGTTGCCGGAGGTCGCGTGATGCAGGGCATGGCTGCGCCGCCAGACGTCGTAGGGCGTCAGCGTCACGACGCCGATAACGCGCCCGATCCAGTCGTTCACGACACGCTTGCGGAAGAACGTGCCGTGCCCGCAGTCGTGCTGGATCATGAACAGGCGCACCAGGAAGCCGGCCGCCGGCACGGCGAGGGCGAGCGTCACCCAATAGCTGAAGGACAGCGCCGCCCAGGCCGCAACCCAAAGGAGAACGAACGGGACGGCCGTTATCGCGATTTCGAGCACACTGCGGATCTGGTCCGGCTCGCGATAGCGCTGCAAGAGCCCGATCCAGTCGCGTGCCAGCGGCTCGACCGTCGACCCGGGGCTACCGGGAGCAAGTGCCTGTTCCAAATTTCCCCCTGAGACATGATTCCGGATACGGGGCCGCGCGTCGTGCGGCTCCGCGAGATGCAGGCGGACACTTGCAGGCCGCTTCGACTTGTGCAAGTGCCCCTCGCCCACACCCCGGCCTTTTCCCGCGCCGTCCGCGGGTCATTAAGGGCCCGGTGGAGCCGGCTTGTAGGCTCTAGCCCGACTTTCTCACAGGCTTACGGAGCGCCATCGCGCTGGCGCGAGCCGAACCGCAAGGAGCGCGCCGAAAAGCGTAGCTGTCGCTTACGGTTGAGGCGCGCGACGCAGTGGGCGGCCGCGCCGGCGCGACCCGGAGGGCGGCGCGAAATTGACCACAGAGTGCGTCGCGACGCTTGACCGATGATGGACATCGCGTCGTGCTGAAAGCACGCCTCCGGCGTGACGCGCCGCTCCTGCTCTCTGGTCAATTTCGCCTCCGTGCCGCCCGTGACCCTGTGAGAAAGTCGGACTAGGCCGCCTGCCGGAGACGGCCGGAGGCGGTGCCGGTCATGGCGTCGCCCGGCTGCGGCACGACCTGCAACGCCGTCAAGATCGCGAGCCGCTTGGCGGCGAAGTCCTGCGCCATCCCCGTCAGCTCGGCGATGTTGTCGACCGAGCTCGCCAACGGCTTGCCGTCCTTTATCAGGCGCTGGCCCTGCGCCTCGAGGATCGGCCAGATGTCGACGGCCCATTCCTGCGGCGCCTTTCTGCCGCGCCTGATCGCGCGCAAGAAGAGCTGCTGCAGCCTGCCGACCGGGACGCCGCCGGCGATCACCGGGCTCGCCAGGAACGTCACGTCCCCCGAGAAGACGGCCCTCTCCATCAGATGGGCGTTGAGGGCGTCGGCCTTGGCCTTGGCCGCGGCGACGGCCTGCTCGTCCTGCGCCGGGTGGACGTGCGCGAGCCCGGTCAGCACGATCAGCGCCTGCACGAGCTGGGTCGGCTGCAAGGCTTTGAGGCTCGCGTGGGCGGCAAGCTCGGCCACCGACTTCGGCTGGTGATCGTTCTGCGCCAGGGCTGCGATGATGGGCCGGTAGACGTCGGCTTGCAGCGTCGCCTCGCCCGCGGCACCCGTGACCTTGAGCGGGACGTCGGCCTCGGGCACCACGAGCACGAAGCGCTGGCTCCTCATCAGCTCGGCCTGCTTGGCGGCCGGAAGGGCGCGCGCACCTTTGACGAATATATCGCGGCGGAACTGCTGGTTCTCGCAGTAGTCGCGCACCGATTCGCGCAGCACCGGGTGGGCGATGGCGGACAGCATCTGCTGCTGGGCCGCCGTCAGATGAATGGCGTCCAAGTGCGCGAGCAAATTGGCGGAGGCGGCAAAGGAGAGTTTCGCCGCATCGAGGTAGTCGGCCACCTCCGAGAACGGCATGGGGTGCCATTCGGCGTTGAAAAACTCGTGCGCCAGGTATTGCCTGTTCTGGCCCTTGATCGCCTTGAGCCGCTCGGCGACGGCCGGGTTGGCGCGGAAGTAGAGCGCATTCGAATCGACCACGGTCTGTGCGAAGGCGACCGCCGCATCGATGCGCGGCACGAGGCCCTGGGCCTCGCCCGAGGCCCGCTCGAGATGCAGCATCATCAAATGGCGCAGCGGCATGGCCGCGCTCCAGCCGGGCGTCGTGTTGTAGCTGATATAGAAGAGCCCGCCGACCGCGAGCCTCCGCCGCGCGATGTCGACGATCACGCGCCGGTTCGCGTCGGAAATCCAGCTCCAGATCCCGTGCAGCGCGATGACATCGAACTCGGGAAGGTCGTCGCGGGCGGCGAGCTCCGCGAACGATTGATCGAGCACTGTGAGGTCGGCCCCGGACGCGGCCGCAATCTCGCGCGCGTTGGCGGCCTGGGTGGGGTTGAAGTCGGTGCCCCAGAACTCGCCGTCGGACGTCGCCGCATGGATGTTGAGCGAGAGGCCCTGGCCGAACCCCAGCTCGAGGTAGCGCAGCGGCCGGCCCACCCGATGGGCCTGGTGCTTGCTCAGCATGCACAACTGCAAGATGAGCGGCGACATCTCACGGTAATAACCATGTGTGTAGTCGATTTCGGCGACGTAGCCGGAGGTCCAGGATGTCATGGCGCTGCTGCCCTTGAGACAAGGCGTGTTGGGAGGCGGTCGGCGACGCTCGGCAGGGTAAATTGATTCTCGGCGGCCGGGAAAAAAGTCGAGCAGCCGCACACATGGCCCGAGTCACACGCTGGGCCACCCTCCCGGCTCCACTTGTAAACCCGGTCGCGGTCCTGTAATCCCCCGCTTTCCTTGCGCTAGTGTCCCGAACCCGAAGTTCGCACACACGTTGCGGCACTCTCGTTTGCGAACTTCGGGTTCATAAGGGACACTAGAATAATAGACTTACTAGTGTGGCTTTGGTTCAGAAGTTCCCTCACGCCCCAGCCGCGAGCGATTGGGGAACTTCTGAACCGCCACACTAGCCTTTAGATTGGGAGCCGGCTCCGGCCGGTGGCCGGTCGAGACCGAGATGAGCAACAGCACTGCCCTCGTCGGCATCATCATGGGCAGCCAGTCCGACTGGCCGATTCTGAAGCACGCCGCCGCCGTTCTGGCCGAGCTCGGGGTCTCGTACGAGAAGCGGATCGTGTCCGCTCACCGCACGCCCGAGCGGCTTTTTGCCTACGCACGGTCGGCTCAAGAGCGGGGATTGAAGGTGATCATCGCCGGCGCGGGCGGAGCGGCGCATCTCCCCGGCATGACGGCCTCGCTGACGGCGCTGCCCGTGCTCGGCGTGCCCATCATGAGCAAGGCGCTCGCCGGCGCGGACAGCCTGTACTCGATCGTGCAAATGCCGGGCGGCGTGCCGGTGGGGACGCTTGCGATCGGCGAAGCCGGCGCCGTCAATGCCGGCCTTCTCGCGGCGCAGATTCTTGCCCTCTCCGACGCGGCCCTCGCGCGGCGCGTGGCGGCGCTGCGCGAGCGCCAGACGGCAAGCGTCGCCGAGACGCCCGAGGATGAATGAGAGCACCATGTCCATCGTGAGCCGCTGTGCAAGGAACCCTCTTCTCCCTCCCCCATCATGCCGGAGGCATGCCTCCGGCATGATTGGGCAGTCCGCTGCCGGGGGGGTCGAACCCCCTAATCTCACGCCATGACGGCGCTTGCGCCCGGCTCGACCATCGGCATCCTCGGCGGCGGACAGCTCGGCCGCATGCTGGCGATGGCCGCCGCGCGCCTCGGCCTCAAGTGCCACGTCTATTCCGACCAGCCGGGTCCCGCGTTCGATGTGGCCGCCCGCTCGACCGTCGGCGCCTTCGAGGACGCGCCGAGGATCGCCGAGTTCGCGCGCGGCGTCGACGTCATCACCTACGAGTTCGAGAACGTGCCGCTCGCAGCGGCCGCGGCGGCGCAAGAGTGGGCACCGGTGCGGCCGGGCCCGAAGGCCCTCGCCGCGGCCCAGGACCGGCTCGAGGAGAAGCGCTTCATCTCCTCGCTCGGGGTGCCGGTCGCGCCGTTCGCGGCCGTCGATAGCGCCGAGGACCTCGAGCCCGCACTGACGGCCGTCGGTCCCGAGGCGATACTCAAGGCCCGGTGCCTCGGCTATGACGGCAAGGGCCAGGTCGCTGTTCGCTCCGCGAGCGATCTCCCGGCGGCGTTCGCCGCCTTGGGTCGCGTGCCGTCGGTCCTCGAAGGCTT
>DATETZ010000015.1:0-9396 GCA_035283385.1 Hyphomicrobiaceae bacterium
ATGCCGGCCTCCGCTCGCTCTAGACCGGCGACCGCGCTATAAGGCCCTATGACCAAGCACGAGCCTCTTTGGCCCAACCCGCGCGTCGCGGTCGGCACGGTCACGTTCGCCAACGACGGCCCGCTGGCGGTGATCGCCGGCCCGTGCCAGCTCGAGAGCCGCGCCCACGCCCTTGAGATGGCCGCGGCGCTCAAGGAAATTTGCGGCCGGCTCGGCCTCGGCCTGGTCTACAAGTCGTCCTTCGACAAGGCCAACCGCACCTCGCTTTCGGGCAAGCGCGGCATCGGCCTCGAGGCGGCGCTCACCGTTCTCGCCGAGATCCGCGAAAGCTTGCGGCTTCCCGTCATCACCGACGTGCACGAGGCCGCCCAGTGCGCACGCGTCGCACCGGTAGCCGACGTGCTGCAGATCCCGGCCTTCCTGTGCCGGCAGACCGATCTCCTCGTTGCCGCGGCGCGGACGGGCAAGGTCGTGAACGTCAAGAAGGGGCAGTTTCTCGCGCCGTGGGACATGGGGCACGTCGTCGCCAAGGTCGTGGGCTCGGGCAATCCCAACGTGCTCGTCACCGAGCGCGGGGCGTGCTTCGGCTACAATACGCTGGTCGCCGACATGCGCGCGCTGCCGATCCTGGCGGAAGCGGGCGCGCCGGTCATCTTCGACGCGACGCACGCCGTGCAGGCTCCGGGCGGACGGGGGGACAGCTCCGGGGGCGATCGCCATTTCGTGCCGGTGCTGGCGCGAGCCGCGGTCGCGGTCGGCGTCGCCGGCCTCTTCATCGAGACGCACGAGGACCCGGACCGCGCGCCCTCGGACGGGCCCACCATGGTTCCCTTGAGCGACTTCGAGGCGCTGCTCAGCGAGCTGATGGCGATCGACAGCCTGGTCAAGAAAAGGAAGAGCGCGCTGGAGTTACCAAAGCGCGCTCTTCGAGGATGAGCTTCAGGTTTTCGTGCCGGCCGGGAGCACGATCAGTGCGCCATTCAGAGACCCGGCACGGGCCGTCCGGCCGGGCTTTTTCATCCGGCTCCAATGGAGGGCATCAAATATTCTCGGCGAGAAGGATGGCGGCGGTGCCGAGGAAGTGCGGCTCGGCGGGAGCGGCAGTGGGCTCGAAGCGTTGGTGATAGGCCGCCACTTGGCAACCGACCGGCCCACAGGGGGGACCGGCGGCGTAGCTCGCGGCATTGACCGTAGCCAGGCTCAGGACGGTGACGAAGAGACCCACCGTATACATGCAGGTGAGTGTACCGATCGCGCGTAGGACGACATCAACAGACATTGAACATCCCCTTAACTCGTGGACACATGCTTCCTATCGTTGGCCGGTCGGCGCAAACGATTGCCGGGAAGTGAAGGCCGCAGCCAGCGTGCCTAAAGGATATGGAAACTTGGGTTAAGGGGCGGTTAAGGTTAGCGAAGTCTGAACTGATTTTGTTTCGCGGCGCCAGCGGCCGATGCCGCGTTCCGCGCCCGCAATCCAGGCGTTGGCCCGCCTCGCCTCGGACGTCACTCTCGTCTTCCTTGCCGTTAAATCCCGGTCACGAGCTGTACGAACCGAGCCAACAGGCCTTTGAAGCGCGCCCGCTTCTCGCGCGCGACCAGGCAGATGCAACCGGCCGTCGCGTCGGCGATGGGACGATGCTCGACTTCATCGTCCAGGTCCGCCACATCGCCGGTGCGAAACTCGCCCATCTCGTCACGATAGCTGCCGCGCAGCAGCAGGGTGAGCTCCTCGCCCCCGTGGCCATGCTCGGGGACCGCCTGTCCGGGCGCGAGCTTGTAGAGGCGCAAGTCGCCTGCTGCGCGCCGCGACAGCGGGATCGGGTAATGCCAGACACCCGGGCCTAGCCATTTCCACGCGATCTCGTCGAGGCTGCGGCCCACGAGCGAAACCAAAGGGGCCGGCACGTCACCGGGCTCGGCGGGGCGCCCCCCGCTCCCATCTTCATCCGCCTCCAGGGCGCGCGCTGCGACGACAGGGGCCTCGCGCACGACCGGGGCCGTGGCGATGGCATCGAACAGCGCGACGCCGATTTGCTCGAGCTTCTGAACCTCGGCGGCGCACTGCGGGCACATGGAAATGTGCGACGCGACGACGGCGGCGAGCGATTCGGGCTGGCTGCCGGCGGCGCAGCTCATCAGCGTTGCGACATCGGGGTGATGGGAGATGGTCATCTATCTCAAGTCCTCGAGCGCCTCGCGGATCTTCTGGTAGGCAAGCCTCATCCTCGATTTGACCGTGCCGAGCGGCAGTCCGAGCCGGTCGGCGATCTCACTGTGCGACAAGCCCTCGATATACGACAGCACCACCACCTCGGACTGATCCCCCGGTAACTCCCGGAGCGCACTCTGCACGCGCTCGCGGCGCTCGGCCTCGGCCAGCTGCTCGTCGGGAGCAGGATCGCTCGAGGCCTGCTCCTCGACGGAGGCGGGCAATGGCTGCCAGGCAGTCTCCTTACGCAGGCGGTCGACGCGCAGATTGCGTGCGATGGTGTAGATCCAGGTTGTCGCGCTGCCCTTGTCGCCGGAATAGAGGCTGGCCTTGCGCCACACCGTGAGCAGCGTCTCCTGGGCCAGCTCTTCGGCCGTATTGGCGTCCGCCCCCTGCCGCATCATGTAGGCCTTGACGCGCGGAGCGTAGCTCTGGAACAGTTTCCGGAACGCCTCGATATCGCCCGACGCGGCCACTCGATGCAGAAGATCAGCCATGGCTCTCGTTGTCGCGAACGTGGGCGCACGCCGCTCGAGCGGCGGGCTTGCCGCGACCTGGAGCATATCCGAACCTCGCTTTCAAGCCCAGGTATACGCGGCGAGCATGCCAGCGGATCGCCGAGGTCGGGAGCTCGCGGCGGCTTTGTTCTTGCGGCGTGACGGGCGCAGCTGCCCTACTGTGCCGGTGGCAGGGCTCGTCGGCACGGCCTTCGAACGGCACCCTAGTGTCCCGAACCCGAAGTTCGCACACAGCATGGGGCAAGCGCGTTTGCGAACTTCGGGTTCAAAGGGACACTAGCAATCAATGAGTTGCTCGTGTGGCTTTGGTTCAGAAGCTCCCTCACCAGGAAGCCGCGAGGGACAGGGGAGCTTCTGAACCGCCACACGAGTGTCCCGAACCCGAAGTTCGCACACAGCATGCTGCAAGCGCGTTTGCGAGCTTCGGGTTCAAAGGGACACTAGAATTTCGAGCCTTGCTAGTATGGTTTTGGTTCAGAAGTTCCGTGACGAGGCAGCCGCGAGTGATGGGGAGCTTCTGAACCGCCATACTAGCGTGAGGGAAGGACGAGATGCGCGAGGTCATGCTGGTCGATATCGCAATCCTGCTCGCGGCCATGGCGATCGCGGCGCCGCTTGCGCGATGGCTGGGCATCGGCTCGGTGCTCGGCTATCTCGCCGCCGGAATGGTTCTCGGACCGAACGGCATTCAGCGCGTTTTCTCGACCACCGAGGCCAGAGAGATCCTCGAGCTGGCCGAGTTCGGCATCGTGCTCCTGCTGTTCCTGATCGGCTTGGAGCTGCGGCCGCGCCGGCTGTGGTCCATGCGCTTTGCCGTGTTCGGGCTCGGCGGCGCCCAGGTGGCGCTGACGGCGCTCCTTCTCTCGGCACTGGCCTTGCTCGGCGGTCTCACCTGGAACGCGGCGCTGTTCGTTGGCCTCGCGCTCGCGCTGTCGTCGACCGCGTTCGCTCTGCAGGTCTTGGAGGAGAATGGCGAGCTCGCAACGCGTCACGGGCGCCTCGCGTTCGCGGTGCTGCTGTTCCAGGACCTCGCGGCGATCCCGCTGATCGCGTTCGCTCCACTGTTCGCGGTCCAGGCGGCCAGCGCAGCGGGCGCCATGGGTATCTTGGCCGCGCTCGAGGCGTTGGCGACGATCGTTGCGGTCGTGGTCGTCGGGCACTTCGCCCTCGATTATCTGATCCGGCTCGTGGCGCTCACGCGCGTCAAGGAGGCGATGACCGCGGCCGCGCTCCTGACCGTGGTCGGCGTCGCGATCCTCATGCAAGAGGCCGGACTTTCCGCTTCACTGGGGGCGTTCATTGCGGGGGCACTGCTCGCAGAGAGCTCCTATCGCCATCAGCTCGAGGCCGACATCCAGCCGTTTCAAGGGATCCTGCTCGGGCTTTTTTTCACGGCGATCGGCATGTCGCTGAATTTGAGGCTCATCGTCGACGAGCCGCTCGAGGTGTTCGGACTAGCCGCGGGCCTGGTCGCGATCAAGGCCCTCGTGCTGGCGTGGCTCGGGCGAGGCCAAGGGCTCGAGGCGCGCGCCGCGCGGCGTCTGGGCCTGTCGCTGAGCCAGGGCGGAGAGTTCGCTTTCGTCCTGTTCGCAGCCGGCTTCGGCGCCGGCGTGATGACGGAACGGGTCGCTCAGCTCTTGTTCGTCGTGGTCACGATCTCGATGGCGGCGACGCCGCTGCTCCTGGCGCTCGAGCGAATTCTGGTGGGGCGCCGGAAAGGCGAGGAGCCGCGCTACGAGGTCCCACCCGCGAACGACCGCCACGTGGTGATCGCGGGCTTCGGCCGCTACGGACAGATCGTGGCCCGCGTGCTGCGGGGAAAGCGGATTCCGTTCACCGCGCTCGACATCTCCGCCGAGCAGGTCGAGCTGGTGAAGAAGTTCGGCGCCCAGGCCTTCTATGGCGATGCGAGCCGCATGGAGATCCTGGAGGCGGCGGAAACCGGAAAGGCGCGCGCCTTCGTGCTCGCGATCGACGACGTCGAGGCGTCGTTGCGCACGGCCGAGCTCGTGACCAGCCAATATCCCCGGGTGCCCGTCTTTGCCCGCGCCCGAAACCGCAACCACGTGCACCGCCTCCTGGATCTCGGCGTCACGATCGTCCAGCGCGAGACGTTTCTCTCCGCCCTCGAGACGACGCGTCAGCTGCTGCGCGGCCTCGGCTATACCGATCGTGAGGCGGATCGTGTCATCAAGACGTTCCGGGTCCACGACGAGCGGCGCTTGAGCGATGACTACAAGCACTACAGCGACATGGAAAAGATGCAGGCCAAAGCCCGAACCGATGCGGCGACGCTCGAGAGGCTGTTCGCCGAGGATGCCGCGGAGGAGACCAAGAAGGCGGCGGCCGAGGCGGCGGTGGAGCGCGTCCGGTGAAGTCCGTTATCGTCATCGGCCACGCCGCGCTCGACCACGTCTGGCGCATCGAGGCATTCCCCGCCGCACCCACCAAGATCCGAGCGCTCGAGCACATCGTGGGCGGGGGCGGCATGGCGGCCAATGCCGCCGCCGCCATTGCCCGGCTCGGCGGGCCGGTCGAGCTGTGGAGCCGGACCGGTGCCGACGACGCCGGGCGCAGGATCCGCGCCTATCTCGAGGCCGACGGCGTCGAGATCAGCCATGTCAAGGCGTTCGAGGGCGCGCGCTCCTCGTCCACCGCCATTGTCGTCGATTCCAAGGGCGAGCGGCTCATCGTCGGCGAGCGCGACCACGCGATGTCCATGGACGCGAGCTGGCTTCCGTTCGAGCGCATCCTCCATGCCGGCGCCGTCTTGAGCGACCTCAGGTGGTTCGAGGCGACGCGCTTGGGTTTCGAGCGCGCCAAGGCGGCGGGCGTGACGACCGTTATCGATGCCGATCTCGGCGGCGGCGAGCTGATCGGGGAGTTCCTGGGTGTTTCGGATTATGTGATCTTCTCGGCCGCCGCGCTCGAGGCCTATCTTCCCGGTCTCGATGACAGGAGCCGGATCGAGCGGGTTCTCAAGTCCGGTGTGCGCCATGCGGGGGTGACCCGCGGGGCGAAGGGGTATGTGTGGGGCAATCGCGGAGGAGAATTCGGCCACCAGCCGGCGTTCGAGGTCGAGGTGGTCGACACGACGGGGGCCGGCGATGCCTTCCACGGCGCGTTCACCTGGGCACTGGTGCGGGGGCTTAGGGATGGCGAATGCGCCCGGATTGCCTCCGCGGTCGCGGCCATGAAATGCCGGCGGCTCGGGGCACGCGCCGGATTGCCGACGCTCGCGGAGCTCGAGGCGTTCCTGTCGGCGAGCGAGCCGGGCGCCCGGCCCATCCACAGCTAACTCGGACCTAGTATGGCGGTTCAGAAGTTCCCCTTTCCCTCGCGGCTGGGTCGTGAGGGAACTTCTGAACCAAAGCCATGACTTGCAGGCTCATGAATCTAGTGTCCCTTATGAACCCGAAGTTCGCAAACGCGAGTGCCGCAAGGTGTGTGCGAACTTCGGGTTCGGGACACTAGTGCGGGACCGGCAGCCGGGTTGCAATTGTTGCGTCCTCGCGCCCATAGACGCCGCGCCAAGCGGCCGTTAAATGTGCGCTCGCAAGAGAAGCGGGACCGCCGGGGCGGCGTCGACGGGCGGCACGGGGGAAAAGGACGGCTGATGAGCAGTGCGCGCGAAAAGCCGGGGGCGGCGGCCGGCGCCGAGTACCGTCTGATGGCGAATGCAATCCGGGCCCTCGCCATGGACGCGGTGGAGAAGGCGAAATCCGGCCATCCGGGCATGCCGATGGGCATGGCGGACGTGGCCACCGTGCTGCTCGCGGAAGCGATGCGGTTCGATGCCGCCGATCCCTCCTGGCCCAACCGCGACCGCTTCGTTCTGTCCGCCGGCCACGGCTCGATGCTCCTCTATGCGCTGCTCTACCTGACGGGCTATCCCGGCATGGACATCGCCGAGCTCGAGCGCTTCCGCCAGCTCGGCTCCAAGACCGCCGGCCATCCCGAGCACGGCCATGCGCCGGGCATCGAGACAACGACGGGGCCCCTCGGCCAGGGCCTCGCCAACGCCGTCGGCATGGCACTCGCGGAGCGGCTGCTCAACGCCCGGCTTGGGTCCGGCCTGATCGACCACCATACTTATTGTCTCGCGGGCGATGGCGACCTGATGGAGGGCTTGAGCCACGAGGCCATCTCTCTCGCCGGTCACCTCGGGCTCGGCAAGCTGATCGTCCTCTTCGACGACAATTCGATCTCGATCGATGGTCCGACGAGCCTCGCCGTCTCCGACGACCAGGTGGCCCGCTTCGCCGCGTGCGGCTGGAATGCGGTGCGCGTCGACGGGCACGACACGAAGGCGGTCTCGGCGGCCCTTGCCAAGGCGAAGGGCGATAGCTCGAAGCCGTGGCTCATCGCCTGCAAGACCGTGATCGGCTACGGCGCGCCGAGCAAAGCCGGCAAGGCCTCGACCCATGGCGAGCCGTTGGGCGCCGACGAGATCAAGGGCGCGCGCGAGAAGCTCGGCTGGTCCTGGCCCCCGTTCGAAATTCCCGCGCATGTGCTCGAGGCCTGGCGCACGCTTGGGCGGCGCGGCGCCGAAGAGCGTACGGCTTGGCAAGCGCGGTTCGCCAAGGCCGACGAGACGGCCAAGTCGGCGCTCGGACCGCCGCTGGCTCACGCGCGGGCGTCTCATGTGTTTGCCGCGATCGACGCCGCCCGGCGACAGTTCGCCGCCGACGGCGCGAAGCGGGCGACGCGCGTCTGGTCCCAGATGACGCTCGAGCATCTGGTTCCCGTGCTGCCCGAGCTGATCGGCGGCTCGGCGGACCTGACGGGATCCAATGGCACGAAGACGAAGCACCACACGCCCGTTACGCCGGGCAGCTTCTCCGGCAACTACATCCACTACGGCGTGCGCGAGCACGCCATGGCGGCGGTGATGAACGGCATGGCGCTGCACGGCGGCATCATTCCCTACGGCGGCACATTTCTGGTGTTCTCGGATTATTGCCGCCCCGCGATCCGCCTTTCCGCGCTGATGGGCCAGCGCGTCATCTATGTGATGACGCACGACAGCATCGGACTCGGCGAGGACGGCCCCACGCACCAGCCGATCGAGCACCTCGCGGCACTCAGAGCGATTCCGAACCTCTCGGTGCTGCGGCCGGCCGACGCCATCGAGACGGCAGAATGCTGGATGGCGGCGCTGGCCGCGTGCCAGTCGCCGACCATCCTGGCACTGACACGCCAGGCGGTGCCGACGATGCTGCGCGGCTCGCTCGGCGAGGAGAACCTGTGCCTCAAGGGCGGTTACGTTGTGAGCGAGCCGGCGGGCGGCCGTGACGTGACGCTGATCGCGACCGGGTCCGAGGTCGGGCTCGCTGCCGATGCCGCGGCGGCCCTCGCCGAGGACGGCATCGGGGCGGCCGTCGTATCGTTGCCGTCCTTCGAGCTGTTCCGCGCCCAGAGCGAGGCCTACCGGCATGCGGTGCTGGGATCGGCCCCGCGCGTCGGCATCGAGGCAGGCGTCGAGCAATGCTGGGGCGAGTGGCTGCGCCACAAGGACACGTTCGTCGGTCTTTCGGATTTCGGCGCCTCGGCTCCCGGCGCGCAGGTTTTCGAGCACTTCGGGCTGACGGCGGGGAGGATTGCCGATGCGGCACGAGCGGCAGTCAAGAGCACGTAGAGCATATTAACCCGGCCTCCGAGCCGGGGATCATCGGCCGTTGTCATGCGCAACAACGCTTTCGTACTAACACCGCTTCCGAACTAAAGCGGGTCAGGTATGATGGCGCACGGAAAGGACGCTCCATGACCGATCATCCTCGCATTGTCCTCGAGCCGGCGATCCTCACCGGAAAGCCGGTGATCCGTGGCACGCGTCTCTCGGTCGAGTTCATCATCGGGCTCATGGCCGACGGCTGGGCCGAGACCGACATCCTCGGCAACTATCCCGGCCTGACCCATGACGATATCGCGGCTTGCCTGGCCTATGCGCGCGACGTCCTGAGCTCCGAGAAGGTCTATCCGAGCGCGGCCTGACATGCGCTTCCTGGCGAATGAGAATTTTCCCGGCAATGCCGCGCGCGCGGTGATCAAAACCACATGGGACGGTAGGCAACGAGGTTTCTTTGTCGCGGGCCAAACCTACTGATCCAGGTTCTACCGTAACTTCTTTGCGCGTCCTTACGCGGGGGCGCCGAAAAATGCTTCGAGCTGCTCGAGTTTCCGGGCAAACGTAGCAAAGAGCTGTAGGTGAACAAACATTTGCTCACGACTAATCGTTTCACCAGTAGGGTGGCCGGTGCTGTTTCTGTGGGTTCGAAGAACGGCCTGGATCATGCCGAGATTAGTATCTAGGTCCTCACGTGTAGCATTCGGCATTTGGGACTTGAGTGGCTCGACCGCTCGTTGGAAGGCTTCGATCCGCGCCAACATGAAGCGCTTATTGAGCACTTCACCAAAAGTACACGCGAAGTTTGGATTTGCCTCGATACGGCTTAGCAGACGATTGAAGAGATTCTCGGCGGCTACACCCAGCATGACTGACGCCGAGAGAAAGCATCCGGCGTAGAAGTCGCGAACGGCCTCATCCAGGTAGACTATAGTCGTATCGTCTAGGCGCGGCGCGTTCGTCTTCACCAATCTGATGTAGGTGGACGTGTCGGTGAAGCGGTATGGGTTCCCCTGTGTCAGAGCCTTTTTGCCGAAGTG
>DATETZ010000016.1:0-4629 GCA_035283385.1 Hyphomicrobiaceae bacterium
GGACCTCCCCCAAAAAGCTGCGCCTAGTCGATCTGAAGCGTTCCCGCACAGTGCCGGCGCCGTCTGTGCTCAACGCGATCAAAGGGCCGACATTGAGCCATGCCGCAAGCCCAGCGACGAGCCGGCGGGCAATAGCGCCAGATGCGCCAATAGCCGATGCTCGTGCGGAGCCCCACACCGGCTGCGTTGTCAGGCTAATTCTCAGCAGCTCAGGTAATCTGGAAAAGTTCCAAAACATAATTGTTGACTGAGCATATCAAGATTGAGAAAAACCGACCGTCGAGTTCGGCTCGGCTTGATCGCCGGGGCGTGGAGTCGCCAGATAATTGAGACTTTGAATCTCTTCAGGGGGGTCGTAATGGCGAGAGGTCGTGGCGCGAGGCGAGCATGCAGCGCAATCGTCGGGCTAGCCGCCGCAACGCTGCTACCAAGTTTCGCAGCATGGGCCGGCAACGGTGCGAACTTCGTTCTTTACAACCATCACACCGAGGAGAAAGGCGCGACCGAGATCAATCAATTCAGCGACTTCTCAAACGCGGGCGGTGGTGAGCAGGACTACTCTGCGCAACTTCTCGAGATCGAGCACGGGTTCACGGACACCTGGACCACAGCCCTCTACTTTGAAGGCGTGAAGATCGACGGTGAGGACTACGAGTTCGGGGGCTGGCGTTTCGAGAACCGATTGCGGCTGTTCGACTACGGCGCCTTCCTCAATCCAGTGCTTTACGTCGAGTACGAGCACTTGAGGCCGGAGCACCGATACATACGGGCCGTGACGGGGCGCACGGACGGGGAAGAGGAGGAGGGCGAAGAAGAGACTGAGCATGAGCTCGAGACCAAGCTGATCCTTGGCCACGATTTCTCAGACCGCTTCAACGTCGCCTTCAACTGGATCAACGAAACCAATCTCGACAGCGGAAAGTGGGAGTTCGGCTACGCCACGGGCCTCAACTACGCTTTCTACAAGTCCAGTGGCGGCAAAGAGGAGAAAGAGCACGATGTGCCCGCTGCGAAGAGCTGGGATCTCGAGAAGCTCACCCTAGGCGTGGAGCTTTATGGCGGCTTGGGCGACGCCTCGCGCGGACTGACGCTCGACGCGGAAAAGACGAAGCAATACCTGGGTGTGAATCTCCAAGCGGAATTGGAAAACCACATCCATCTTGGCGTTGGCGGAGCCTTTGGCCTAACCGACGACAGCGAGAATGCGATCCTGCGCCTCGTGGCCGGTTACGAGTTCGAGTGAACGTCGCCCGGAATCGCGGTCAAGCTCGCGATGCGAGGCATCAGGGGCTCAAGAGGAACGACAGGTCCGCGAGACGAGGTGCAACCTGGTCGCCGACTTCGGCTCCGGGTCTTGGTTGCGTGAAAAATTTGGCTGTCGAGCAAACGAGCTGCATGCGATTGCTCGAAAACCTCGATCTCAGCGCTGACGTTCTTCGTTATCGCTGCCACATGCAAGACTGAGGAAATTGCATTCTACAAGTCATCACCGCTTTCGCGTTTTCACACATGGCGTAGTTCCGGGCCGGTGCCACAAGTTGGCACAGGGAATCGGCTCTCCACGTACCGATGAGGCCTCGATCAGAGGCCGCGCAGTCATGGAGACTTTCGATGCAGCACTATGTCGGACTGGACGTGTCGCTGAAGCAGACGGCCGTGTGTGTTGTCGATCAGACAGGCACGATCGAGCGCGAGGGAATGGTTGCCTCCAATCCCACTGCGATCGCTGACTTCATAGCAACCCATGCGCCGCATGTGGCTCGCATTGGCCTCGAGACAGGCGCGACATCGACATGGCTTTGGACGGAGCTCAAGAAGTTGGGGCTTCCAGTCATCTGTATTGATGCCCGTCACGTTGGCGCCTGTGAGATCCGCCTCGGCGAACGCACAACCTGCGAGACTGGTTCCCGACAGATCGGCCTCGCGCAGGGACGCAAACTCGAGGACGGCGCCAATCAGCCCTGCGTGCCTCAATGTTGCGCCGTCGAGCTTCGCCGAGCGCAGGGCGAAGAGGTGGCGGCGGCTTTCTCCGGTATCGGATTGCCGACGCCGCTCGTCAGGGCGTGGCGAGCGAGAATTGCGGCGCGCTGTCGGCGTCGCCGGCGGGCCGTTTCGCCCTGCGCCGCTTGGAGCTCGCCTTCCCGGCTCGCTGCGCGTGGCGCTTGGCCTTTGCCGGTGCGGCGGCCTTCTTCTTTTCGGCGACCGAACCTTTGGCAACAGGGGAGGCGGACTGGGCGGAGGAGGCTTTTGCAGGATCCTCGGAAGCAACCACGGGAGCCGCGGCCGGCTCCGGATCGCGGCAGTCCTCGAAGCGCTTGCCGAGGTTGGCGGCGCGGACCAGCTCGCGGTCGTAGAACGCCGCGGGAAGCGATTCGATCGTCGGCGCCGGAAACAGAGACTTCCAGGCCAGCGTCCTGAAGCCGTGCTCGAGCAGCGCGCCAATCCGCGCCGCGCGCTTGGCGCTCGACTCCTCGCCGAGCACGATCGCCACCAGCCTGCGCCCGTTGCGGGTCGCGCTCGCGACCAGGTTATAGCCGGCGGAGCAGGTGAACCCGGTCTTCATGCCGTCGCCGCCCTCGACGTTGACGAGCACGCTGTTGTGGGTTGCGATCGCCCGTTTTCCGACCTGCGCCGTCCGCATCGCGAAGAAAGCCAGATGCTCGGGAAACTCGCGCAGGATCGCCTGCGTGAGAATGGCGAGATCCTTGGCGGTCGTATACTGGCCCTGGCCCGGAAGGCCATTGGGATTGATGTAGCGGGTCGCGTACATGCCGAGACGCTGCGCGGTGGCGTTCATTTCGGCGACGAAGGCTTCCTCGCTGCCGGCCACCGCCTCGGCGAGCGCAAGGGCAATGTCGTTTGCGGACTTGATGATGAGCGCGGCCACCGCCTCGTCATAGGCGATCTCCTTGCCCGCGCCGAGACCCATGCGCATTTTCGGCTGGCTGTTGGCCTTGGGCGAGATGGTGAGCTTGCTCGCCCGCACCACCCTGCCGCTCCTCCAAGCGTCGAACACCACATAGGCGGTCATGAGCTTGGCGAGCGAGGCCGGAAACCAGGGCTGGTCCGCATCCTCGGTGTAGAGCACCTGGCCGCTCGATGCGTCGTAAAGCAGCGCGGGTCCCGCATGGGCGGGCCGGAGCAGAGACAGGCTCGCGGCCGCTGCCGCGAAGAAAGTCCTCGCCCGACGCGAAGGCATGACGAACCCTTGAACTGCGAGCAAGCAGGAGTTGCGGAGACAATAATGCCGCCGCGACGGCGCGGCTGCCAGCGGGAGTTTTGCGAATCCCGCCCGAAGGTTGCACTTTTGTCCCGAATTGGCCGCGGAGCAGGGTGCTCTCGTCCGCCCGCCGGCTCACTTCGTGAACGCCTGCTCGAGGTTCCTCGCCTTGTCGAGGTTCACGGCGGCCTCGCGCCCCGACAGCGCCTCGAGGTGCGCGGAATTGAGGTCGGCTCCGTTGAAGTCGGCGCCCGTCACGCTGGCGCCTGTGAGATCCGCTCCCGCGAGGCCGGCGCCCGCCAGGACGGCTCCCGACAGGTCGGCCTCGCGCAGGGATGCGAACTCGAGAACCGCGCCGATCAGCCCAGCGTTCCTCAACGTGGCGCCATCGAGCCTCGCTGAGCGCAGGACGAAGGGGTGGCGGCGGCTGTCGCGCATCGGCTTGCCGCCGCTGAGATTGATGCCGTCGAGACGGGCCCGCGTCAGGCTCGCCCGCGAGAGATCGGCGGCGACGCGCGCGTTCGAGAGGTTCGCCCCGTCGAGCTTGGCGCCCATGAGCTGCGCCGAGACCAGGCTCGCTCCCTCGAGATTGGCGCCCGAGAGGTCCGCATCGAGCCCCCAGGCCTGATCGAGCCTCGCGCCGGCCAGGTTGGCGCCCGCGAGACGGGCCCCGTTGAGCCGCGCCGCCTGCAGGTTCGCTCCGTGCAGATCGAGACCGGAAAGATCGAGACGATTGAGCTGCTTGCCGCTGAGGTCGGCGCCGCCGCCGGGTCCTGCGGCCGCAATCGCCGTCTCGACCTCGGCCCGCGTCAGGTCGGCCTTCGTGAAGGCGTCGGACTTGAGATCGAGGTACTGCCACAGCTCCTGGGTCCGAGCGTCCGGGACGGCAGCGGCCAGCAATAAGCAGGCCGTGAGAGCAAGACTTGGATTGGCGGTCATTTTGAAGCTCATGGGGCTCGTCTCGTCCTCACCCTGGCGGACCGCGACGCACGGCACCCGTGCTCGGCCCACCCCAGTATCCGTCGCCGGCGCACTTGTAACGAGGCCGCCCGCGAATTCGCGGCCAAAAACAGCGCGGCGGCCGGGAACTCGGCCGCCGCGCAGAATGTCAAGGTAGGGATCGAACGTTAGATGATGTCGATCTCGGCCGGCAGGTAGCTCGTGACCTCGAGGCCGACTTCCTGCTCGCGAACCGCGGGCTTCGTCCAGGTCTTCATGGTGTCCTCCTGTGATGGCCAGAGGATCGCTTCGCCCTCTGGGAATGCCGGCAATGTAACGGCTCTGTTTGATAACTTCAAATCGCAATCACGTGATCGAATGATCAGAATTTCTGATGATAGGCAACTGATCTCCTGATCGAGCGCGAGCATCGCCGGAGCCCGCGGCGTCTTGGACGCGCCGCGCCGAGG
>DATETZ010000017.1:0-5851 GCA_035283385.1 Hyphomicrobiaceae bacterium
TCTCGTTCGGCCCGCACGCTGTTGGCGGGGTTGGCGGCGCGACGCAACGTCCATTCTTGTCGCGCTGGTAGCCCGATTTGCATACGCACTGACCTTGCGCATTGCGCACCTCGTTCGGCCCGCACGCTGTTGGCGGGGTGGTCGGCGGCAAACAGGTCTCGGTCTTGTCGTTCCAGACCCAGCCCTTGTCTTCGCATTCGCCTTCGGGGTCCTCCTCTTCGATGCAGCGTCCATAGCGGTCGCGCTCGAAGCCCGACTTGCACACGCACTGATCCTGCTCATTGCGCCGCTCGTTCGGGCCTGGCTCGCATAGCTGCGGCGCTTCCGGGCAGCGCCCGCTCTTCGGCACCGGCTTGCCGTCGGGGCATAGCTGCGGCTCGGTGACTGGCGGCTCAGTGAGCGGCGGCTCAGCGAGGCCGACGCACTGGCCGTTCGCGTTGCGGACAAAGCCCGACTTGCAGACGCAGGCCCCGCTCTCGCTGCGGAGCTCGTTGGTCTTAGGCTCGCATTGCGGCCGGTCAGGCTTGACGCAGCTCTTTGACGGGATCTTGGCCCAGGCTGAAGTGGCGTCGTCGCCGGCAACGTTGTTGAACCGCGTGGGGGCCTCGGGCCGCGTCATGATGGCAGTGTTCTTGAGTCGGCATTGCTTGCCCTCCGGAACGGTGGCCGTCACCTTGAGCTCGGCGCTCTCTCCCATCTCGAGGTCGACATTGGGGAGCGTCAGATGATAGCTCGCGCCACCTCCCGAGTGACCCCATTCCGGCGAGAACGTGACCGATGACGGCGCAAAGCCGAACAGCTCGTCGATCTCGATCAGACCCTTGTAGGGATCGGGACCCTCATTGGTGACCTTCACCGTGTAGTCGCAGCGATAACCGCCCTCAGAGGCGACGCAGTCGCCCTGTGCGACCTTGGTCAGCTTGAGATTGGTGGGATCGCAGGTGACCAGCACCTCGCCGGTTGGCAGCACCCATTCAATGAAGGCGTCGGCCAACGCGGTACTCGTGTCGTCGCCAGCGAAGAAGTTGGAAACGGTGCCGGCAGCCGGCACGGTGAGCGTCGCGGTATTCGGCATGGTGCAGCCGGCGATCTCCAGCGGGGCGAGCGGGATTGTCATGCTCACCGGGACGGTGATCGAGCCGCTAACGGGGATTGCCGCAGCGGCCAGGCCGCAGGTCAATGGTGGGCCGAACACGCAGCCCCAACCCGCTGGGAAGGGAGCAACCAGCGTTGCCGCTGCTGGAAACGTGTCGTCGAAAGTTACGGGACCGAAATACGGTGAGGGACCGTCATTGATGATCTCGATCTCGTAGTCGCAACGAATGTCGATCCCCGCCTTGTAGCAAGCGCCGCCATTCAAGGCCGTCTTGACCATCCTGAGATTGCTCAAGGGCGGAGGTGCGCCGACCGGCACCCAGACGCAGCTTGCAGCCGGACTGGTCGCGCCAGGTGCGAGCGGCAAGGCGGGAGGCGGCAGGCCGGGGGCCGATACCGCGAAGCAATTTTGAACCCAATAGCCAGGGAACGGACCCGCCAGCGGCATCGGCACCGTAATGTCAAAGGTCTGTGAGCCGCCGGGCGGCAGAGTGAGGGTTGCAACGCACGAGAAGTCGATCGCGGCCGGGGGCGGCGCGCAGCCAAGATCGGGCGCAATTGCCGTGATGGGTAGGCCAAACGGCCCGGGGAACGGCCAGCCCATGAACATATTGTCGGTCAGCTGCACGGGGCCGCTGAAGCCCAGCGTGCCCGTGTTCGTGATGGTCACGGTAAAGGTGCAGTCGGCGCCGGGCACGCACATCGCCGGCGCGGTCTTGGTGACGGTGATGTCGGTGCCGCCGTCGTCGCAGGCGACATCGTCCCAGGGCTCATTGAGCACCGCACAGTTGCGGAAGCCGAAATCGCCGGCGGCGAATAGCGGGCCGGTATCGATCCACACGTCGATCGATCTTGTCTCGCCCGGATCGAGGGCATCTGGTGGCAGGCTGCACCACAAATCGGGCGTCGGTGTCGGCGAACAGATCCAGTCGGGGCCGTCGGGGGCGACGCCGGCGATGATGATGCCGCCGCCTGCGCCAGGACCGGACAGGATTGTCGCGGCATCCCAGATGTCGATCGGGTCGGACGGCGTCTCACCGACATTGGTGACGGTGATGGTGCAATGAATCTCACCGCCGAAGATGGCGGGACCGCAGAGTTTGTCGATGAAGATGCCGGGCCCTACGTGCTCCTCCGGCTCCTCCGGCTCCGGAAGGGGCGGATAGTATGGGAAGAGCGGTGGGTACGGCAGCGGCTCGGACTCGGCGATCGTCCGCTTATCGCACGGATTGAAAATCGCGATGTCGCCGACATGGCCGTAGACGTTGGCGTCCAGGAACAGGCCGTCATTGTCGACGAACCAAGATTCGTGAGGGGGCACGTTGGCCGGACGCACCTTGCTCTTGTCGTTGCCTTGCAGCCCGTGGATGATGCTCGCACCGCCTTGAGCGATGCGCTCGGCGTCCTCACCTTCACGCAGATGCTCGCCCGTGGTCCACAGCGTTGCGCGACATTGGTTGTAGTCGATGTTGCCGTCAGGATCGTAGCCGTAATTCAGCGCGATGCCGCCTTCGCTCGAGCGGTGCGGGGGCTTGAGGCCGATAGCGTAATCGTCAGGCTCAACCGACCAGCGCTGGTCGGTTTCGCTCCAGACATAGCGCAACACGGCCGAGGCTTCCGGCTTGGCGAAGACGCTGTAGTCGTAGCTGCCAACGATCTCGCCCCGCTGCGCGAGGTAGAGTGAGCCGGCGCCGTCGAACGCGATAGCGGTGATGACATTGCCATTGGGCGTGCCCGTGACATCGATCTCGAGCTCCGCGTCGTCGGCGAAGCTGCCGTCCGGGTTGAGGCCGACCGACCAGATCTGCGGGCCCTCGTCGACCGAGTAGTAGAGCCGTCCGTCTTGCACCGCGACGGCGAACACTTTGCGGCGCTTGTCGGCGAATCCCCAAGTCGACGGATTCTCGATGTCGAACGCGGGGCTCTCAATGCTCATGCGTCCTGCGTCATCGTAAGCCACAGGCTCAAGACCGGCCTTGGCGCGGCCGGCGGTGCCATGATCGAAGGTGCCATGATCGCTGCCGTCAAGGCCGAGGCGGTGGATGAGCCCGGTCTCGAGGTCGCTGACGAAGAACTGGTGCGTCGTGGGGTCATAGGCGATGGCACCGAGGCCGGGACCGGCATTGTCCTTGCCGTCGTGCTCGATGTTGGCGAAGAGCGAGATCAAGCCGGTCACCCCGTCGATCTTCCACACCGAGCCGGGCGTGCCGCCCTTGCCGAGGCCGAACTGGCCGGTCATCCAGCGGGCGCCAGGCTCGCCTTTGACCAGGCGATCGCCTTCGGCACTGACGATCTGCAAGCCAAACAGCGAGGTCGACGTGACGTAGATATTCGGCGTCGCATTGGCCGTGTCGCCGTCGAGCGTCACGCCGAACACCTGGCCGATCTCGCCGGCCGTCGCCTGGAATTTGACCGGCGCATTGGCGACCTGACCGGAAGGCCCGCCGCCGAGCGCAGTCAGGTCGAACACCTGAAGCGTGGCGCCGTTGGTATCGATGAAAGTGAGATCAAGCGGATGGAGGTCGGGCGGCACCTCGCCCACTTGCCGCGCGCCGGAGAACGCCGTGACGGCGGCATCGCCGCGGGTCATGATGGCGGTGTCTTGCGCTCGCGCGCCGAGTGGGAGGGAAAAAATCGCGGCAAGGCCGAGAACAGCGGCGCACAGCCATCTTGTCGCCCGGTACCGGGCATCGAGAACCGCGCAATGGCCCATGATCACTCTTCCCCCAAGGCAAGGGGACGTGAGAGGCAGCACGCTATTCGGCGCGATTATACACTCCGCATACTGACGCGGACGGGAAAAATGAGCGCGGAGGGTAGTCGGCATGGTTGGTCTCCTAGCGGTGACAATGGGCACGTTTGTCTCGGCCCTTAGTCGCGCCAACCCAGAAAGAGGTTCACGGCCGCGCCCGCGATGTGCCCGCTCAGGGTTAAGACCCGGATTTAGCTGTTGAAATTGCGTTAGCCTCGAGATGCTGGGTGGTCTTTGCCTGTTCTTTTGGCGGCCGATCTGGCATGGTTTCGCGACATGCCGCCTGCCGTTTGAACCTTTTGGCCCAGCGCGGCGTCCAAGGTTTCGCGAGCGGCGGTGATGCCATGCAATCGCAGGCCGAAGAGCGAGCCCTGCTGAAAGCCATCGCGGCCGGCGACGCAAAGTCATTGGAGCGTCTCTTCGCTCGCGCGCAGACCCGCGTGTTCCGCTTTCTCGTGCGCGTGGTGAAACGCCAAGAAATAGCCGAGGAGCTCTTGAACGAAGTGTTCTTAAGTGTTTGGCAAAACGCGCATCGCTACGAGGGACGGTCTGAACCGCTGACCTGGGTTCTATCGATCGCCCACAACAAGGCCATGAGCGCGTTGCGCAAGAAGACGGAGGTTCTGGGTATCGCCGATGAAGCAGCCAGGGATCTCGTGGCGGAGGAGGACACTCCCGATGTTGCCGCGCAGAAGCACGACAAGAGCGCCAAGATACGGGCCTGCATCGGTGAGCTATCGGCGGACCACCGGACCATCTTGGATCTTGTCTACTACCAGGAGCAGTCGGTGGCGGAAGTCGCCGCGGTGCTCGGCATCCCGGAGGCCACGGTGAAGACGCGCATGTTCTACGCAAGAAAGAAACTGTCGGAGCTGCTGCTAGCGCGCGGCATCGACCGAGGATGGCCATGATGAATGAGCAAACCGACGAGCTGAGCGAGCGCGATGAGATCGAAGCGCTGTTGCCCTGGTACGTCTCGGGCAAGCTCGATGCCCATGCGCGCGCGCGGGTGGAGCGCTACGTGAAGACGCATCCCGAGGCCAAGGCCCACCTGGCGCTTGCCCGCGAGGAGAGCGACGCGACGATCACGGCGAACGAAGCCATTCCTGCGCCGGGACCCCAGGCGCTCGACCGATTGCGGGCGAGCATTGCCGCGGCGCCGCGGCGCCAATCGCTCGGTGCGGCGTTCGGCGACCTCGCCAATCGGTTCAGCGATTGGATCGCCGGGCTGGCGCCGCCTCAGCTAGCGCTAGCGGCGGCGGTGGCGACGCTCCTGGTCATGCTGCAAGCCGCCGCGATCGGCGCATTGGTGCTGGAGCGCGCGGGCGCGCCGACCTATCAAACGGCAGGCGGCGAGCAGACCACGGGAGAGACAATCGAGCTCATGGTCGGGTTCGCCGATACGGCAACGATCGGCGACATCGCCGCGCTGCTCAAGCGGCTCGACGCCGTGGTGGTCGACGGACCGCGAGCCGGGCTCTATCGCCTGCGCTTGCCGGACACCGGCGACGAGGGCCGCAAGGCCGCCATCGAGGCTCTGCAACAGTCGGGGGTGGTGACGGCCGTGCTGCCGGAAGGATGAGGTGATGATGCGCTTCATCTGCGTGTTCTTGATCGGTCTCGTCGCGCTATCGTCGGTCGGCGCCGCGCAATCCCTCCCGGGCGGCCCGAACCGAGGCTTCAAGGGCTGGAGCACGCCCGGGGGTCCAAGCACCGGGCCTAGAGGCCCGAGCATCAGGCCGGGGGGGCCCAGCATTTTCATCCCGCCGACCATTGGCCGGAGGTGTCCCGAGGGGACCGTTGGCAAATGGCCCGCTTGCGTCGGCGTCAATGTGACGAAATGCCCGGAAAACACCACCGGGAAATGGCCGAAATGCAAGCCGAAATCGACAGCGAGCTGCGCGCAGAAAGGGCTGATCGGCAAATGGCCCAACTGCCGCGAGCCGGACGTCAAGCGCTGTCCGAAAGGAACGGCCGGCGATTGGCCCGATTGTATCGAGATTG
>DATETZ010000018.1:0-15647 GCA_035283385.1 Hyphomicrobiaceae bacterium
AGGGCGACCCGTCGTGCTGGAAGCACGCCTTCGGCATGTCGTGTCGAAGACACGCCTTCGGCGTGATGGGCGGGGCGAAATTGACGACAGAGTGCGTCATGGCGGAGCCATGCCTCCGGCATGAGACGCTTGACCGATGAGGCACATCGCTCCGCGCGCCGCTCCTGCTCTGTCGTCAAGTTCGCCTCCGTGCCGCCCGTGACCCTGTGAGAAAGGCGGGTTAAGCACTGCCCCGGCCGTGCGCGCCGGGGCCGGATGCTGTCAAGGCCGCACAGTTTTTTGCGCCGTCTCTTTGGGTTCTTCGGCAAGGGCGCGCGCCATCTCGAGGAATGCATCGACGCTTGCCGGGTCGTCGAGGCTTTGCTTCAACGCTTCGTAGATTTTGGGGACGAGGTCGATTGCCTTGTCGAGCTCCGCGTCCGCTCCGCGTTGATATCCGCCCATGAGGCGGAGATCGCGCGTGTCCTCGAAGTGCGCAACCATCGCACGCAGTCGCATCACGAGCTTGCGCTGCTCCGGCGACCAGACGGCATTCGCCAGCCGCGAAACAGAGGTCAGCACGTTGACCGCGGGATAGCGGCCCTGGTCGGCAATGGCGCGATCCAAGACGATGTGCCCGTCGAGCGTGCCGCGGATGCTGTCGGCGATGGGCTCGTTGTGGTCGTCGCCATCGACGAGGACGGAAAACACTCCGGTGATCGACCCCATCCCCTCCTCGCCGGGGCCGGCCCGCTCGAGAAGCTTCGGCAGCTCGCTGAATACGCTTGGCGTATAGCCCCTTGCGACCGGAGCCTCGCCTGCGGCGAGCGCCACCTCGCGGGTCGCGTGGGCGAAACGCGTCACCGAGTCGACGATCAGCAGCACGTTCTCCCCGCTGTCGCGGAACGACTCGGCAATTGACATTGCCGTTTTCGGGGCGAGGCGGCGCATCATCGGGCTCTCGTCGCCCGTCGACACGACCGTCACGGCGCGCGCCCGGTTCTGCAGCAGCGCGTCCTCGAAGAATTCCCGCACCTCCCGGCCGCGCTCGCCGACCAGGGCGAGCACGACGCTATCGAAGCCGCGCGAGCGAGTGAGCATCGAGAGAAGCATGGACTTGCCGACGCCCGAGCCGGCAAAGATGCCGATACGCTGGCCCGCACAGAGCGGGGTGAACAGGTCGAACACGCGAACGCCCGTGTTCAGGGGCTTGCTCACCCTGTGGCGGCGCATCGCTTGGGGCGGCTCCCGATCGCAGGAGATTGCCCTCTCGCCCTGGATCAGCGGGCCGGCGCCGTCGATCGGGGCACCGAGCGCGTTGACGACGCGGCCTTTCCAGGACCGGTGCGGCCTGAGGCTCAAGAAGCCATGCCGCCAGGCTACCTCTCCGAGGCCCGTCTTGAGCCCGGCGTCGAATGGTTTCACGGTGGCCCCGCTTTCGTCGATGCGGACCACCTCGCCGAGGTCGCTCGCCCCACCGGAGGCAAAGCGTACGCACTGGCCGAGCTTGAGATGGCGTGAAAGTCCGGAGACACGGCAGTAAGCCGGCGTGACCTGCGTCACAACGCCGCCAATGCGAATGAAGGTCAACGTGGACGCGGCATGGCTGGTTGCCGCCTCGAGCGCATCGAGGCCGTGGGCCGCTCCGCTCTGTGCATGGCCGAGAATCTGGTTCATCGCCGCCTCGCGGTGGAGCGCCTTGCTCGACGAGCGCGGCGCGGCCGTTCATTCGACGGCATGCGCCGAGAGCACTCAGCTCGTCTCGCCGAGAGTCTTGATCGCATCTTGCATCGACGATTCCGAATCGCTCATCGACGCCGCGATGGCGTCGAACGCGCGCTGCAGCATGATGAGCTTGGAGATTTCCATCACGGGGTTGACGTTGGCCCGCTCGACATAGCCCTGGGCGACCCCGGTCTTGCTGAAGTCGAGCGCCGGCGCAGCGGGTTGGTCGGGCACAACACCCGAATTGACGGCGCGCGCAAGCCTGGCGGTCTCGGGGATGGTGAACAGCCCGAGCGCGCCGATCTGACGATTGTTCTGGGTCACGGTGCCATCTTGGGCAATGCGCGGCTCTCCGCCATTCGGGTCGAGCAGGATTTGGGCCCCGCCTACGTCCAGCACGGGATAGCCTTCGAGGGTCTGCAGCTCGCCCGTGTCGAGCATGCGCATGCGACCGTCGCGGGTGTAGACGGTTCCGGCCGGCGTCTGGATGCCAAACCATGCATCGCCATTTACCGCGACATCGAACGGATTATCGGTCTTCATGAGCTCGCCGGACTTGCGAGAAAGATAGGTGATCCCCGGCGAGACGAACACCGTGGGATCCGGCAGCGTCTGCGAAAGGAGCGATTCGAACTTGACCTCCTCCGCCCGGAAGCCCGCGGTCGACGCGTTGGCGACGTTGTTGGCGATCGCCTCGATGCGCTTCAGCAACGCGACCTGAGCCGAAACGCCGACGTACAGACTTGGCTGCATCGTTTCAGCTCCCTCCGCGCCTTAGATTCTGAAGCGAGGCGAGGAGCGAGGCACCGATTCCGGCCTCGAGCGGCGGTCCGATGGCGATCGAGCGTGCGGTGGCCCCCGTCGAGGGATTGTTGAGCTCCCAGAGACTGGTGAAGCGCGTGAGGAACCGCTCGAGCTTCTTGGGATCCTTGAAATCCTTGATATCGAGACGGTCGGCGAGCAGCTTGGCGTGCCGGTCGACATCGAGGAAGGAGTTCTCGGGCGGAAGGGCGAGCGCGGTCTGCACGACTTTGAGCAGGGCCGGGTCGGCGAGGATGCCGTAGGTGCTCGCCAGGCCCGGAGCCTTGCGCTGGAAATAGAGCGCGAGCCGCACGCCCTCGTTGCGTTGTCCGACATCTTCCTCAAGGCTCTGGCGCACATAGCGGTCGACGGTTCCCTGGCGTGCCGGTTCGAAGCTTGTCGCCGTTTCTCCGTCGCGCGCGAAGTTGAAGACGTTGGCAAACTCTTTGAATCGGCCGTCGGTAAGCGTGTTGGCAAAGCTGTCGCTCTTGTCGACGCCCTCGGTCAGCACTTTCTTCATGAACGCCTTGGCGTAGGTCATGTCCTCGAGGCCGAGCGCCTTCATCGCGAATCGGTAGAGACGGTCGTTCTTGAGGAAGTCGGCGATGGACTTCACTTTGCCGATGTTCGCCGAATAGTACGCGACCTCTCTCGCCACCTGCGGCCTGGCCGCCGTGGTTCTCAGAGACCTCGTCAGATCGGCGGTTACGATTCGGTAACTCGCGAGCGTGGTCGGCACCTGTTTCGAACCTCTTAAGGAAATAGGGCAATTCTGTTCGCGGCGCCTTGCCCCAAGCTGACCTCGCCCCGCCGCCCGAGGCCAGGAATGATCAGGCTCGCGCAAGGACTTGGCCGCTAGAAAGGGCAGCGTGGACCCAACATTCGAGGCCAGCTCGTGACGATTATTATCGGTCTCATCATCACCCTGGGCTGCATGCTCGGCGGCTTCGTCGCCATGGGCGGCCACATAGACGTTCTCTATCAGCCGTGGGAGTTCGTCATCATCGTCGGCGCCTCGGTCGGCACCTTCGTCGTCGCGAACCCGATGAAGACCATCAAGGACACCGGCAAGGGCTTCATGGAGGCCTTCAAGAGCATCGCGCCGACCAGCCGCGAATACCTCGATGTGCTCGGGCTGCTGCATACGCTGATGCGCGAGCTTCGGAGCAAGCCGCGCAACGAGGTCGAGAAGCACATCGACAAGCCGGAAGAATCGCCGATCTTTCAGAAGTTCGCGACCGTGCTCGCCAGCAAGGATCTGACGATCTTCCTGTGCGACTATTGCCGGCTCATCATCATCGGCAACGCGCGCACGCACGAGATCGAGTCGCTGATGGACGAGGAAATCATGACGCAGCGCCACGACCGGCTCAAATCCTACAATGCGCTGGTCACGACGGCCGAGGGCCTTCCCGCGCTCGGCATCATCGCCGCCGTGCTCGGCGTCGTCAAAGCGATGGGTGCAATTGCCGAGGCGCCGGAGGTGCTGGGCCGGCTCGTCGGGGCCGCGCTCGTCGGGACATTTCTCGGCATATTCCTATCGTATGCAGTCGTGTCTCCGATAGCGACCAAAATCAAGATTGGCCGCGAGAAGAGGCTCAGGCTTTACGTCATCGTCAAGCAGACCTTGCTGGCGTTCATGAACGGCGCGATGCCGCAAGTGGCGGTCGAGTATGGACGCAAGACCATCTCCGCCTACGAGCGTCCGACGATCGATGATGTCGAGCAGGAGACGGTGGGCGGCGGTAGCAGTGAAGCAAGTGCGGCGACCAAGGCAGCAGCCTGAGCCTCGATGTGCTCGCTGGCGCCAGACTACAGGTGACTTTCTCGTCCGGGTTCTAGCCTCATGACCGACAACACAGCCGAGCCCAAACAGCCAGCACTTCAGGATTTCGGCGAGCTCCAGTCCTCGGCGGAGGAGCTTGCCACGGTGCTCGAGCAGTCCTCGAAAAAGCCGCAGCCCGCAACACCCGCTGACAGCGGTCTGCCGCGTCATCTCGACACCGTCATGCAAATTCCGGTGTCGGTGAAAATCGTGCTGGGCGCGGCAACGATGCCGGTGGCGAACCTGCTGAAGCTCGGGCGCGGCGCGGTCGTGCCGCTCGATCGCCGGGTCGGCGAGCCGGTCGACGTCGTGGTCAATGGTCGGGTCGTGGCCCGGGGCGAAGTCGTCGTGTTGGATGAGGACAACTCGCGTTTCGGCGTCTCTCTCACCGAGGTGATCGGCGCCACCGGCCCGAACAAAACGGTCTGAGCCCCGCGCGCTCGCGCGGGAACACGAGCCTATAAGAGTGAGTGAAGCCGAGGCCGAACGCAACCTCAGCCGGGCCCTTCCTCGATGGCCGAGCGACCAGACAAAGAGAGTAAGACCGAGGAAGCAACAGAGAAGAAGATTCGGGATTCGCTCGAAAAGGGGCGAGTGCCGTTCTCGAAAGAAGCGGCAACGTTCGCGTCCTTTCTCGGCATCCTGGTTGCGGCGTTCTTTCTGGTCGGCGACAACGTGCTTCGGCTGAGGTTCGCGCTCGGCCGCCTCATCGATAATCCGGGCGGCTTTGCGCTCGAGAACGGCGCCGACGCGATCAAGGTGTTCGATGCGATCGAGATCGAGTCTGCATTGCTGCTGGTGCCGGTTGTAGCCGTGATCGCGGTCGCCGGCATCGCCTCGTCGCTCCTGCAGAATCAGCCCCAGTTGGTGCTCGAGAGGATCAAGCCGGACCTGTCGCGGCTTTCTCTCTCGCACGGGTGGCGCCGCCTGTTTGGCGTGCCGGGACAGGTCGAGTTCCTCAAAGCCCTGTTCAAGCTGGCGGTGGTGAGCGTTGTCGGCTACGTCTCGCTGCGCTCGGCCCACAACGATTTGACGAACGCGCTTTTCATGGAGCCGGGCGCCGTTGCCGGCGTCGTCAAGGATCTCATCATCCGGCTCCTGGCAGCGGTTGCCGCGGCGTCCGCGGTGCTGGTCGCAGCGGACATCGCCTGGTCGAGATTTTCGTGGCGGCGGGAGCTGCGCATGACGCGCCAGGAATTGAAGGACGAGCTCAAGCAGACCGAGGGCGATCCGCTGGTCAAGATGCGCATGCGCTCGCTGGCGCGCGACCGATCGCGTAAACGGATGATGGCGGCGGTGCCTCGAGCCACGCTCGTCATTGCCAATCCCACGCACTTCGCGGTGGCCTTGCGCTACGTGCGCGAGGAAGGCGGCGCGCCCCTGGTTCTCGCAAAAGGAAAGGATCTCATTGCGTTGAAGATACGATTCGTCGCCGAGGCCCACGGAATTCCGGTCTACGAAGACAAGGCGCTGGCCCGCTCGCTCTACGATAACGTCGCTGTGGACCGGATGATCCCGCCGGAATTCTACAAGGCGGTTGCCGGCATAATCCTGTTCCTTGCCGCGCGGGGAAGGCAAGTGAGGCAGGCGATATGAGGGCGGGATGCTGAAACAGGGGAGTGACTATGCCCGCGAGCGCGAAAAGGCGCTGGCCGAGGGTCTGAGAGACGTGGCCTCGGAGCTGCGGCTGGTCGAGCCGGTCGACTTCATCGCCTATATCCGGACCGAACAATTCGGAAACATTCGCGCTCTGGTCAATTCCTCGACCGAAATGTTCTTCAAGCCGGGAACGATTTGCTTCGGCCAATCCGGGGAGGTCGAGCTCATTTGGGCAGGCTCGCTCTTGATTGCGCTCGACATGGAGTTCCATCACATGAGCGTCAATGCGTATTTCCGCCTGATCTTGCGTGCGCTCGAGGCCGCCATCGAGATCAATTACGTATCTTTCGAAGGCGGATCGGCCGACCCCGACGAGAACACCAGGCGCCTCATCGAGGCGATCGAGGACGCGCGCCTCGTTCCGTCCAGCACGATGGGGGGTGCACTCGGCTCGCCGCCTTGATCCGACGGTCAAAGATAAGGTTCGGACAAGATTGACGATCTACAAACGACGCGAATGAGCCAGCGAGGCGGACGATGGATCCGGTCAACCTTTTTGCGGTCGCCTCCCAGCACAGCCGCTGGTTGTCGGTTCGCCAGTCCACGATCGCCCAGAACATCGCCAACGCGAACACGCCCGGATACAAGGCCGCCGACGTCACGCCCTTCGAATCGACGCTGGCCGCGACACAGCTCACGATGACGCAAACCCGTCCGGCGCACATGGCTCCCACCGGCAGGGGTCCCTCGGACCCCGAGACGCGCGAGGACGAGTCCTGGGAGACCATGCACTCCGGAAACAACGTCAGCCTCGAACAGCAGCTGATGAAGGCCGGCGAGGTCGGTGGCGCCTACGCGCTCAACACGGGCCTTGTCAAGGCGTTCCATCGCATGCTGATGGCAAGCTCGAAAGGTTAACCGATGTTCGATCCTCTGCGCGTCGCGCTCAAGGTCGCAGGCTCAGGCATCGAAGCGCAGTCGCGCCGGCTCCTGGTCGTGTCCGAGAACCTGGCCAACGCGCAGTCGACGGGGAACGCTGCGGGCGCCGATCCCTACGCGCGCAAGACGGTGAGCTTCGTCAGCGAGCTCGACGAGTCCCAGGGCGCAAGAACCGTCAAGATCGATCAGGTCGGTCTCGATCGCCGGCCGTTTCGCCTCGAGTACGATCCCAGCCATCCGGCGGCCGATGCCAACGGCTACGTCAAGTTTCCGAACGTCGACATGGTGGTCGAGCTGGCGGATATGCGCGAGGCCAACCGGTCGTACGAGGCGAACTTGCAGGTCGTGAAGCAGGCCCGGTCGTTGATCAACATGACGCTCGACCTGTTGAGGGGCTCGTGATGCTGAATGGGGTTTCCTCGCTGCTGCCCGCCACCGGGCTCGCCGGCACGCGTGGGCCCGCGGCCCCGGCGCCGGCGGCGAGCGCCTTTGTCGGCGTTGCTCAAGAAGCCGCTCCTGCGGACTTCGGCACGGTGCTCGGTCAAATGGCCCTCGATGCCATCGGCGTGCTCAAGTCCGGCGAGACGGCAGCAGTCGCGGGCGTGCGCGGGCAGATGCCTGTCCAGCAGGTGGTGGAGGCGGTGATGGCGGCGGAGCAGACGCTAACGGCGAGCATCGCCGTCCGCGATAAGGTCGTGTCCGCCTATCTCGAGCTGAGCCGGATGTCGATTTAAGGATCGAGCATGAGAGCGCTTGCGATAGCCGCGACCGGCATGAATGCCCAGCAGACCAACATGGAGGTGATCGCGAACAACATCGCGAACATCAACACCACCGGTTTCAAACGGTCGCGCGCCGAGTTCACCGATCTCCTCTACCAGGCCGAGCGCGCCGCGGGCGCGCCGACGCGCGGTGGGCAGGAGGTCATTCCGGAAGGCGCCAACGTCGGGCTCGGCGTGCGCACCGCCGCGATCCGCAATCTGCACATGCAGGGCGCGCTGATCCAGACCTCGAACAAGCTCGATCTCGCGCTCAACGGCCGCGGCTGGTTCCAGGTGACGGGCCCGAACGGCGAGCTTTTCTATACCCGCGACGGCGCCTTCAACAAGAACGGGCAAGGCCAGATCGTAACCCTCGATGGGTTCGCGGTGCAGCCGCAAATCACCATTCCGCCGGAGGCGACGGAGCTGATCGTCAATCAGACCGGCCAGGTGTTCGTGCGCCTGGACAACCAGACCGCCCTGCAGCAGCTGGGCGAGCTCTCGCTTGCCAACTTCGTCAACGACTCGGGCCTCGAGCCTCTCGGCGGCAACCTGTACCGGGAGACGACAGCGTCGGGGCCGGCGCAGGTTGGAGTTCCGGGGGATCCGGGTTTCGGCTCCGTGCATCAGGGCTATCTCGAGCGCTCGAACGTGGACGCGGTCAAGGAGATCACGGAGCTGATCGCAGCGCAGCGCGCTTATGAGATGAATTCCAAGGTCATCCAGGCCGTGGATGAGATGTTCGCCACCGTATCCACGGGGATTCGGTAAGCTCGAGGGTTGAGACCGTGTCGATCAGAGCAGCATCGCGAGCGGCGAGCCTCGGGCTCGGGTTGTTGGTGCTGGTTGCGATTGGGCCGGCGGCCGCAGGTCAGGGCGAGGCGCTGCCGGTGCCGCGCGTCACGATCTATCCCGGCGACGTGATCGCCGACGAGCTGCTCGTAGAGCGCGAGATCGCGCTGCGCGACGGGAGCAAGGGGCACGTCCACACGGCGCGCCAGGGACTTGTCGGCAAGGTGGCGCGCCAGACGTTGCTTCCTGGCCAGCCGGTTTCCGTCAACGCTGTTCGCGAGCCGCATCTTGTCAAGCAGGGTCAGGCCGTGACGGTCGTGTTCGAGTCGGGCTCCCTGGTCATCTCGAGCACGGCCGTGTCGCTTCAGCCAGGCGTGGCCGGCGACCTTATCAGCCTTCGCAACACCGACAGCGGGACGACAATCAAGGGTGTCGTTCAAGCCAACGGATCGATACGGCTGGAGACGCCATGATGCGCCGGGCTCTCCTCGCGCTCGCCGTGTCTCTGATTGGCTCCGGCGTCGGGGCCGCGACCCGCATCAAGGACATGACCACGGTCCAGGGCGTGCGGCCCAACCAGCTCATCGGCTACGGCCTGGTCGTCGGCCTCAACGGAACGGGCGACAGCCTGAGAAACTCCCCGTTCACCGAGCAGTCGCTGCAATCGATGCTCGACGCGATGGGGGTCAACGTGCGCAACGCCAATCCGCGCACGAAGAACGTGGCGGCCGTGATGGTGACGGCCGAGCTGCCGCCGTTCGCGGGCCGCGGCTCGCGCATCGATGTCACCGTCTCCTCGCTCGGAGACGCCACGTCGCTGGCCGGGGGGTCCTTGGTGCTGACCCCTCTCTCGGGGGCGGACGAGGCCATCTATGCCGTCGCACAGGGACCGATTGCCGTCACGGGATTTGCCGCGCAAGGGAAGGCCGAGTCGCTGAGCCAGAACGTGCCGACATCGGGTCGAGTGCCGAACGGAGCTCTGGTCGAGCGCGAGGGAGTGGGAAGTTTCGACGATGAGCGCACGCTGATGCTCGAGCTTCGCAATCCCGACTTCGGCACGGCCGTGCACATCACCGACGCCATCAACGTCTACAGCAGGAAGCGTTACGGCATGAAGGCGGCCCTCGAGAGGGACCTCAGAACCGTCATGCTGGTGAAGCCGGCTCGGGTCGGAGCCGCGCGCTTCCTCGCCGAGGTCGGCGACCTGCTGACCGAGGCGGACGGGCCGGCTCGCGTGGTCATCGACGAACGGACCGGGACGGTCGTGATCGGCCGCGACGTGCAGATATCGACGGTTGCCGTGTCGCACGGCAGCCTGACCGTTCGTGTGACCGAGACGCCGAAAGTGTCGCAGCCGCTGCCGTTTTCGGAGGGCGAGACGGTGGTGACGCCCGAGACCACAATAACGGCCAATCAGGAGGGGGCGAATCTCGCGATCATGGGCGGGACCAATCTCGAGACGCTGGTGAGAGGTCTCAACATGATGGGTCTGAGGCCGACCGGCATCATCGCCATTTTGCAGGCGATCAAGTCGGCCGGGGCACTGCAAGCGGATCTGGTCGTGCAATGATGCGCCTCATTTCCGAGCTATGGCCGCAGGCGAGATCGGGGTCGGACCGGGTGCGCAATCTGATCGCAATCTCGGGCACGGCCGCCGCGCTCGTTTGCGGGGGTCCTGAAGCGCTGCGCGCCGAGGAGCGGGCCTGGGATGCGGTCGTGACCCCGACGGCAACCGCCGTGGCTGGGCAAGGCGCCCCAACTTGGGCTCCGCAGCGCATCGCGCAGCGCAGCGATGCGGCCGCGCAGGCCTCGCCTCCCACCGAGCCCATCCAACAGCCCCCAGTCCCGCAGGTTGTGCCGGGACCGGTAGCCGATCCCGGACTTGGCCGGCCCGAGAAGCCGGCCGGCGAGGTCAAGCCGGACTTGCGCCAAAACGGCGCGCCCGAGGTATCGGCCGAGCCAGGCCGCAAGCCGGTCGATCCCATTCCTGGACCCGGCGCTCCCGCTCAGGGACCCTTGAGCCTGGCGCCGCCCTCCCGGCAGCAGAAGCCGCCCACCGTGCTGCCCCCGGACGCTAGGCTGGCCCAGCAGTATTGCGTCAATATTGCGGATCCCGCCGCCGACGCCCGGTTCGCGTGGCAGGCAAAGACGATAGCGGACTTCGAGAAGGAGCTCGACAAGCGCGTCGCCTTGCTCGACGCCAAGACGGAGGAGCTCAAGGCCTGGATGGCGCGCCGCGACGAGTTCTCCAATAAGGCTCAGGACAAGTTGGTCGGCCTCTATTCGCGCATGCGCCCGGACGCAGCGGCCTTGCAGCTCGCGGCGATGGACGAAATAACGGCCGCGGCCCTCGTGACCAAACTGGAGCCGAAGTCGGCGAGCGCCGTTTTGAACGAGATGGAAACGGAACGGGCCGCCCGCATAGCGGCGATCATCGCAGGGGCGGCCAAGGTTCCGGAACGGCGAGCTGCCAAGCCGGCGCCGGAGGCAAGCGCCAATCCGCCGGGAGACGGCAGCCCGCCGTCGCCGCCAAACCGGACCAAGTCATGATGAGAAGGTCCATGCTCCTGGTGCTGATCGCGCTCGCCGGCGGATGTTCCGTGAACCCGGCGGATTTCGCAAGAGCGCCGCCATTGAGCGCAGTCGGCTCGGGCCTCCTGGCCGACCGGGTGCCCGTTGCGAGCGAACCCGCGCCCGCGCCCGTTTATCGCCGCGGCAACTCGATCTGGCAGGACAGCCGCGCCGATCTGTTCCGCGATCCGCGGGCGAGAAAGATCGGCGACGTCGTGACCGTCAAGATCTCGATCAAGGACAAGGCGTCTCTCGACAACAATTCGAAACGCTCGCGCGACGCCAAAATGACCTTCGAGCCCAAGCTCGGCTACGACATCAGCATGGGCAGCATGCACAATCAGGGCGACAGCAAGATCGACGCCTCCGTCGATTCCACGACGTCGACCGACAGCAAGGGCGGCATCGAGCGCTCCGAGAGCATCGAGCTCCTGGTCGCCGCCGTGGTCACGGGCGTTCTGCCGAACGGGAACCTGATCATCAGCGGTAGCCAGGAGGTGCGCGTCAACTTCGAGCTGCGCGACCTTTCGGTGGCCGGCATCGTGCGCCCGCGCGACATCGCGACCGACAACACGATTTCATACGAGAAGATCGCGGAGGCTCGCATCGCTTACGGCGGGCGGGGGCGGATCACCGAGGTGCAGCAGCCGGCGATCGGCCAGCAGCTATTCGACATCCTGACCCCATACTGATTGGCGGAGCGCGAGAAGTGTCCAAAGGCAAGGGAACAGGCGCCGAGAAGAAGCCGTCGATGGTGATCGGCGCCGCCGTGCTGACGGTGCTCGCCGCCGGCGCCGGCGGCTCGTTCGGCTTCTACTTGAGCGGGGAGGTCAAGCCCAGCGCCGAGGCCACGCCGGCCGCCGCCAAGGAGGCGCAGGCCAAGCCGAGCCTTCCGAGCGACACCAAGCTCGTCGAGCTGGCCCCTATGGTCACCAACCTTGCGGAGCCCAAGAACACGTGGATTCGCGTCGAGGCGTCGCTGATCACGGATGGCGAGGTCGACGCTGCGCTGGGCGGCAAGGTGGCCGAGGACATCGTCGCGTTCCTGAAGTCGATGACGCTCGGCGAGCTCGACGGGGCAAGCGGATTTCAGCACCTGCGCGAGGATCTCAACGATCGTGCGCGGGTCCGAGGCGGCAGCCAGGTTCGCGAGCTGGTCATCCATGGAGTGATCGTCGAATGAAGCGATTACTGTGCTTGCTGCTTCTGTTGCTGCTCGTCGGGCCTTCGGCGGCCGAGGCGCAGAGCCTCAATCTCGACGCGCTCATGCCGCAGGGCGACACGACGGTCAGCGGGCGCATGGTCCAGCTGATCCTGATCGTCACGGTGCTATCGGTGGCGCCGGGCATTCTCATGATGGTGACGTGCTTCACCCGGTTCGTGGTTGTTCTGTCGTTGCTGCGCACCGGGCTGGGGCTGCAAACCACACCGGCGAACCTCATTCTGATCAGCCTCGCCCTTTTCATGACGTTCTATGTCATGGCCCCGACCTTCGATAAGGCTTGGCAGAACGGGCTCAAGCCGTACGTGGAGAATAAAATCTCGGAGGAGGTCGCCTACCAGCAGGTCACGCAACCGCTGCGCGAGTTCATGCGCGCAAACGTGCGCGAGAAGGACTTGCAATTGTTCGAGGATCTGGCAGCAGACCGGTTTGCCGCCCAAGCCCCGCAAGGCGACACGGAACTGCGCATTCTGATCCCGGCGTTCATGATCTCGGAGCTGCGCCGCGGCTTCGAGATGGGCTTTCTGGTCGTCCTGCCGTTTCTCGTCATCGACATGATTGTCGCGACGCTGACCATGTCGATGGGCATGATGATGCTGCCGCCGACGATCATGTCGCTGCCGTTCAAGATCCTTTTCTTTGTCTTAATCGATGGCTGGAATCTGCTCATCGGCGGACTGGTCCGCTCGTTCCCTTAAAATCCGATCGTTGTGCTGAGCGAAGTTTGAATGCTGACCGGTGCCGGGTCCGCGCGCACTCGAGATTTCGTTTTTTGTTAACGATGGAGCAACTGTTGCCGGGTAAATAATTAGCGCGTGGCAGGTTGGGCCCGTTGGCTCAAAGGCGTGATGCCGCTCTGTCAGCCGGCAAATGCGGTATGGCCCGGGTTGGGGCACGAGTCAATGAAGGTATGCACAAATGAGTAGCATCAATACGAACGTCGCGGCGATGACCGCGCTGATGACCCTCAATCGCACCAACGACGATATGTTAAGGACGCAGAACCGGGTCGCGACGGGGCTGCGTGTCTCAACGGCCGCCGACAACGCGGCCTACTGGTCGATCGCGACCACGATGCGCTCCGACAACATGGCGCTGTCGACGGTGCAGGACGCTCTGGGCCTCGGCGCGGCGACCGCCGACATCGCCATAGCGGGCCTCAACACCGCTATCGATATCGCAAGCAAGATCAAGTCCAAGCTCGTCGCGGCGCGTGCCCCTGGCATCGACCGCGTCAAGATCCAAAGCGAGATCTCCGAGCTTCAGAACTCGCTGCAGAACACCGTCGACGCGGCGAGCTTCTCAGGCCAGAACTGGCTCTCGGTCGACTCGACCGGCAACACGACCAAAAGCGTCGTCGCCTCCCTGTCCCGCGATAGCACGGGCGTGCTCGCGATCGCCACGATCGACATCGACATTGGCGCTACCGGGTCGATGCTCGTCGATTCGTCGGGCGGCGGCCTCGGCATTCTCGATAGCACGCGCACTGTGACGAGCGGCGGCACGTATACGATCTTGAACCTCGATATCAGTGCGCTCACCGACGCGGCGGCGGACCTCACCGACCTCGAGGACTACATCAACGGTGTCGACACGGCGATCGGCTCGATGACGGACGCCGGCACGGTGCTTGGCGCCGCCAAGTCGCGCATCGACGTGCAGAAAGACTTCGTTTCCAAGCTCATGGATGCGATCGATACCGGCATCGGCCAGCTCGTCGACGCCGACATGAATGCGGAGTCGACCCGCCTCCAGGCCCTGCAGGTCCGCCAGCAGCTCGGCGTCCAGGCGCTGAGCATCGCCAACCAGTCGGCGCAGATGATCCTGCGGCTCTTCCAGTAAGGCCGACAGAGAGACACATCGCCTCCTCCGAAGCCGCGTTCCTCCGGGAGCGCGGCTTTGGCGTTGGGGCGGCATTCAATTAGTGCCCGGCTGGCGCCGGAATTCGGCCTGCGGCCAAGTGAATTGGGGCTAGCTTAAGCCGCCCTGGTTAACCGAAATTAACTTTTCTCAAACTCTCCTCGAGCCTGCCGGACAGCTTCTGCGCTCGCGACCCGAGGGCCGGACCCATTCCGAAGGGCGCCGGGTGCAAGCTGCCGCCCCTGCGGTCGTTCAGGATTGGGTCATCCTGGGTCAGCGTTTAACGGTTCGGTAATTACGGAACAGTACTTTACGAATCGGCAATCCCGACTTGGCAGGGACAAGCGAGTCGCCAGAGGAACTAAAAATGAGCAGCATCATTACAAACATTGCGGCGATGACGGCGCTGCAGACCCTGAACCGCACCAACGCCGAAATGCTGGTGACGCAAAATCGCATCTCGACGGGGCTGCGTGTCTCGACTGCGGCCGACAACGCGGCCTACTGGTCGATCGCGACCACGATGCGCTCGGACAACATGGCGCTGTCGACGGTGCAGGATGCGCTCGGCCTCGGAGGAGGCACGGTCGACATCGCCATTGCAGGCCTCAACACCGCCATCGATGTCGCAAGCAAGATCAAGATGAAGCTTGTCGCCGCACGCGCGCCGGGCATCGACCGCGGCAAGATCCAAAGCGAGATCACCCAGCTGCAGAGCTCGCTGCAGAACACCGTCGACGCGGCAAGCTTCTCGGGGGAGAACTGGCTCTCGGTCGACTCGACCGGCAATACCACCAAGAGCGTCGTTGCCTCCTTGTCGCGCGATAGCACGGGCGTGCTCTCGATCGCCACGATATCGGTCGATGTTGGCCCCACAGGATCGATGCTCGTCGACTCGTCGGGCAGCGGTGCCGGCATTCTCGACCAGACGCGCACCGTAACCAGCGGCGGCACGTACACGATCTTGACCATCGACGTCAGCGCGCTGACGGATGCGGCGGCGGACCTCACCGACCTCGAGGACTATATCGACGGCGTGGACACCGCCATCGCATCGATGACCGACGCGGGCACGGTGCTCGGTGCCGCCAAGTCGCGCATCGACGTGCAGCAGGGCTTCGTTGCCAGGCTCATGGACGCGATCGATACCGGAATCGGCCAGCTCGTCGATGCCGACATGAACCAGGAATCGACCCGCCTCCAGGCGCTGCAGGTCCGCCAGCAGCTCGGCGTCCAGGCGCTGAGCATCGCCAACCAGTCGGCGCAGATGATTCTCCAGCTCTTCCGCCAGTAACGCTCTAGCTCAGCCCTTGCTCGTCAAACGGCCACGCCTCCTGGAGGCGTGGCCGTTTTGATTCGCAATTTCTGCGCAAGCTTCCCGACCCAAAATCCGTTAAAATTCGGTAAAGTGATTCGGTGAAGGGGCTCGAGAATGAGCAGCATAAATACCAACATCGCGGCCATGGTCGCGCTGCAGACCCTGAACCAGACCAACAAGGAGATGCTGCAGACGCAGACCCGCATTGCCACGGGCCTGCGCGTGGCGACCGCCGCCGACAACGCGGCCTACTGG
>DATETZ010000019.1:0-18889 GCA_035283385.1 Hyphomicrobiaceae bacterium
GAGCCGGCCCTTCTGATAGCTCAGGTGCGCGAGCTCGACCTGAAGGCGCCCCTCGCGTGTCCGCGCGCGGCGCCCGAAGATCTCGAGGATCAGCCCCGTGCGGTCGAGAACCTTGGCGTTCCAGGCCGTCTCTAGGTTGCGCTGCTGGACCGGGGAGACCGCGTGGTCAATGATGACGAGGCCGGCGCCGAGCGCCTCGAGCATGGCTCTGAGCTCCTCGACCTTGCCCGGGCCGAACAGCGTCGCCGGCCGCGGCGACGGCACCGGCACGACGAGAGCCTGAGCTACCTCGATGTCGATCGCCTCCGCGAGCCCCTTGGCCTCGATCAGCCGGTCGCCCGGCGCATGGCGATGGCGCTTGGGCGGGCGGGCCGTCTCGCCCGCGCCGGCTCCGTTCGCCCGTAACCGGGCGAGCACGGGCACGAGCACGACGGCGCGCGCAACCTTGCCGGCGCCGGCCTCGAGGGCGGCAGGGGCGCGCGCGTGGTCCGGCGCTTCGAGATGTCTGACCCGATCGTCGATCTAGACTGCTATCCTTGCTGGCCCTCGGCGGGCTCCCCCTCCATGAGGTGGACGGGCGCACCGGGCATAATGGTCGATATCGCATGCTTGTAGACGAGCTGCGAATGACCGTCGCGGCGCAAGAGGACACAGAAGTTGTCGAACCATGTGACAATCCCCTGCAGCTTCACGCCATTGACGAGAAAGATCGTCAGAGGTGTCTTGTTCTTTCTGACGTGGTTCAGGAATGTGTCCTGAAGATTTTGTGCTCGATCTGCGGCCATTGTTCTTCCCGCCCCTTTTTTTTGAGCCACATTCGGGACGCTGCGCTCGGCTCGGTGGCAGATGCCGACTATCACGCCTTGCCGGCAGTCTGCATGACAGACTCGCGCCGGTTAAACATACCCGGTTTTCATCCGATGAGAAGATTATAGCGTTCAAAGTCCCGCCAACACAGAGATTTGATTGTGCTCTCAACGGGAGGAAATTTCGGCAACTTGATGAAATCTTGAGCGCAACAGTTGCGTGACGCGGCCCGGGCGCCCGTCGCCGATTGCCGTGCCGTCGATCTTGACCACCGGCATGACGGTGGCGGAGGCCGAGGTGATGAAGGCCTCGCGCGCGGCGAGGGCCTCGGCCACGCGGAACGGGCGCTCGATCAAGTCCACGCCGGCCTCGGCCAGCACGTCGATGACGGTCGCGCGTGCGACCCCGGCCAGGATCGTCGTCTCCCTCGGGTGGGTGACAAGACGGTCGCGGGCATCGAGGATCCACGCGTTGCTCGAAGCTCCTTCCGTGACGAATCCTTGCCTGTCGACGAACCAAGCCTCGTCCGCGCCCGCCGCGCGCGCCGCCTCCTTCGCAAGGCAAGCGGGAAGCAGCATCACGGTCTTGATGTCCGAGCGTGCCCAGCGAAAATCCGGCATGGTCTTGACCGCGATGCCGGCCGCGGCGCGAGCCTCGAGCCGCGCCGGATCGAGGCGGCGCGCGAGGCACACCACGGTCGGGCGGACGGGGGGGCTCGGAAACAGGAAATCCCTCGGCGCGGCGCCTCGCGTGACCTGGAGATACACGAGGCCGTTCTCGATCCGGTTCCTCAGCATCGTCTGGCGCAGGACGAGGCCGAGCGCACGCCGGCTCATCGGCTCCCTGATCCCGAGCTCGCCGAGCGAGCGCGAGAGACGAGCCAAGTGGCGGGTCTCGTCGACGAGCTGCCCGCCCCTCACCTCGATCACCTCGTACACCGCGTCGGCGAGCTGAAAGCCGCGATCCTCGGCGTGCACTTGCGCCGCGCGGTATCGGAGATAGCGGCCGTTGACGTAGACGATGCGTGTCATGAGTTCGTTCGGTGCGAATAGTGAGTAGTGAGTAGTGAGTAGTGAAGGCAACCGCGCTTAACTACTCACTACTCACTATTCACTATTCACTACTCGCGATCCTTCCTCACGCCGTTCGCGCTTCCCCCACGCGCTGGTCGGAGGAGACGCCCAGCGCCCTGAGCTTTCTGTGCAAGGCCGAGCGCTCCATGCCGACGAACTCGGCGGTGCGCGAGATATTGCCGCCGAAACGATTGATCTGGGCCAAGAGATACTCGCGCTCGAAAATCTCGCGCGCTTCGCGCAGCGGGAGCGACATCAGGTGCTCGGCGCCGCCGTTGACGGGAAGCGGCACGTTGGAGCCGATCTCCTCGGGCAGCATCTCGGCCGTGATGACCGCGTTGGGGTCGCCGCCGGCGAGGATCAAGAGGCGCTCGACGTTGTTTCTGAGCTCGCGGACGTTGCCGGGCCAGTCGTGGGCCTGCAGGACGGCGGTTGCATCCTCGCCGATGCGCCGCGGTGCGAGTCCGGAGGCCTGGGAGAGCTGTGCGACGAAGTACTGGATCAGCTCGGGAATGTCCTCGCGCCGCTCGGCGAGGCTCGGCACGCGCAGCGGCACGACGTTCAAGCGGTGGTAGAGATCTTCGCGGAAGCGCCCTTCGCTCATCTCGCGCTCGAGATCGCGGCTGGTCGAAGAGATGATGCGCACGTCGACCGCCACCTTCTGCGCGCCGCCGAGGCGCAGGAACTTCTGCTCGACCAGGACGCGCAGAACCTTGCCCTGCGTCTCGAGCGGCATGTCGGCCACCTCGTCGATATAGAGCGTTCCCCCGTGCGCCTCCTCGAGCGCGCCAACCTTGCGCGGGCCGCCGGAGCGGTCCTCGGTGCCGAACAGCTCCTCCTCGACGCGATCCGGCGCCATGGCCGCCGCATTGAGAACCACGAACGGGCCGTCGGCGCGGTGCGACTTCTGATGAATGATGCGCGCGGCGAGCTCCTTGCCGGCGCCCGACGAGCCGCGGATCAGGATCCGGCTGTTGGTCGGGGCGACGCGGTCAATGGCGTTCTTGAGCTGGTTGACGGCCGCCGACTTGCCGATCATCTCGGCCGAGACCGTCGAGCGCTCCTTCAATTCCCTGACCTCGCGCTTCAATTGCGAGGCCTCGAGGGCGCGCAGCGTGACCAGGATCAGGCGATCGGCCTTGAACGGCTTTTCGATGTAATCGTAAGCGCCGCGCTTGATCGCCGTCACGGCGGTCTCGATGTTGCCGTGCCCCGAGATGATGACCACCGGAAGTTCGGGATAGGTGCGCTTGACGACCGACAGCACCTCGAGCCCGTCGAGACGGCTGCCTTGCAGCCAGATGTCGAGGATGACGAGCTGGGGCCGCCGCTCCTCGATCGTGCGCAGCGCCTCGTCGCTGTCGCGCGCGAGCCGCGTGCGGTGGCCCTCGTCCTCGAGGATGCCGGACACCAGCTCGCGGATGTCGGCCTCGTCGTCGACGATCAGGATGTCAGCTGCCATCTCTCGCTCCCTGGGTCCTTAGGAGGTTCAAGTGTTGGGCGCGGCCGTTTCGGCCGCCGGTGACGCGGATGAGACTGCGGTGGCACGGGTGGTGTCGGCGTGCGGCGAGCGGAGCATGATCCGCACCCGCGCGCCGTGCCCACGGCCGGGCGCGGGCGGGGCATCCTCGAGCGCGAGCTCTCCGCCGTGCTGCTCGGTGATTTTCTGGACGATCGCGAGCCCGAGGCCGGTGCCCTTGCTTCCCTTGGTCGTGACGTAAGGCTCGAGCAGTCGCCCGCGATTGTGCTTGGGCAGGCCCGAGCCATTATCGATCACATCGATCTCGTAGCGATCGGGCAGCGCGCGCAGGTGCGCCTCGACACGCCCCTGCCAGCCCTTCTCCGCGCCGTCCGCGGCGGCCTCGACGGCTTCGGTCGCGTTCTTCACGAGATTGGTCACGGCCTGGGTCAGGAGGCGGCGATCGAACGAAGCCATAACGGGCCCGTCGGGGAGCCTCAGGTCGTAAATCACGCGCGGATGGCTCTCGCGGAACAGGATCACCGGGTCCTGCACGACATCGCGCAGGTCGTGACGCTCCATGACCGGCTTCGGGATCCGCGCCAGAGAGGCGAACTCGTCGACCATGGTCTTGATGTCGCCGGCCTGGCGCTCGATGGTCGCGGTCAGCTTGTCGAAGGTCTCGCGGTCTTCGGTGATGATCTTGCCGTACTTCTTGCGGATCCGCTCGGCCGAGAGAATGATCGGCGTCAGCGGGTTCTTGATTTCGTGTGCGATGCGCCGCGCCACGTCGGCCCACGCCGAGGTGCGCTGCGCGGAGACGAGCTCTGTGATGTCGTCGAAGGTCACGACCGAGCCGACGTCGCCCGGCCCCGCCTTCTCACGCGTCACGCGAACCGCGAACGTACGCTCCTCGCCGGCGATTGTGGCCGTGACCTGAAGCACCGAGCGCGGCTTCAGGCTGTGCTCATCGCGCCGTTCGAGCACCGGCGCGAGAATGGGGAGCGCATCGACCAGCCTCTTTCCCGCCACGGCCTCTTCGGTCTTGCTCAACAGCTCTTCCGCCGAGCGCGAAACGAGCGTGATGCGATCCTGGCTGTCGAGGCCGACCACGCCCGCCGAGACGCCGGACAGGACCGCCTCCATGAAGCGGCGGCGGTCGAGGAGCTGCTCGTTGGCGGTCATGAGCGCGTCGCGCTGATGCTTGAGCTCGCGCGTCATCAGGTTGAAGGTGTGCGAGAGCCGCCTCAAGTCGCCTTCGCCGCGCCGCTCGGGCAGCTCGACGATCAGGTTGCCCGTCGACACCTGCTGGGCGGCGGCGATCAAGCGCCGGATCGGGGCAACGAAGCGGCCGGCGAACCACAACCCGACCCATATCGCGGCGAGCAGCGCCGTCATGGAGATCATCGTGTAGATCAGCCCATGCGCGAGCTTGAGGCCGCCGCGTGCCCGCCGCAGACGGTTGTACTCGTCGACGTTCTGCTCCGTGCGCTGCAGGTATCCCATCACCGTCGGGCTCACGGGCCGCGCGACGTAGAGGTATTGGCCGGGATAGCGGTTGAGCTTGGTGATCGCGGAGACGCGGAAGGTGCTGGCCGGCATCAACAGAGACACCTGGCCGGCATTGGCCTGCTCCATCGCCGTCGCCGGCGGCTCGAAAAAGGGCAGGCTCGGATCCTCGAGGGCCGCGACGACGACCTTTCCGCTCGCGTCGATCACATAGGCGGCGGGCAGCTCGCGCAGCCCGGCCTGAGCGATGAGGAGCTGCTGGAATTCCTGCGGGCTGCCGCGCACGCTATCGGCGGCGGCGTCGATGTCGCGCGCCATATTGACGATATCGACACGGATCAGCCGCCCGTGCTCCTCGACGTAGGCCTTCGCCACGTCGAGGGAATTGTCGATGATGGCGCGCGTGCGGCTCGAGAACCAGCCGTCGAGGGAGCGCGAGAAGGTGGTGGTCGCGGCGACCGCCAGCACCATCGCCGGCAAGGCAGCGATGAGCGAAAACAAGAGAACGATGCGCACGTGCAGCCGCGCCCCGGCGAGCTTGGCCCGCCAGGCACGCCACATGCCCCATCCCTGCCAGGCGATCACCGCGATCATGGCGATGATCAGGAGCACGTTCACGAACAGGGCGGCGAGCACCACGTCGTCGCGCGGCGCGATCGGCGTGAGGCCGGTCAGGATCAGGTAAGTGGCGAGCGCGGAGACGAGCGAGAGGACGACCACGACCAAGCCGGTCCAAAACGCGCGCTCGCTCTGGTCGAGCAAGGGCGAGGCGGCCTGCTCGAGGCCGTGTCCGGTCGCGGGAGCGACGCCTGGTGGCGCCATGAAACCTTCTCCGTGCTGTGGCCGGACGCAATGCCGGGACGGTCGAACGGGTCCAGGAGGTGGCCCTTAGCTTCGGCCTAGGTGCGGCGCCCGAAACCCAGCGCGGCAGGATTGTCACGCCCAAACCGTGCAAAAGTGACGCGCCACGATCACAATCAAGCAAAAAACTGTGACATTTTCGCGACAAAAGGCACTGAGAGATAACGTTGTTCTGTAGAGCCCGTCAAGTTGTGGGCGCATGTTTTCCTCACCGGGCCCCGGCGGTCGCTAGGAGAGCGGCGACTTGAACACGTGAATGTCGAGCGCCTTGATGCGGCTGCGCAACGTGTTTCGATTGAGACCGAGAAGCTCCGCGGCCCGGATTTGATTGCCGCGCGTCGCGGCGAGCGCGGCCGACAGCAGGGGATGCTCGACCTGCTTTATAATGCGGTCGTAGAGGCCCGGCGGCGGCAGATCCGCGCCGAAGCCCGCGAAATACTGGGACAGATAGCGCTCCATCAGCTCCGACAAATCTTTCGGCTCGGCCCCGGTGCCGGAGCCGCGCGACGGGAGCGCCTCGGTGAGCTCCTGCTCGATGATCGAAGCGGTGAGCGTCTCCTGGCCATGGAGCGCGGAGACGCGGCGCACGAAGTTCTCGAGCTCGCGCACGTTCCCCGGCCAAGGATGAGACTTCATGCGCTCGATCGCCGCCGTCTCGATGGCCTTCTGGCCGAGGCCTTCGCGCGCGGCCTGGCGCAGAAAATGGCGCACGAGGTCGCCGATGTCCTCGTGCCTCTCGCGCAACGGCGGAATGCGCAGCGGCACGACGTTGAGGCGATAGAAGAGATCCTCGCGGAACAGGCCCTGCTGGATCTGCGATTTCAAGTCGCGGTGCGTCGCCGCGATGATGCGCACGTTGGTCTTGATGGGCGTGCGCCCGCCGACGGTTGTGTATTCGCCCTGCTGCAGGACGCGCAACAGCCGGGTCTGAGCTTCGAGCGGCATGTCGCCGATCTCGTCCAGGAACAAGGTCCCGCCCTCGGCCTGCTCGAAGCGGCCTTGGGTGCGCATCTGTGCGCCGGTAAAGGCGCCCTTCTCGTGGCCGAACAGCTCGCTCTCGATGAGCTCGCGCGGGATGGCCGCCATGTTGATGGCGACGAACGGGCCGTGGCGGCGCTTGCCGTGGTCGTGCAGCACGCGCGCGACGAGCTCCTTGCCGGTGCCGCTCTCGCCCTGAATCATGACCGTGAGATCGGTCTGCGTCAGGCGCGCCAGCGCGCGGTATATCTCCTGCATGGCGGCGGAGCGTCCGATCAGCGGCAGCTCCTCGGCGTCCATCTCCTGTGCCTGTGGGCGCGGCCGCCGCGTCTGTCCTGCGAGCGCGCGCCCGACGACGGCCACGACCTCGGACAGATCGAACGGCTTGGGAAGGTACTCGTAGGCGCCTTTTTCGGCGGCGGTGAGCGCGGTCATCAGCGTGTTCTGGGCGCTCATGACGATGATCGGCAGATCGGGGCGAATCTTCTTGATGCGCGGAATGAGATCGAACGCGTTCTCGTCCGGCATGACGACATCGGTGATGACGACGTCGCCCTCGCCCTGGGACACCCAGCGCCACAGCGTCGCCGCATTGCCCGTGGCGCGCGGGGCATAGCCCGCGCGGGCGAGCGCCTGGTTCAGGACCGTGCGGATCGCCGTGTCGTCGTCGGCGATCAGGATCGTGCCTCGGGCCATGTGCTTAGCGGCTCCTGTCGTTGGCGCGTGCCCTTGTCGCGGCCTCGCGCTCGATGCCCGGGCGGTCCTGCATCGGCAGCAGGACGCGAAACACGGTGCGCTTGGCCTCGCTGTCGCATTCGATGATCCCGCCGTGATCGCCGATGATCTTGGCGACCAGGGCCAGGCCGAGACCGGTGCCGTTGCGCTTGGTCGTGACAAACGGGTCGAACAGATGCGGCCGCAAGTGCTCCGGCACGCCCGGGCCGTTGTCCTCGATCTGGATCATCAAGGGCAGGCTGATGCGCGCCTCGGAGCCCGGAACCGACAGGCGCACGCCGGGGCGAAACGACGTTTGCATGACCACGCGGCCCTGCTCGTGGTTGTCGCCGATCGCTTCGGCGGCATTCTTTACGAGATTGAGAAACGCCTGCACGAGCTTGTCGCGATTGCCCGGGATTGGCGGCAGCGAGGGGTCGTAGTCCTTGACGTAGCGCAGGCCGCGCCCGAAGCCGGTCTCGGCGAGACGGCGCACATGGTCCAAGACGTCGTGGATGTTGACCGCCTCCTTGGCCAGCGGGCGCTCGTCCCCGAACACCTCCATGCGGTCGACGAGGTTGCGGATGCGCTCGGTCTCGGAGCAGATCAGCTGGGTGAGCTCCCGGTCCTCGTCGGAAACGTTCTGCTCGAGGAGCTGGGCCGCGCCGCGGATGCCGGACAGCGGGTTCTTGATCTCGTGGGCGAGCACGGCGGCAAGGCCCGAGACCGAGCGCGCCGCCGCCCGGTGCGTGAGCTGGCGCTCGATCATCTGCGCCATGCTGCGCTGCTGCAGCATGACAATGATGTGGCCGGGCTGGTCGGGCAGCGGCCCGCCGTGGACGTCGACGAGCTTCGGGCTTGCGAATTTCGGCGACGCCATGTCGACGCCGTACTCGTTGACGGTCGCGCCCGAGGCTCGCACCTGCTCGACGAGCGTTAAGAGCGGACAGCCGAACGCGACCACCTCCTCGAGGCGCATGCGCTTCAAGACCGCCGTGCTGGTCGACAGAAAGGCCTCCGCGGCGGCATTGGCGTAGACGATGCGGTCCTCCTCCGCCAAGACCAGGATCGGATGCGGCAGCGCCGTAAGCAGCATGTCGTGCTCGACGGGGCGGCGCGGGGCGGGGTGGCGCTCCAAGGCTGCCTTGCTCATGCCGCGGCCTCCAGGGCTTCGCCGTAGAAGGCATCGAGGCCGGAAAAGACCCGGGATGCCTCGTCCTCTGTGCATAACGCGCGGCGCCATTCCCTCACCGCGGGGGCCGCGCGGCCGCTGCGCTCGAGATACCAGCCGATGTGCTTCCTCGCCGTCCTGAGGCCGAGAGGCACGCCGTAGTGGTCGAGCATCGCCTCGAGGTGGGCGCGGGCAATGCGGGCCTGCTCGGCGAGCGGCGGCGGGCCGGGATCGCGGCTATTGGCGAGGGCCGCCGCGATGCGCGCCGGGAGCCACGGCGCGCCGCAGGCCCCGCGGCCGACCATCACGCCGTCCGCGCCCGACGCCAGCAGCGCCAGCCGGGCATCCTCAGCAGAGAGGATATCGCCATTGACGATCACTGGGATGCGCACCGCCTCCTTGACGCGGCGCACGAAGGCCCAATCCGCCTTGCCCTTGAAGAATTGGCAGCGGGTGCGGGCGTGCACCGTGATGAGCTGCACGCCGGCCCCCTCCGCGCACCGCGCCAGCTCCGGTGCATTGCGGGTCTGCTCGTCCCAGCCTATGCGCATCTTGAGCGTCACCGGGACGGCGACGGCCCCTGTCACGGCCTCGATCAGCCCTTGGGCGTGATCGAGATCGCGCATCAGCGCGGAGCCGGACTGCTTGCCGGTCACCTGACGCGCCGGGCAGCCCATGTTGACATCGATGATGTCGGCGCCGTGCGCTTCCGCGATGCGGGCGCCTTCGGCCATCCATCGTGCCTCCGCGCCCACCAGCTGGACGACGAACGGGGAGAGATCGGAGCCCTGGGCCCGCCGCCCGGCGTCCCCGCGGCCGGCAGCGAGGTCGGCGCCAGCCACCATCTCCGACACCACCAGGCCGGCGCCGAGACGGTGCACCAAGCTCCGGAACGGCAGATCGGTGACGCCCGTCATCGGCGCCAGCAGGACCGGGCTTTTTAGAATTGAACGGCCAATGCGGAGCGGCGTCACGGGAGAGATCCTGAGAGTCCTGCCTTTAAATTAGGCACTATTGATACGTGCCTTGCAATTGGGCAGAATACGGCCAGCCTTGTTGCTTCGCAAGCGCGAACAATGTCCTCCACAATTGCCCGATGGCCCCGGTCCCGTTAAGCAGACTTTCTCACGACACCCCTGCTTGGTCCGGCCCTCATGGTCACTGCTGCCGTCATCGCTGCTGCCGGGCGCGGCTCCCGTGCCGCCCAGGACGGAAGCGTGCCCAAGCAGTACGCCACGCTCGGCGGCCGAATGGTGCTCGCCCATGCGCTCGCCGCGTTCACCGGCCATCCCGGCATCGACCTCGTCGCGGCCGTCATCCACCCCGATGACCGGGACCTTTACGACCGGGCGGCCGAGACGCTTCGAGGCCGCCTTGCGCCGCCCGTTGTGGGAGGCGCGACGCGCCAGGACTCGGTGCGCATGGGTCTCGAGGCGCTCGCCCCCCGCGCCCCCGACCTGGTGCTGATCCACGACGCGGCACGCCCCCTCGTCGGCGCCGAGGTGATCAGCCGGGTGCTCGGGGCGCTCGCGGCGGCGCCCGGAGCAATCGCGGCCGAGCCGGTGACCGACACGCTGAAGCAAGCCTCACCAGCGGGCACCATCGCCGGCACGATCGAGCGCGCGGGTCTGTGGCGGGCGCAGACGCCGCAGGGCTTTCGCTTCGGCGCCATTCTCGACGCGCACCGGCGCGCCGCCGCCGCCGGCCGGCGCGATTTCACAGACGACGCGGCACTTGCCGCCTGGGCCGGTCTCGATGTGGCCCTCGTCATGGGCTCGCCGCGCAACATCAAGCTCACGACCCCGGACGATCTCGCCATCGCCGAGCGGCTGATGCCGGCCGGGGCGGCGGAGCGCGAGCCGCGCACGGGCACAGGATTCGACGTGCACCGGTTCGCGCCCGGCGACCACCTCTGGCTGTGCGGCGTCAAGGTCCCGCACACGCACGGGCTCGAAGGCCATTCCGATGCCGATGCCGCCCTCCATGCGCTGACCGACGCACTCCTGGGCGCCCTCGCCGACGGCGACATCGGGTTGCACTTCCCACCCGGCGATGCCCGGTGGAGGGGCGCGCAATCGCGGCTGTTTGTCGAGGATGCGGCGGCGCGCGTCAGAGCCCGCGGCGGAAAAATTGCCAACGTCGACGTGACGCTGCTTTGTGAAGCCCCGCGCATCGCCCCGCACCGGGAGGCCATGCGCCGCGCCCTCGCCGCGATGCTCGGGCTCGACGTCTCGCGCGTCGCCGTCAAGGCGACGACGACCGAAGGGCTCGGCTTCACCGGCCGGCGCGAGGGTATCGCGGCCATGGCCTCGGCCACAATTCTGCTGCCGGGTTGAGCGGCTGCGGGCCGGCGAGCAACGTTCCACACCTGCGCGTTGACCCCTCGCCCAGAATCGCGGCATCAGATGTTGTATGACCACAATCGACGTGGGGGCCCAAGCCATGAATATTATGACGCAGCCGGTTCAGCGGGGGGCCGCCGAGCCGGTCAGCATAACCGATATTGCCGAGACCACCGCCGCAGCCTGCCTTGCCACGCGCGTGCGCCAACTGTCGCGCATCATCACCCGTGTCTATGACGACGCGATGAGACCGCTCGGGATCACGGCGAGCCAATACACGCTGCTCGCGCAGCTCGCCTCGCGCGACGGCATCACGGCGGTCGAGATCGGCCATGACCTCGACATCGAGAAGTCGACGCTGTCTCGCAACCTGAAGCGCCTGCTCGCTCTCGGGCATATCATCATGGATCCGCCGGCAGGGCGGCGGGGGCGCGGCCTGCACTTGACAGCCAAGGGCCAGGCCGTGCTCAAGGACGCTTATCCGATCTGGGGCGGCGCGCAGAACCGCGCCGTGGGCGTGATGGGCGCGGACAGCCGCGCCACGCTCGATGGTCTGCTGCGGCAGGCGGAACGGCTCGCGGCGGCGTAACCCCTTCGGCGGGTTTCCGCCCCTTCTCGTTTTTGAGCCTCGAAGGCGCGCCCACCGGAGCGCCGCGCGGTCGCTCGCTGGGCGAGCGCCGCCCTCGCTGGCGTGCTTCGCGTGGACGGGGCGAGAGGGTTAGGGTACGGGAGCGTCGACGGACGTGTCTCAATTCGCCGCTATGAACCCGATCTTTCCAGCGGATCTGCTCGAAGAAGCCACGCGGCTCATCGCCGACTTGAGGGGCCGCGCCCTCAAGCTGGCCACGGCCGAGAGCTGCACCGGCGGCCTCGTCGCCGGCCTCCTCACCGAGGTCGCCGGGGCATCGGATGTTCTCGAGCGCGGTTTCGTCACCTATTCCAATGCGGCCAAGATCGGCATGCTCGGTGTCGATCCCGAGCTGTTGAGGCGCCACGGAGCGGTCAGTGCCGAAGTGGCGCGCGCCATGGCCGAAGGCGCGCTCAGATGCTCGGCCGCGGACGTCGCGGTCGCCGTCACCGGAATTGCCGGACCGAGCGGCGGCACGGCGGAGAAGCCCGTGGGTCTCGTCCACTTGGCTGCGGCCATGAGTGGCGCGGCGACGCTCGAGCGCGAGCGCCGCCTGGGCGGCCAGACACGGGCGGCAATCAGGCTCGCCTCGGTCCGCGAGGCCTTGGCCCTCGTGCGGAGGCTGCTGTGACGCTGCGAGGCGACAATCGCTACCGCAGACGGGCCAGGCCTTTTCGACGGAGTATCGGCACTGTGGTCCGGACGCCGGGCTTTGCGTATCATGTCGAGGGCCCGCGGCGAGGGAAACCGTGCCCGGGCACCACAGGATCGGGAGACGCATGCGCGGGAGACTGATCGCAAGGGCCTCTGCCACAGCTCTTCTTCTCACTCTGCCCGGTTCGGCGGATGAAGCGGGCGCGGCGGAGCTTACCGCGCGCCAGATCACCCTGCAGCTGTTCCAGGCCAGCGCCGCCTCGCCCGTCGACTTCAGCGGCAAGAACCTTCAGGGACTCGACCTTTCGGGACTGGATTTCAAGCGTGCCCGGCTCAGCGGGTCCGATCTGTTCGGCGCCGACCTCGCCGGGGCCGATCTCACGGGAGCCGACTTGAGCGCCGCCCGGCTCGACCGCATCGTGATCATCGGGGCGCGCTTCGACGGCGCCAATCTCGCCGGCGCGAGCCTTCTGCGCCCGACCACGTTCTCCACTCTCGAGGCGCGTGCGAGCGAGGCCCCGAGCTTTGTCGCATGCGACCTCACGGGGGCCAAGCTGTTCGGCCGCCTCAACGGCGTGAACCTCGCGCGGGCCAATCTCGAGGGCGCGTCGCTGGCTCCGTTCGGCAGAACGGGTTTCATCGAGCACCTTTGGCGGACCGAGCTCGTGGGCGCGGACCTGAGCGAGGCCAATCTCGCGGGCGCCGATCTCACCCATGTCTCGTTTCGGTTCGCGAGCCTCAGGGGCGCAAACTTGCGCGGCGCTCGTTTCAGGAAGGCCGATCTCTCGCACGCCGACTTGACGGGCGCCGACTTGAGCCATGCCGACCTCTTGGAGGCCGATCTCGACGGCGCCATTCTGAGGGACGTGAAAGGCCTGGATACTGTCGCCGGTCTCGACCATGCGCTGAACCGCGCCAAGGCCATCGAGTGAGGGTGGGCGCGCTTCCCCCGCGCTTTCTATGCGCCCGGCACGCGCGAGGGCGCGCCGTAGAGGAGGCGCGCGCGGGCCTCGAACGCCTCGGCATAATGGCGCACCGCCTTGTCGAACACGGCCCCCATGAGAAGCCTGAGCATCACCGAGCGGAATTCGTACTCGATCGAGAACCCGACGTCCGCGCCGCCGGGAACGGGCACAAAGCGCCAGCGGTTCTCGAGGTGCCGGAACGGCCCCTCGATGTAGTCGACGAGGATCGTCAGTTGCGCCGGCGAGAGGGTGACGCGCGTGGTGAGCAGCTCCCGGATCGACCTGTAGCCGACGGCCATCGTCGCGACGAGGACCGTGTCCGCGCCGGTCTCGGTGCGGCTCGTGATCGTCAAGCTCTCGCACAGGGGCAGGAATAGCGGATAGCTCTCGATGTCGGCGACGACGGCGAACATCTCGCTCGGCGTGAACGGGACGCGGCGCGTGGTCTCAAAGCAAGCCAACGCCTCGCGCTCCGTCAGGCGGGCGCCAGGCGAGCGGCGCGCGCGGCTTTTAGGCGGCGGAAATCCTCGCCCGCATGGTAGGACGACCGCGTCAGCGGGCTCGCGGCCACCATCAGGAAGCTGTTCGCGAGCGCGATCTGCTTCAGGCTCTCGAACTCCTCGGGCGGCACGAAGCGCTCGACCTCGGCGTGCTGCGGCGAGGGCCGCAGGTACTGGCCGATGGTGAGGAAGTCGACGCCGGCGGCTCTCAGGTCGTCCATGACTTGGACCACCTCGTCGCGCGTCTCGCCCAGGCCGACCATGATGCCGGACTTCGTAAACAGCGCGGGCGCGATCTCCTTGGCGCGCTGCAGCAGCCGCAGCGAATGGACGTAGCGCGCCCCGCGCCGGATTCTCGAGTAGAGGCGCGCCACTGTCTCGAGATTGTGATTGAAGACGTCGGGCCGCGCCGCAACGACCGTCTCGAGGGCGCCGTCCTTGCGCAGGAAGTCGGGCGTCAGCACCTCGATCGTCGTCGCCGGCGCGCGCGCCCTCACGGCCCCGATCACGGCGGCGAAATGCCCCGCCCCGCCATCGGCGAGGTCATCGCGGTCGACGGAGGTAATGACGACATGCTCGAGGGCGAGCCTAGCCACAGCCTCCGCGACGCGCTGCGGCTCGTCCGGGTCGAGCGGCTTGGGCCGCCCGGTCCGCACGTTGCAGAAAGCGCAGGCGCGGGTGCAGGTGTCTCCCATGATCATGAGTGTGGCGTGGCGCTTGGACCAGCACTCGCCGATGTTGGGGCATTGGGCTTCCTCGCAGACCGTGCGCAGGCCGAGCGCGCGCACGGTCTCGCGCGTGCGCACGTACCCGGGAGAGCCCGGCGCGCGGACGCGGATCCACTCGGGCTTGCGCGCTTCGGGCACGACGGGGCGCACGCCCCCTTCAGCCGTGCGCAGGCGGACGCCATCGGCGCGGCCTCGGCTCAGACCGATCTGTGTGCCCATTTCAACTCCGGCTGCCCATCACGGTGCGCCCTCAATACGTGGCTCTCCGTGCCGGGACGTGCAAGCCCCGGCCGCGCAGCCCCAATCGGGAGCTTTGGCTGTCCTCAACGCCCGCCGAGAAAGCGCGCGACGATGACCACCAGTATCGCGCCGACCGTCGAGACGGCGATCTGATTGCCGTAGGTCGGCACGATTGAATTGAAGTCGTAGTAGTCGGTCACCGGAAGGTAGCCGGCATTGAAAAGCCAGCCGCCCACCACCGCGCCGATCAGGCCGACGAAGAGGTTGCGGATCAGTCCGCCGCCGCCGAGCAACAGGCCCGCGAGCCAGCCAGCGACCAGGCCGTTGATGATCATGATGATCCAGGCCCAGTTCTCGTTGATGAATGTCATGTAGTCCATTGCATGCTCCCCTAGACAGCTGCGTGTGCTCGTTTCTTGGTTTTCCTATGCCACCAGCCGCGCGAGCAGGACGACGACGATGGCGCCGATGGTTGCGGTGACGATGTTGCGCACGAGCGGGTTCGCGATCCCGAGATCGACGCCCAGCGCCTTCATGAGATAGCCGCCGACGAAGGAGCCGACGACGCCGCTGACCAGGTATTGGAGGAGGCCGCCGCCGCCGACGATGATCGAAGCGAGCCAGCCGGCGAGGATGCCGACGACGGCCATGACGATCAGGGGTCGGTAATCCTCGCTCATGGGGAGCCTGCCTCGAGACGATCTCGCATGAGGCAATCTTGGCCCGAGTCCGGACCGGCCTCAAGTCGCTTGCATGTCCGGCTGCTCATCGAGGCGGTCCCTCGTCTCGTCCGAGAGCCGCGAGACGACGGCGTCGGGGCGGCCGGCGCTCAGCCGGCAACGTGGCAGCGTGCACCCAGGTATTCGTTCAACAGGCGGTTGTAGGCATCGGCATCGGCCCTCTGGGCGGAGCTCAGCTTTTTTCCGCGGCTTTGGGCCTCGACCAAGCCCGGTACTCCCTTGGCGTCCAGCCGGTTGAGCTGGCCCTTGATCGAGCCGCAGCTTTCCCCCGACGGCAGCGAGCTCGTGCCGTATTGTCCGCCCGTGGCGCAGCCGCCCAACAAAACGGCGCCCATCAGAGCGGCCATGAGGTTGCGACCTCGCGGTTTGGTCAGCGTCGTCAACGCGATGCCCTCTGGCAAATCGAACGAGGCCCTGTGGCCAGCCCAAGCGACAGCAAGTTAGGAGTTTCGGGCGTTTTTGAACATACGAGCTTTATTTTCGCAACCATTAACGGTCGCAGTGTGGCCGCCGAGCCGCAATGCGGAAAACGATTGGTCACGGCTGGTCCGCCTCATTCCGTTCCGGACTGTCAGTGCACTTACATAGCCCGACGAGCCCGAGTTTCCCCGCCCCATGAGCCAACCGCCGCGTGTGCCGATCCGATCCGGCACGCGGCGCCCAACGGTCTGATTGCCCGTAAGCCCTTCCGGCTCGAGGCAGCTACGGCTTCGGCGTCTGGGCGGTAACCGGCGGGACCACGGTCGCCCCGGTCGAGGTAGCCGGCTTGGCGACGATAGGCGGGGAGGCCGATCCAATGCTGGTCGTCGGCGGCGTCGTCGCAAGCGCTTGTGTCGATCTCGACGAGATCGTCGAGCACCGCGCCTGGAACTCGGCGTTGGCCTTGTCCAGCTCGGTCAGCTTGGCCAGCGACGTACGCTTGACCGAAACCATCGTCGATTTGCCCTCCGCGGCCTTCTCGACGCGCTCCATGACGCCCTCCTTGCGCAGGGCGTCGATTTTCGCGGTCAGCGCGATACAGGCAGGATCCACCCTGGGTGCTGCCTTGACCTCTCCGGCAGGGTTGTTGCTCAATGCGGATGTGGTGAGGCTCGAACCGACACCGCTTCCGTCGCTGGAACAGCCGGCGAGCAGGCCCGCGCCCAGCAGCAATGCGGCGGGTAAGGCGATTGACGTCTGCATTTTGGGCTCCCGAGGCAAAGTAAAATATATCCACTGCTCGAACGCGTCCATCGCTTCTACGGCTGCGGGCTGGCGCGCGACAAGCACCGCGCACACGCCGCGCGGTGCATGGGCACTCGTTGACAGGCCCGAATCGGTGGAAATCGTGGGCACGTTGCGAAATGGCCACACATATTGTGCAATTCGCGCCCCATCAGGATCGGCCGGCCGCTACGCAGCGCTGAGCAGTGACTTGGCGGCGCCGACCACGCGCTCGGGGTCCGGCAGGGCCGCCGCCTCGAGGCTCGCCGCATACGGCATCGGAACGTCCGCGCCCGCAACCCGCACGGGCGGCGCCGCAAGAATGCGGAAGGCGCCGATCGCCACCGACGCGCACACCTCCGAGCCGAGCGAGCACATGGGCCATCCCTCCTCGACCGTGAGCAGGCGCCGCGTTCTTGCAACCGAGGACAGCACCGTCTCGAGATCGAGCGGGCGCAGGCTCCTCAAGTCGACGACCTCGGCGTCGATGCCGTCGCGAGCGAGGTCATGAGCCGCCATGAGAGCGGTCCCGACGGCGCGCCCATAGGCGACGATCGAGAGATGACGGCCCGGGCGCGCGATATGCGCCGTGCCGATGGGGACCAGCCAATCGGCCGCGAGGGGAACAGGGCCCGAGGCTGCGTAGAGCAGCTCGCTTTCGAGCACGATCACGGGAGCGGGATCGCGGATGGCGGCCTTGAGCAGGCCCTTGGCATCGGCGGGGGAAGCGGGGGCCACGACTTTGAGCCCGGGCACGTGCGCGAACAGCGAGGCAAAGCAGCGGCTCATCTGGCCGGGCACGCCCGGCGCCCATCCGTTGGGCCCGCGAAGCACGATCGGCACCGCGATCTCGCCCCCCAAGACATGATATGTCTCGGCGGCCACCCCGAGGATCTGATGCATCGCCTGAAAGGCGATCGCCCAGGATTGGAATTCGACGACCGGCTTCAATCCCGCGAACGCGGCGCCGACCGCGAGCCCCGTGAAGGCTTCCTCCAACGGCGGCGTCGTGATCACGCGAGCCGGCCCGAACTCGTCGATAAGCCCTTGGCTGACCTTCGGCGCGCCGCGGTTCTGCGCCACGTCGACGCCCATGAGGAAGACATCGGCATCGCGGCGCATCTCCTCGGCGAGCGCGTCGCGCAGGGCCTCGCGATAGGTGAGGATCTGACAGTCGCCGGTTGCCGAGCGCTGTGGCGTCTCGCCGGGTTGCGCAGGCCGCTTCGCTGCTCCATTCCGCCGGGGAGGGGCCGGAACGTCAGGCCCGGATAATGCAGTGACGCCCACGGCGACCGACTCCAATCGGGCCGCTGTCCGCTCCGCCCGGATGACCGCAATCGGCGTGTTGACTTTCACGCCCGCCGTCCCGGCCGGTACCAGGATCCTCTCGACGCGCCCCGCGTCCGCCGCCTCGATCTCCATCGTCGCCGAGGCGTCTGCGATCTCGGCGATCACGTCGCCGGCCGCCACCGTCTGGCCCTCTCTGACGTGCCACTTCGCGATCCGGCCGTCGGTCATGGCCGGTGACAGCGCTGGCATCAGGATCTCGGTGCGCATTGGCGTCTCGCGCCCCAGACAGTGGTTCAAGGCAGCCCGGCGGCTTCGAGTTGCGAGGAGTCCGGAGCCTTATCGGCGCGGGCGAACTCGGCGGCCTCGTTGACCGTCTCGCGCACGTCCTTCTCGATCGTCCTCAGCCGCGACTCGCTCGCCAGCCCGTCCTCGAGGATGCGTGTCCGAGCCTTTGCGACGGGATCGGTCTCCGCGCGCGGCCGTTCCACAGTGCCCGGCTTGGCCGCCGGCGGGGCCGCGTGACCGCGATAGCGAAAGGTGAGCATCTCGAGGATCGTCGGGCCCTCGCCGTTGCGCGCCCGATCGAGCGCGCGGCGCACCGCGGCGCGCACCCGGCGCACGTCGATGCCGTCCACCTGCTGGCCCGGGATCGCGAAGCACACGCCCCGCTCGGCGAGCGCAGACGGCACGGCGCCGGAGCCCGGCGCGGCCGTGTTGTTGTCGATGATGAACACGATCGGCAGCTTCCACTCGGAGGCGATCTTGAACGTCTCGTGCACCCGGCCCTTGCTCGCGGCGCCGTCGCCGAACGAGGCCAGACACACGTTTCGGCGGCCCCGATAGGCGCTGGCGAAGGCGAGGCCTGCGCCGATCGGGGCCGGAGCACCGAGAATCGCGTGTCCGCCGAAAAACGCATGCGCTCGAGAGAACATGTGGATCGAGCCGCCCTTGCCGTGCGAAAGGCCGCTCTGGCCTCCCGCGAGCTCGGCCATGATGCGGCGGGCGTCGATGTCTCGCGCGAGCATGT
>DATETZ010000020.1:0-20322 GCA_035283385.1 Hyphomicrobiaceae bacterium
ATTCCGTCAGAGGCCGAATCAATCGCTCGGCCGAAGGTAGCACCGGCTTTCGCGCCCCGGAGGCCCGACCGCCGGCCGAGCTTTGGAAAACTTGTGGGTAGGCGGGGCTACGCGCGCTCGCCGAAGATCGCCGAGCCGACACGGACATAGGTCGCGCCGAAGGCGATCGCGGTCTCGAAGTCGGCGCTCATGCCCATGCTGAGCTCATGCACACCGATCTCGCGCGCGAGCGTCCTGAGAAAAGCGAAATGCACGGCAGGCTCCTCGTCGAGCGGCGGGATGCACATGAGCCCCGAGACGTCGAGGCCCAAGTTGTCCCGGCACTGGCGCACGAAAGCCGCCGCCTCGCGCGGCAGGACGCCGGCCTTCTGCGGCTCCTCGCCGGTGTTGACCTCGACGAACAGCTTGAGGCGCTTGCCCTGCCGCGCCTGCTCCTCTGCGACGGCCTTGGCGATCTTCGGCCGGTCGATGGTGTGGATGGCATCGAACAGCTCGACCGCGTCGCGAGCCTTGTTCGACTGCAGCGGCCCGACGAGGTGCAGCTCGAGATCGGGGAAGCGTGTCTTGAGCCCCGGCCATTTGCCTTTCGCCTCCTGCACGCGGTTCTCGCCGAACAGGCGGTGGCCGGCCTCGAGCACGGGCAGGATGGCCTCGGCGCCGAAGGTTTTTGTGACGGCGAGGAGGCGCACCGACTCCGGGTCGCGCCCGGCGCTGCGGGCGGCCGCGGCGATGCGCTCCTTGATTGCTTGCAGATGCCCCGCGATGGCGGTTTCCGTCTCGCTCATGTGGGCCTCAAAGATCGGGCCTTCGCGCGCGCCACTGTCCCACCCGCCTCGCGTGCATAGGGCTCGAACACGTGACCGTCGCTCGAGAGGAGATCGAGGTACTTTCGGTGGATGAAGACCTTGTCGCGCCAATGCCGCTCCTCTCTGAGGATGCCGGAATCGGCGAGCTTCTGGAGATGGAGCGACGCCGTGTGCCGTTTCGCCAGTCCGCGCTCCACAACATTCGTGATCCGGCAATAGGGCTGCGTGAATATGAGCTCCATGAGCTCCCTCGAGTAGACCTTGGGTGCGGTCGCACGGACGTGAGCGCCCGTCTCGTCCATAAGCGTGCGGATGGCGCGGATCTTGTCGTTCGTCCAGCGCGCGGTCGTTTCGACAGCCGTCAGCATGTAGACGATCCATGACTCCCACTCGCCAGCTTGGGTCACGCGGGCGAGATGACGGTAGTAGTCGCTCCTCGTGCGCAGTATGTGGCGGCTCAGATAGAGCGTCGGCAGGTCGAGCAACTTCTCCTGCACCAGCACGAGGAGATTGAGCACCCGGCCCGTGCGGCCGTTGCCGTCCACGAATGGATGGATGGCCTCGAACTGGTAGTGCTGAACCGCCATGCGTACCAGGGGATCGATGTCGCTCGGCTCGTTGATGAACGCTTCCCAGTTGGCAAGAAGGCGGCGCAGCAGGGGCTCGCCGCCGGGCGGCGTGTAGATGACCTCGCCTGTGCTCCAGTTCTTGAGCGTCGTACCCGGCGTGACACGAACGTCGAGATCTGCGCCTTTGATTGTGCGGCATAGCTCAACCGCGAGACGAGTTGTGACTGGACGGGCGTTCATCGCTTCGAAGCCCTGATACAGAGCGGTGCGGTAGCGCAGCGCCTCCTTCGCCGCGAGCTCGTTTTGCGCGTCCTCCAGGCTTGCCTCGCGAAACAGGGCGTCGTTGGTCGTCACGATGTTCTCGATCTCGGAGCTGTCGCGCGCTTCGAGGATCGGAATGGCATTGATGAGCACGGACTGGTCGGGGATGAGCTGGCCCGCGAGGCGAAGCTCGGCCAGCGCAGCGCGCGCGGTCACGCAGCGCTTGAGGACCGTCTTGGTCTCGATGTCAGCCTTCGGTGGCAGGAGGGGGAGGTCGTTGTAGGGCTTGTTCGGATCGTTCATGGCGGCGGCCCGGTTGCGACTCTCAGCGTTTGGGATTGGACTCTCATGGCGATGGTTCTTATTTTCGTGACCATGAGGCCGAGCTCATGTCGAATCAGTCGCCATGATAGCTCTATCATGTACAGAAAACATGAAAAACTAGACATGATAGAGGGCTCATGTCGACGCAATCGACACAAGACGGCTATCATGTCGATAAATTACAAATTTGTCGACATGATAGCCGTCAGCCTCGCGCAAGCTTCGGTCGTTTCCAAGGAACGTTTCGCCGGCAGCCGAGGTCATGAGCTCCGCGCCGCCGCCGCCCCGACGCGCCTTGACCCACCTTAACCTTTCGGGCTCATTAGCCCGCCCAAATCGCCACCGCCCGAGAGCACCGAGCCCCGATGGCCACCGAACGCTACAACGCGCCCGCCCGCGAGAAGCACTGGCAGCAAGTCTGGGAAAAGGCTGGGATTTTCTGCGCCTCGAACGACGACCCGCGGCCCAAATGCTATGTGCTCGAAATGTTCCCCTACCCCTCTGGGCGCATCCACATGGGGCATGTGCGCAACTACACCATGGGCGACGTGCTCGCCCGCTACAAGCGCGCCAAAGGGTTCAACGTCCTCCATCCCATGGGCTGGGACGCCTTCGGCATGCCGGCCGAGAATGCCGCGATCGAGCGCAAGACCCATCCCTCACGATGGACCCACGCCAACATCGACGCGATGAAGGGCCAGTTGAAGTCCATGGGGCTGTCGCTCGAATGGGACCGGGAGTTTGCGACCTGCGACGTCGATTACTACGAGCACCAGCAGAAGCTGTTTCTCGACCTCCTGAACAAGGGCCTCGCCTACCGCAAATCGTCGAAGGTCAACTGGGATCCCGTCGATCAGACCGTGCTCGCCAACGAGCAGGTGATCGACGGCCGCGGCTGGCGCTCGGGCGCCCTCGTCGAGCAGCGCGAGCTCACGCAATGGTTTTTCAAGATCACCGCCTATTCCGACGAGCTCCTGGACGCCCTCTCGACGCTCGACAAGTGGCCCGAGAAGGTGCGCCTGATGCAGGCCAACTGGATCGGCCGGTCGGACGGCCTGCTGATCCGCTGGGGGCTCGACAAGAGGACCGCGCCCAAGGGGCATGCCGAGCTCGAGATCTACACCACCCGCCCCGACACACTGTTCGGCGCCTCCTTCATGGCCGTCGCGCCGGACCATCCGCTGGCACAAGCGGCCGCGAAGGAAAACGAGGCGCTCGCCGAGTTTTGTATCGAGTGCCAGCGCAAGGGCACCTCCCTTGCCGAGCTCGAAACGGCGGAGAAAAAGGGCTTCGACACCGGCATTCGCGCCATCCATCCCTTCGATAAGGAGTGGCGCGTTCCGGTCTACGTCGCCAACTTCATCCTCATGGACTACGGCACGGGCGCGATCTTCGGCTGCCCCTCGGCGGATCAGCGCGACCTCGAGTTCGCGCGCGCATACGAGCTGCCGGTGGTGCCCGTGATCCTGCCGCCGGGCGAGAAGGCCGAGACCTTCACGATCGGCGCCACGGCCTTCGACGGCGAGGGGACCCTGATCAACTCCCGCTTCCTCGATGGGATGACGACACGGGACGCCGTCGAGGAAGTGGCGACGCGGCTCGAGCACGCGAAGCTCGGCTCGCGACCCGTCGGCACGCGCAAGGTCAACTACCGGCTTCGCGATTGGGGCATCTCGCGCCAGCGCTATTGGGGCTGCCCGATCCCGGTCATCCACTGCGACGAATGCGGGGTCGTGCCGGTGCCGGAAAAGGACCTCCCGGTGAGGCTCCCCGAGGACGCCGCGTTCGATCGGCCGGGCAACCCGCTCGACCGGCACCCGACGTGGAAGCACGTCCCGTGCCCCGCGTGCGCAAAGCCCGCGCGCCGCGAGACCGACACCATGGACACCTTCGTCGACAGCTCGTGGTACTTCGTGCGCTTCACGGCCCCCCACGCGAAAGACCCCGTCGATAAGAAGGCGGCCGACTATTGGCTGCCCGTGGATCAGTACATCGGCGGCATCGAGCACGCGATTCTTCATCTCCTCTACTCGCGCTTCTTCTATCGGGCCATGGCCGACACGGGCCACGTGAGGAAGAACCTGCGCGAACCATTCGCCGCGCTCTTCACGCAGGGCATGGTGACCCACGAGACCTACAAGTCGCAGACCGGCGCCTGGCTGCTACCGGCCGAGATCGCTGTCGAGGGGGAAGGCGAGGCGCGCAAGGCCATCGAGATCGCGACCGGCAAGCCGGCCCAAATCGGCGCCATCGAAAAGATGTCGAAGTCGAGGAAGAACCTCGTCGATCCCGATGACATCATCGCCCGCTGGGGGGCCGACTGCGCGCGCTGGTTCATGCTGTCGGACAGCCCTCCCGAGCGCGACGTGATCTGGACCGAGGCCGGGGTGGCCGGCGCCGGCCGGTTCATCCAGCGCGTGTGGCGGCTGATCGAGGATGTGGCCGAAACCGCCGCTCCGAGGGGAGCCGCCATGCCGGCGGCGCTCGGGCCCGAGGCCGCCGAGCTGCGCCGGTCGGCCCACAAGGCCCTCGACGCGGTCGCCCGCAACGTCGAGGGGCTGAGGTTCAACGTCGCCGTGGCCCAGATCTACGAGTTTACGAACGTGCTATCGGCCGCCGCCTCGAAGTCCGGCCAAGGTCTCGACTGGGCGCTGCGCGAGGCCGGCGAGTTCTTGGTGCAGATGATCGGGCCGATGATGCCGCATTTGGCCGAGGAATGCTGGGCGCGGCTCGGATACAACACTCTGGTTGCCAATCGCCCCTGGCCGGTGGCCGATCCGGCCTTGCTCGTTGACGATAAGATCACCATTGCCGTACAGGTAAACGGCAAGCGGCGCGACGAGCTCGTGATCGCCCGCGACGCCGCAACGGAAGAGATCGAGGCGGCGGCGTTGCGGCTCGAGACTGTCGTGCGCGCCCTCGAGGGCCGCCCGGCGAAGAAAATCATCGTCGTGCCGCAAAGGATCGTGAATGTCGTTGCCTGAGGCGCAAAGAGCCCTGAGCTCAAGGCATGAGTTGATGGCACGAGTTCAGGACATGGGTTCAAGCGACGAGAGCATGGGCAGCGCCAGCCGCATGAGGCGGCGTTTAGCGGTGGCCCTCGTGCTGGCACTCGCCGCCACGGGTCCGCTGCTCGGCGCCTGCTCGAGCGGCGGCTTCCGCCCGCTTTATGCGTCCTCCGGTGTCGGCGCCGGCCAGGGCCTTGCGCAGCTCGAGATCCAGCCGATTCCGGGGCGCGTCGGCCAGCGCCTTCGCAACGAGCTGATCTTCCAATCGACCGGAGGCGGCACTCCCGTCCCGCCGACGCACCGCATCGATATTGCGATTCGCGAAAGCGTCTCCTCGACCCTGGTCGAGATCGACGGCAACGCCCGGAGCAGCGTTTATAACCTCGAAGCCTCGTTCCAGTTGATCCGCCTTTCCGACAAGGCCGTGGTCTTGAGCGGCAAGAGCTACGGCCGCGCGCCGTTCGAGCGCTTCGACTCGATCTTCTCCAACGTGCGCGCACGCGAGGACGCGGAGAACCGGGCCGCCGACACGATCGGCCAGGATCTGAAGTCCCGGCTCGCGGCCTATCTCGGCGGAGCCGCCTGAGCGGCCATGGTTGCCGTCAAGGCTCATCAGGCCAAGGCGTTCCTGACCTCGCCCGATCGGCGCTTCGCGGCGTTCCTCATCTACGGCACCGACGCCGGACTGATCCATGAACGCGCGCAGAACCTCGCCAGAGACGTCGCCGGCCGCGAGAGCCCGCCCGGCGAAATCCTGCACGTCGACGAAACCGATCTCGAGAGCAACGCCGAGCGTCTCGCGCTCGAGCTCAGAACCGTGCCGATGTTCGGCGGGCGCAAGATCGTGCTCGCCGCGAGCGGCCGCCGGGTGACGAGCGCGGTCTTGAAGCCGCTAGTGGACGGGGCGCTCGAGGGCGTCCTGATCGTCGAAGCCGGAAATTTGAAGCCCGACGATGCCATGCGCGCGCTGTTCGAAAAGTCGGACCGCGCCGCGGCCATCGCGTGCTACTCCGACGAGGCCCCCGAGCTCGAGGCGGTCGTGCGCGAGGTGGTTCATGGCGCCGGCCTCACGATCGGCTCCGAGGCGCGCGACATTCTAGTCGCCCGGCTCGGCGCCGACCGCGCCTTGTCGCGCCGCGAGCTCGAGAAGCTCGTACTTTACTGCGCGGGAAAGACGGAAATCGCCGCCGGCGACATCGAGGCCATCGTCGGCGATGCATCGGAGCTTGCGCTCGAGCGCATTTTTCTCGCGGCGGCATCGGGGGACGCGGTGCGTGCCGTCGCCGAGCTCGGCCGCGCGGTTGCCGCCGGTGAAAGTCCGCAAGCGATCGTTGCCGCAACACAGCGCCATTTCCAGCGCCTGCACCGGGTGCGGGCGGCCATGGATCAGGGGCGCCCGCTCGAGGACGCACTGCGCCAGCTTCGCCCCCCGCTCTATTTCAAGCACAAGGACGCGTTCGCCGCACAGTGCCGCGCGTGGACCAGCGAGCGCCTTGCCGAGGCCCTGCGCGCGATCTCGGCCACGCTCAAGGCATCCCGCCTTTCGAGCGCGCTCGAGGAGGCGCTGGCAGAGCGTCTCGTGATGGGCCTGGCCGAGCTTGCCGCGCGCGCCCGCTCCACGCTCCGCAGCTGACTCTATCCACCGCGGTCAAATGCCGTTCTTGCGTGCCGCTTCCGCGTGCTTATAGTGCGCGCTCAAAAGCGCGAGAGCGATATGGATGCGATCAAATACGACGTCATCGCCATCGGTAACGCGATCGTCGACATCATCAGTCGCTGCGACGATGCGTTCCTCGCCCGCCACGGCGCGATCAAAGGCCATATGCGCCTCATCGATGCCGCAACCGCCACCTCCCTTTACAACGCCATGGGGCCGGCGATCGAGATCTCGGGCGGATCGGCGGCCAACACCATGGTCGGCCTCGCCTCCTTCGGAGGCCGCGCCGCCTTCATCGGCAAAGTCGCCGAGGACGAGTTCGGCCGCATCTTCCGTCACGATATCCGCGGCGCGGGCGTCAGCTACCAGACCGAGCTCGTGACCGGCAAGGCGCCGACGTCGCGCTCGCTGATCCTGGTCACGCCGGACGGCCAGCGGACGATGAACACGTTCCTCGGCATCAGCACGGACCTCGATCACGGCGAGGTCGATCCCAACCTGATCGCGGCCGCCAGCATTGTTTATCTCGAAGGCTATCTGTTCGATCGTCCGGAGGCGAAGGCCGCCTTCCGGCAAGCGGTCTCGATTGCGGCCTCCGCCGGCCGCACGGTCGCGCTGACCTTGTCGGATTCGTTCTGCGTCAATCGCCACCGGGCAGAATTCCTCGAGCTCATCCGCTCGGGGATCGGCATCTTGTTCGCGAACGAAAGCGAGATCACCGCGCTCTACGAGACAACGAGCTTCGACGAGGCGTTGCGCCGTGCTGCCGCGGACACCGAGCTAGCCGTTCTGACCCGCAGCGAAAAAGGGTCAGTCATTGTCGCTAAAGGCGAGACCACCGTGGTCCCGATCGAATCCGTCAAAGTGGTCGACACCACGGGTGCCGGCGACCTTTATGCCGCTGGATTCCTCTATGGCCTTTCGCATGGGCGCGATATGGCAGCCGCCGGGCGGCTCGGCAGCTTTGCCGCAGCGGAGATTATCGGTCATATCGGCGCGAGGCCCGAGGCGCGCCTTGCCCATCTCGCGCGAATGCGCGGCCTAATAAATTGAAACGCCGTAATCGATCCAATTTTCAACCGTAAAGTTTTTCCATTTCCCGACTGGTTGTATGGAGAAAGCCCGCATTTGTTCTCTTGACATACAAGGCGAGATGGATTTTCGGCAACATTTCTAGTGAGTTCCTACCGTTTTTTCAGGCGGCCTCATTTTTTCTCCTTGGAACGCGGGACGTTTCGCCGGATTCTTCAAGCGACCGAATCGTAACTCCGAAGGTCGCTCGTATGTCTCACGCCAAGGCCGGCCGCGGCCGTCCCAAAGGCAGCGGTCTCGATGACCGGGTGCACCTGGCCGCAATTGCCCTGCTGCTCAAAGCCGATCCCACTTTGAAACCCACGACCGCGATCAAGGCGATCGGCTTTTCCGATCCCTCGTCGGTGCGCCGCCTGCGCGACAAGTTTCGCACGGCTCGCGAGGAGCTGATGGGCAATCTCCGAGACGACAAGGTTCAGACCCAGAGACCCGCGATCCCGGGGCGTTCCCAAAGCGCCGAGGCGGCCCCGTGCTCGCTCCCGTTGCAGGCCCAGAAGGCGCCGCACCGGAGCAATTCTGCGCCGCCGCGCTCGAGAGCTGCGGCTGTCGGCGGTCGCGAGTTTCAGGCCTTTCCGCTGCCCTTGCCGGCGGAGGCCATCGCCTGGTTTGCGGCGTGGTATGGCCTCGGCCTGACGGCGGTCGGCGCCATGGTCGAAGCCCAGATCGCGGCGGCCGGGAGCGTCTTGCGAAGGCCCGAGGTCGCGGCCGCGTTGCGGCAGCACGTGGAGTTCAACGAGTTGGCGCTGGCGTTCTGCCGCGCGAGTCCGGACGTCCGAAAGACCCTGCACTAGCAAAACCCTGCACCAGTAAGTCTCAGCCTAAAACCAGACGACCTTCAGGCCGCCCCCAAGCGGCCGCTTTTTTTGGCGGCATCAAAGCTTGCGCAGTGCGACTGAGTCGACCTTGTGGTTGGCGGTCTTGCGCAGGATGAGGCTCGCGCGCTGGCGCGTCGGCAGGATATTCTCCTCGAGATTCTTGAGATTTGTCGTGCGCCAGATCTTGAGGGCCCGTTCCTGCGCAGCCTCGTGGGAAAGGCTGGCGTAGCGGTGGAAATAGGCGGCGGGATCGCGAAAGGCCGTGCTTCTGAGCCGCATGAACCGTGTGACGTACCAATCCTCGATCACGGCCGGATCGGCATCGATGTAGATCGAGAAATCGAAGAAGTCGGACACGAACGGGATCGCCTCTCCGCCCTTCGGCAGCCGCGCCGGCTGCAGCACGTTGAGACCCTCCACGATCAGTATGTCGGGCCGCTCGATGACCGTCTTCTGGCGCGGGAGGATGTCATAGTGGAAATGTGAATAGACCGGCGCCTCGACATACTCCTTGCCCGACTTCACATCCGCCAGGAAGTTCAAGAGCCGTGCCGTGTCGAAGCTCTCGGGAAACCCCTTGCGCTCCATCAGCCCGCGCCGCTCGAGCTCGCGGTTGGGCAACAGAAAGCCGTCGGTGGTCATGAGATCGACGCGCGGGTGGTCCGGCCAGCGTGCCAGCAGCGCCTTCAGCACGCGGCCCGTGGTGCTCTTGCCCACCGCAACCGACCCGCCGACGCCAAAAATGAACGGCACCTTGCCGTCGGTGCGGCCGAGGAATGTCGAGGTCACGGCGTGAAGCTGCTGGGAGGCGGCGACGTAGAGATTGAGCAGGCGCGACAGCGGCAGGTAGATTTCCTCGACCTCCTCCACCGACAGCTCCTCGAGCAGGCCCGACAGCTGCTCGAGCTCGTTCGGAAGCAGGGTCATCGGCGTATCCGCGCGCAGCTTGGCCCAGTCCCGGCGGGAGAAGATCCGATACGGCGAAAACTGGAGATCGCTCGGCTGCGTGATCAGATCGAGCGGCGACGCCCCACCCGCAGGATTGAACACGGGCTTGGTGCTCATGGCCGGCGTCCGGCGCGGGCTGCCTTCTCCGCTAGCCCCGACACGCCCTCGCGCCGCTCGAGCACCTCGAGCACGTCGGCGAGCGCGACCCCGCGCGCCTCGAGCAGCACCAGCAAGTGGTAGAGCAAATCGGCTGCCTCCGCCTTCAGCGCGTCCGCATCCTGGCACGCACCGGCAATGACGGTCTCCAAGGCTTCCTCGCCGAGCTTCTTCGCGCACCGCTCCGGTCCCGCGTCGAGAAGCTGGCGTGTATAGGAGGTCTCGGCGCTTTCAAGCCGGCGGGCATGAATCGCCGCCGCGAGCCGCCCCAGCACATCGTCGCTCATCTTCGTTCTCTGGCAGGCGATCGGCCGTTCGCCCGGGCCAGTCCAGCAACCGGGCGCTGGCCCGTCAAGCGAAAGTCGAGCCTCCGTGAAGAGCCGCCTCAGTTCCGGGACCGCGCTCTCGCCGCCGAGCCGCCTCCCTGGCGGTCCATGCTGCAGTTGCTCACACGACACACGAAACACCTATTCCAGTCTGCAATAGGAGTTTTCCACATACAACTGCCTGCCCGTGCTAACTGTTGGGCGGCGGGCAGAGAGTTGAGTTGGATGCGTCGGCGCATGGCTCGAGTCGGCCTCACGGCGGCTGCGCAAGCAGTCTCGCGCTCGCGAGGCCGCCCGGCGGCGCCATTCCGACTTTCTGCCCGCTCAATTCCCTCCCCCAGCCCGTGCGTCATTGCGCCCGCCAGGCTGCACCGCCTCGACCGGTTGTGAGGGCTTCCCATGGATCTGGAGCGTGACCGGTACAGCGTGAAGTGCGACGATCTTCTGGCTGATGCCGAGATCGAGTTGCGTCTCATCCGAGCCAGCTTCGCGGCTCACGTCGGGCGATGGCGCTCGCCCGAGCTGCAAGAGCCCGGACCCGATTTCACACCCGATTCTGAGCGTTCCGATCGAACCCGTCCGTCGACGGCACCCTGAGCGGCTCTGCCGCTCGCCCTGCACGGGCTCCGCCACCTTTTGCGCGGAGCCCGTTTCCCTCACCCGCCGGGCATCCCGACCAGCCGCATGCGGATATACTCGAGCTGATCGAAGTTGCCGTACTTGATGACGAGATTTCCGGTCTCGCCCGAGCCCCGCTTGATCTCGACCTTGAGCCCGAGCGAGTCCTCGAGCTCCCTCTCGAAGGCCCGCGTGTCGGGATCCTTTTCGCGCCCGCGCCGGATGGTCGCCGCCTCTTGACCTGAGCCGCCCTCCTGGACCAGCGCTTCCACCTCGCGCACGTTGAGATCCTCGTCGATGATGCGCCGCGCGAGATCGGCCGCGTCCGCCCGACCGACCAGCGCGCGCGCGTGGCCCGCGGTCAGCTTGCCGTCTTGAACGAAGGCCTGCACGGGCTGAGGCAGCTTCAAGAGACGGAGCGTGTTCGCGACGTGGCTGCGGCTCTTGCCGATGATCTCGGAGACCTGCTCCTGGCTGTAGCCGAAGCGCTCGATCAGCTCGCGATAGCCCGTCGCCTCCTCGATCCCGTTGAGATCGGCGCGCTGCACGTTCTCGATGATGGCGAGCTCGAGCACCTCCTTGTCGGTCAGCTCGCGCACGATCACAGGGACGCTGTGCAGCCCCGCCTTCTGCGCCGCCCGCCAGCGCCGCTCTCCGGCGACGATCTCGTACGCCAAGGGATCGGCCGCATCGCGGCGCACGATGATCGGCTGAACGAGACCTTTGGTGCGGATCGACTCTGCTAGCTCGGCGAGTTCCTCCTCGCGAAAATCCCTGCGCGGATTAAATCTCCCGCTGCGCAGATGATCGATCGCAACCACACGCTGCTCGCCCTCGGCGGGAAGCCGCGGCTCGTTCGCCGGCGCCTCCCCGATCAGCGAGGCGAGGCCCCGCCCAAGACGGCTCTTCGGCACTGCTACGTTCATGGTGTCGGTGTCCCCCATTTCACGGCGGCGAGAGCCCTCACGCGGCCTTCGTCTGGCGCTCGCGCTCGATGATCTCGGTGGCAAGCCGGATGTAGGCTTGGCTTCCCGCGCAGTCGTAGTCGTAGAGCAGGATCGGCTTGCCGTGCGAGGGCGCCTCCGCGACCCGCGTATTTCTCGGGATCACGGACTCGTAGACCTTGGGGCCGAAGAACGCGCGCACGTTCTCCGCAACCTCCTTCGAAAGCGTGGTTCGTGCGTCGTGCATGGTGAGTACCACGCCCTGAATCTCGAGGCCGGGATTGAGCGCCGCCCGGATCTGGTCGATCGTCTCCTTGAGCTGGGAGATGCCTTCGAGGGCGAAGAACTCGCATTGCACGGGAACCAGCACGGCGTGAGCCGCCGCGAGCGCGTTGAGAGTGAGCAGGTTGAGCGACGGCGGACAGTCGATCAGCGCGTAGTTGAATTGGGCGTCCGCGGGCCGCGCGCGCAGCTGCCCGACCAGCGCCGCGACCGCATCGCGCAATTTGAACGGCCGGCTCACGTCGCTCATCAAGCTCGTCTCGAGCCCGACCAGGTCGGAGTTCGCCGGCACGACATGAAGCCCGGGGATCGCCGTCGGCACCGCCGCCTCGAGCAGACCGGCGGCACCCGTCATCACGTCATACGACGTTTTCATACGCGTCTCGAGCGCGATCCCGAGACCCGTCGACGCGTTGCCCTGCGGATCGAAGTCGATCACGAGCACGCGCTCGCCGACGGCGGCAAGCGCCGTCCCGAGATTGATGGCCGTGGTCGTCTTGCCGACGCCTCCCTTTTGGTTGGCGATCGCGAGAACCCTGAGCCTTGAGACTCCAGTGCTGAGGCCGGTCACGGGGTCAATCCTCCGTCTTGTTGGGCAAAGCCTTGGCGTGCAAATTCCGGATCACGGCGATGCGCCCCTCGGCCTCGGTGAGGCTCGCCTCGAGCGCGTGCTCGAACGTCCAGGCTCTCGAAGCGTCGCCGATCTCGCCTTCGATCCCGCGTCCCTTCAGGAACAGCGCGACGGTGCCGTCCCCGAAAAACGGGCACGCGAGACCGAGAAGCCGATCGAGCGGTGCTAGCGCCCGCGCCGTGATCACGTCAACGGGCGCAAACTTAGCCTGAGTCGCGGTTTTTTCGATCCGCTCGCAACAAATCTCCACAGGCACGCCGGTCCGGCGCGCGACCTCGCTCAGAAACGCCGCCTTGCGCCGATCGCTCTCGATGAGTGTCACCCTCCCTTGCCCCTGCTCCGCGAGCAGTATCGCCACGACGAGCCCCGGAAACCCGGCCCCCGATCCGAGATCGAGCCACGCCTCGGCCTCCTTCGGCGCAAACCAGAGCAGCTGGGCCGAATCGGCGAAGTGGCGGTGCCAGACTTGGTCTAGCGTCCCGGGCCCGACGAGGTTCACTGCCTTCTGCCAGCGCTTGAGCACGTCCTCGTAGATTTCGAGCCGGTCGAGCGTTTCACGTGAAACGCCGAACGCCTCCGCGAACGATCTGGGGCCGGAGATGGGGCCGAGGATGCGGGTCGGCCGCCGGGCGCTCGCCATCACGCCCGCTTCCGCTGCGCCGGTTTTCTGACGTAGGCCAGCAGCAGCAGCAGCGCGGCAGGGGTCATGCCCTCGATGCGGCTCGCCTGGGCAAGGGTCGCCGGCCGGTGCACCTCCAACTTCTCGCGCACCTCGGCCGACAGGCTCGGCAGGACCCCGTAATCGAAGTCGTCCGGGATCGCGACCGCGGAATCCTTCCGCAGTGCCTCCACGTCGACATCCTGGCGCCGGACGTAGGCCGCGTAGCGCGCATCGACCTCGAGCTGGCCGGCGATGCACCGGTCCAGGCTGCCGAGTTCGCCCCAGATGCCGCGCAGGCGCGCGAGGTCGACACCCGGATGCGCCAGCAACTCGAAGGCCGTGCGCCGCCGCCCGTCCTTGTTGATGCCGAGGCCGTGCCGGGCCGCTTCGGTCGGCGTCAGGGTGAGCGTCTCGAGCAGCTTTTCGCCGTCCGCGAGCGCCTTGGCCTTGAGGGCGAATACCGCCCGCCGCCCTTCTGTCACGCACCCGATATCGATGCCCGTCGGCGTCAGGCGCTGATCGGCGTTGTCGGCCCTGAGCCTCAGGCGGTACTCGGCGCGGGAGGTGAACATGCGGTAGGGCTCGGTCACGCCGCGCGTCACGAGGTCGTCGATCATCACCCCGAGATAGCCCTCGGTCCGGGACACGACCAGCTCGCGGCCCGCCCCGCCGGCCTCGAGTGCCGCGTTGATGCCGGCCGCGATGCCCTGGGCGGCGGCCTCCTCGTAGCCCGTGGTGCCGTTGATCTGGCCGGCTAGAAACAGGCCCGCAAGCGACCTCACCTCGAGTGTGGGCTTCAGCTCGCGCGGATCCACGTAGTCGTACTCGATGGCATAGCCTGGCCGCTTGATTACGACCGTCTCGAGCCCCGGCATGGTGCGCAGAAACGCCTCCTGCACCCCTGCGGGCAGCGACGTGGAGACGCCATTGGGATAGATCGTGTCGTCGTCGAGGCCCTCGGGCTCGAGGAACACTTGGTGCGAGACCCGGTCCGCGAAGCGCACCACCTTGTCCTCGATCGAGGGGCAGTAGCGGGGCCCGGCGCTCTCGATCTGGCCCGAGTACATGGGCGCGCGATGGAGATTGGCGCGGATGATTGAGTGCGTTGCCGGAGTGGTCGCCGTGATGGCGCACGCGATCTGCGGGTTCTTGATCTCGCCGGTCAAGAACGAGAATGGAACCGGATCGTCGTCACCCGCCTGCCGCTCGAGGCCCTGCCAATCGATGGACCGGCCGTCGAGGCGGGCCGGCGTGCCCGTCTTCAAGCGCCCCATCCGCAGCCCGAGCCCATAAAGCCGCGCAGAGAGCTTGAGGGCGGGCGCCTCGCCCGCGCGGCCGGCGGGAATTTTCGTCTCGCCCATGTGGATCAGGCCGTTGAGGAAGGTGCCGGTCGTCAGCACCACCGCTCCGGCGCTGAGGCGCCGCCCGTCGGCCGTGACAACACCCCCGACCCGCGCGCCGTCGACGATCAGATCCTCGACGCCGCCTTCGATCACCGTGAGGTTGTATGTGTCGCGGATCGCCCGCTGCATCGCCTGCCGGTAAAGCTTGCGGTCGGCCTGGGCGCGCGGGCCCTGCACGGCCGGTCCCTTCGAGCGGTTCAGAAGGCGGAACTGGATGCCGGCTGCATCCGCCACCTGCCCCATAAGGCCGTCGAGAGCATCGATCTCGCGCACGAGATGGCCCTTGCCGAGGCCGCCGATCGCGGGGTTGCACGACATCTCGCCGATGGTCGCAAAGGAATGGGTGACGAGCCCCGTGCGCGCGCCCATGCGGGCGGCTGCGGCCGCGGCCTCGCAGCCGGCATGCCCGCCGCCGACGACGATCACATCGAATGAGAGGTGCGACATGGCGCCAGTAGGTACCCGGGAATAGGGCCCAAGTCCAACCGGGGACCAGAGATAAAAATCTCATCTCGAGGAAGCCTGCGCGAGCCTCGCGCTGACTGCATCCCGCGATCAGCAAGCCCCCGATGCCGTGGCCCTATTCGGGCCCTATTCTCGCGTTAGATCAATCGTTAAGTGAATCGTAACGGGTGGTGTGGCTTACTTCTCGGACGGAGAAGAAGTGATGCATGTCGCGTTCTATTGGCTCGAGGATTATTTCGACGCGCTGGCCCTCAAATGCCAGGGTCGCCTGGCCCGCAGCGCGGCAGATTTCCTGAGCGCCATCTTCTCGGTGATCGGCGACGCGCTGAACATGCAGTTGTGGACCGAGCCCCCCTCCAAACCGTCAAATTCGCAATAGATCACGCTTCGTTTCACGTGAAACGGCCTCACTTGCCGATGCAAAAGCGCTTGAACACGTGATCGAGCACATCCTCGACGTCGACCCGGCCGGTGATGCGGCCCAAGGCGTCCGCAGCCCGCCGCAGGTCCTCGGCGCGCAGCTCGATCTGCCTCGCATCGCCGCCGAGGAACGCTTCTAGGCTTTCGGCGGTGGCCTCGATCAGCCGCCGATGCCGGACCTGCGTGATCGCCCAATCCTCATGCGAGCCGATCCGCTCGGCGGCGATCGCCGCCAAACGGCGTGTCAAGTTGGCCAAGCCTTCGCCGGTCGTTGCCGAGATCGCGATCATGTCGTCGGGGAGGGTCGGGGGAGACCCGCCTGGCAGGAGGTCCACCTTGTTGAGCACCGAGAGCGTGCGGTCGGCGTAGTCCCTGAGTTCGTCGGGGAGCGCCGCATGAGGCTCATGCGCATCCATCAGCCAAATGATCAGGTCGGCCTGCTCGGCCGTGCGCAGCGTTCGCCGGATCCCTTCCTGCTCGATCCGCGCCGCCGTCTCCCTGATGCCGGCCGTGTCCGAGAGCACGATCGGCAACCCGTCGAGGTCGAGGCGCACCTCGATCACGTCCCGCGTCGTGCCCGCCTCCTCCGAGACGATCGCGGCATCGCGGCGCGCGAGCGCGTTCAAGAGGCTCGACTTGCCGACGTTCGGCGGCCCGATGAGGGCCACGTGGAAGCCCTCGCGCACGATTTCTCCGCGGTGTCCGTCGTCGAGGTGGCGGCGAACGGCAGGCTCGAGCGCGGCCACGACCTCGCGCGCCTGGTCGAAGGTCGTCCGCTCGACGTCGGCCTCATCGGAGAAATCGATTGCGGCCTCCGTGAGCGCGATGGCGTCGATGAGAGCACTCCGCCATCCCTCGTAAAGACCGGATAACTCTCCCGAGGCCTGGCGCAGCGCCTGGCGCCGCTGAGCCTCCGTCTCGGCATCGATCAGATCGGCGAGGCCCTCCGCCTCGGCGAGGTCGATCTTGCCGTTCTCGAACGCCCGGCGCGCGAACTCGCCCGGCTCGGCGAGCCGGGAGCCGGGCACGTGGCCGAGCGCTTCGAGCACGGCCTTGACCACGGCGCGCCCGCCGTGAAGCTGCAGCTCGGCCACGTCCTCCCCGGTGAAGCTCTTCGGGGCCGGAAACCAGATCACGATACCCCGGTCGAGCGTCTCGCCGGTCGTGGGGTGCCGGATCGCGCGCCCGGCCGCCATGCGCGGCTTCGGCCGCGACGGCGCCATCACGTTGAGCACCGTCCCGGCCTCGGGGCCCGACACGCGCACAATCGCCACGCCGGCCCGGCCCGGCGCGCTCGAGAGCGCGAAGATCGTCGGCTGCATTGTGTCGGTCATGGCGGAGATTTGCTCGAAATGTGCGTTCTGGTTCGAGTACTGGTATCGGGCGGGGCGCACAATGTCGCCCCGCCCCGGAGCCGACAATGAGCGAAAACTTTCTGCATCGCGAGACCAGCCCCTATCTCCTCCAGCACAAGGACAACCCCGTCCACTGGCGGGCCTGGGGGCCGGAGGCGCTCGAGGAAGCCAAGCGGACCGGGAAGCCGATCCTGCTGTCGATCGGCTACGCCGCCTGCCACTGGTGCCACGTCATGGCGCACGAGAGCTTCGAGGACGAGGCCACGGCGGCCGTGATGAACGAGCTGTTCGTAAGCATAAAGGTCGACCGCGAGGAGCGCCCCGACGTCGACGCCATCTACATGGGAGCCCTGCACCGCCTCGGCCAGCCGGGCGGCTGGCCTCTGACCATGTTTCTCGACGCCGATGCACGCCCGTTCTGGGGCGGAACCTACTTTCCGAACAAGAGCCAGTGGGGCCGCCCGGCATTCGTCGACGTGCTGCGGCGCGTGGCCGAGATCTACCGGCAGGAGCCCGACAAAGTCGCCAACAACGCCGAGGTCTTGACGGCGGAGCTGGCGCGAATTGAGGACGGCGAGAAGGGACCCGAGATCACCGACACGCTGCTGCGCGATCTCGTCCAGCAAATGGTGCGCGCCGTCGATCCCGTCCATGGCGGCGTCGACGGCGCGCCCAAGTTCCCGCAGTGGAGCTTCTTCTGGCTGCTGTGGCGCGGAGCTATCCGCTACCGGCACGAGCCGGCCAAGGCCGCGGTCGAGACCACCCTCGTCCACATTTGCCAGGGCGGCATCTACGATCACTTGGGCGGCGGCTTCGCCCGCTACTCGGTCGACGAGCGCTGGCTCGTGCCGCACTTCGAGAAGATGCTCTACGACAACGCGCTCCTGATCGACCTCATGACCGAGGTCTGGCGCGAGACGAAGAACCCGCTTTTCGAGGCGCGCGTCGCCGAGACGGTGGATTGGCTTTGCCGCGAGATGATCGCCGAGGGCGGCGGCTTCGCGGCCTCGCTCGATGCCGACTCGGAGGGCGAGGAAGGAAAGTTCTACCTCTGGTCGCGAGACGAGATCGCCGGCGTGCTCGGCGCCGAGGATGGCGAGCGCTTCGCACAGGTCTACGACGTGACGCGGGACGGGAACTTCGAGGGCCGGACGATCCTGAACCGCCTCGCAGCTCTCGAGCCCGGGACCGAGGCGGAGGAGCGCCGGCTGGCCCGGCTGCGCCACAAGCTTCTCGAAGCGCGCGCGAGCCGCGTGCGGCCGGGCTGGGACGACAAGGTGCTCGCGGATTGGAACGGGCTCATGATCGCGGCGCTGGCCCGGGCCGCCCGTGTGTTCCGCCGGCCGGACTGGCTCGCCGCCGCCGAGCGCGCCTTTTCCTTCATCGATAGAGAGATGAGCATCGACGGCCGCCTCTTGCACTCCTGGCGCGGCGGCCGCGCCAAGGCATCGGCCGCGGCAAGCGACTACGCAAACATGATCTGGGCGGCGCTTCGCCTCTACGAGGCGACGGCGAACGAGGGCTATGTCGCGTCGGCCCAAACCTGGACCGACGTCCTCGAGCGGCATTACTGGCTTGCGGAGCCAGGCGGGTACGCGATGACGGCCGACGACGCCCGCGATATCATCGTGCGCATGCGCTCGGCCCACGACGACGCCACACCCAATGCCAACGCCGTCATGATCTCGAACCTTGCCGCCCTGTCCGCGCTCACCGGCCAAACCCGCTTCTGGGAGCGCGCGGGTCAAATCGTCCGCGCGTTCTCAGGCGACTTGGCGCGCAATCTGCTCGGTCACGCCGGCCTCCTCAGTGCAGCCATGGATCTTATCGCCCCTCAGCATGTCGTTATTGTCGCCGGCGAACCGTCCGCCGCTCCGCCGCTCGAGGCCGTGCTCGGCACAATCTCCTTGCCGGGGGCTTTGGAGATTGTCGTCGCGCACGGCTGCAAGGGGGGGCCGCAGGGCGTAGCCGATAAAGTCGCGGCCACCGAGGACTCTGCGGCCTACGTTTGTTCCGGCCCGCAGTGCTCGGCGCCGATCCACGATCCCGAGGAGCTTCGTAAGGCTTTGATTATGCGAAGAGCAGCGTTATAAACTGAATCGAGTGTTTCGCGCGCAGCAGCCACTTGAGAACACGTGATGCTATCGGTACTTAACGCATCGAACTAAACTTGAACTGCGGTCCGGCGCCGGACGTTTTAAAGCCCCTCCGGCGCTGCGGCTCAAAGGTGACGAGATGTCCGGGCTCCAGGTCTACTTGGCGCGGTTTGCGTACGTGCCATTCATGATCCTCGGCTTGAACGGCGCGGCCTACTATGTCGTGGCCAGCGGACACTCGTACGCGTGGCTGGCTCCATTGCTCGCCATCGCCTTCGCGGCGTCCTTCCTCGCTGAGCGGGCGTTGCCCTGCCACGAAGAGTGGAACCATTCACACGGCGATGCCGGCGCGAATGTCTGGCACGCAATCGTCTACGAGAGCAGCAGCCTCGCCGGCGTGCTGATGATTCCGCTCGTGTCCTGGCTGTTCGAACTCAAGCCGGGAAGCCTGATCGGGCTCTGGCCGCGCGAATGGCCTCTCCCAATTCAGCTTCTGATGGCGATCGTGATCGCCGACTTGGCGTTCATGATCATCCACTATCTGAGCCACCGCTGGCCGATCCTGTGGCGCCTCCATGCCGTCCACCACGGTGTCTCGCGGCTCTATGGATTCAACGGCCTTGTGCGCCACCCCCTCCATCAGATGCTCGACATGGCGCTCGGCACGGCCCCGCTCGTACTTCTCGGCATGCCGCTCGAGATCGCGGTCCTGCTGGGCTTTGCGGTCTCAATTCAGCTCATTCTTCAACATTCGAATGTCGACTACGCGCTCGGCCCATTCCGGGGGCTGCTCTCGATCGGGCCCATCCACCACCTCCACCATGTCAATTGGGGCAAGGAAGGCGACTGCAATTTCGCCCTCTTTCTGACGTTGGGCGACCGTCTGCTCGGCACTTACGTGCCCGAGCCCCCGCGGCCGATCAAGGCCAACGACATGGGCATCGACGACATGCCGGAGTTCCCGAAGTCCTATCTCCAGCAGCTGGTCTTTCCCTTCACCTACAAGCCCGGCAGCGGCCAGCCGGACGCTCTCGTGACGAGGCCGGCGCCGGCGGGCCCGGCCGAATGACGCGTGCCGTCGGCGGGCGAGAGCTCACCGCTCCCGGCTCGCGCGACGTGCGGTGAACGAACCCCGCTCTAGGTATTCATCGAGCCGAAGAATTCGCCGTTGGTCTTGGTCGAACGCAGCTTGTCGATCAGGAACTCGATGGCGTCCATCGTGCCCATCGGATTGAGGATGCGGCGCAGCACATAGACCTTCTTGAGCTGATCCTTGGGTACCAGCAGGTCCTCCTTGCGCGTGCCGGAGCGCGACACGTCGATGGCCGGGAACACGCGCTTGTCGGACACCTTGCGGTCGAGAATGATCTCGGAGTTGCCGGTGCCCTTGAACTCCTCGAAGATAACCTCGTCCATGCGCGAGCCGGTGTCGATGAGCGCGGTGGCGATGATCGTCAGCGAGCCGCCCTCCTCGATGTTGCGCGC